>NZ_CP010429.1:4387500-4735625 GCF_000974425.1 Spirosoma radiotolerans
CCTGTTACTGCTTATTCAGCAAGCCCCCGTATTGTTTGGGAGTGCAAAGGTACGAGACGTAAATCAGTTTGTCAAGTAAATCTGAAAATAAATTTTGCAATTGATTTTCAGCGGGTTGCACGTAATGAGTTGATTATCAACAGCTTTCGCTTCTGTTTTCGACTCATTCCCGATGTTTGGGAGTGCAAAGGTAGGCCTCTTTTTTCCCGTTGTCAAGGCCCATTCCAAAAATAAAAGGCGACTCGCCAATCAGTATTTGGTAAGTCGCCTTATGTCAGTGATTTAGCCATTGAAAAAAGTTTAAACTTTTTTCAATAAATGGTTTTTCTTTCCCTTCGAAACCAACACATACCGCCCCTGTAGCCATTCTAAGTCAACGGCAGCAGCAGGATCGGCTACCTTCGTTTTATTTATACTGACTGCATTTTGCGTGATGGCCCGACGAGCTTCGCCCTTCGATGCATACACTTCACCTCGGCTGGCTACTGATAATAGATCTGTAATATCTTTACTATTGGCTAATTCTTCGGCTGATACTTCGGTTTGAGGTACTCCTTCGAAAATAATATCAAACTCATTGGCCTGAATAGAACGTAACGTTTCAAGGGTGGCTTTCCCAAAAAGAACGTCCGATGCTTTTACGGCTAAATCGTAGCCAGCCTGCGAATGAACGCGTATGGTTACTTCTTTCGCAATTGCTTTTTGCAATAGCCTTAGATGCGGAGCTTCATTATGCTGGCGTTCCAGTTCTTCAATCTCTTCACGTGTTAGCAAGGTAAAGACCCGAATCAGACGTGGACAATCCGCGTCGGTGGCGTTCAACCAGAATTGATAGAATTGATACGGTGATGTCATGGCTGGGTCCAACCAGACGTTTCCTCCCGCCGATTTACCAAACTTTGTGCCATCAGCTTTGGTGATTAGCGGGGTAGTCAACGCGAACGCATGGTGCTCTTCCCGCAGATCCGTCTGACCGCCTTCCTTGCGCCGAATCAGTTCTGTTCCCGTAGTGATATTGCCCCACTGGTCAGAACCGCCCATCTGCAGCCGTACATTCCGGTTCTTATACAACCAATAGAAGTCATATCCCTGAAGAAGTTGGTATGAGAACTCCATGAATGACAAACCAGTATCCAGGCGTTTTTTGACCGAATCTTTGGCAACCATGTAATTGACGGTTATGTGCTGACCGGCCTCCCGTAGAAAATCAAGGAACGTCATCTCTTTAAACCAATCGTAATTGTTGACCATCTGAGCCGCGTTCGCCCCAGAGTCAAAATCAAGGAAACGGGCAAGTTGCGCCCGGATGCCCTCCTGATTATGCCGTAATGTCTCTTCAGATAAATAATCCCGCTCGGTAGAACGACCTGATGGGTCACCAATCATCCCTGTAGCGCCACCGACTAGGGCGAACGGTTTATGACCAGCCCGTTGCAGATGCACCAGGAGCATAACAGTAGCCAGATTACCAATATGAAGCGATGCAGCCGTGGGATCAAACCCAATGTAGCCCGCCGTCATTTCTTTCTGGAGTTGTTCTTCAGTGCCGGGTGTCATGTCGTTTAACATGCCACGCCAGCGGAGTTCGTCAATAAAATTCATAAAAAAGAAAATTTAAAGAGCGGAAGAATGAATGAGCAAAAGAGCGGTTTGTGGGCATCTTTTCATACCGCTCTTTCACTCATTCTTTTGCTCTTTGAGTTCGCAAAATTAATGGTTTATGGCAATAGCAGGGATGAATCACCGTAACTCAGGAAACGATATTGGTTTTCGAGTGCGTCATTATAGACGCGTTTCCAATTATCGCCAATCAGGGTAGCAATCAGCAGAATCAACGTTGAGCCGGGCTGATGGAAATTAGTAATAATCCCCCTACATAGTTTGACCGGATAGCCGGGTGTAATATAGATACCTGTCTGCGCGACTATAGACGCCTTGTCAGTATCCCTAAAATAAGTCAGAACGGCATTCAAGGAATCAGCTACGCTCGGCTGTTGGTCGGCCGGAAGCTGGTAAGCATACTGCTGGTCGAGCCGGAATGGATCAGGCTCGTTTCGAAGCAGTTTTGTTCCCATCCAGTACAAACTTTCCAGCGCCCGCATAGATGTTGTTCCTACAGCAATAATGGCGTCCCTGTGTTCGAGCAGGTGCCGTATGATTTGCTCTGTATAAACGACCTGCTCCGTATGCATATGATGTTGCCGCACATCGTCCGTCTTTATAGGCTGAAATGTACCGGCTCCTACATGCAACGTCAGGTAGTCGTACCCAATGGCACGTTTACTAATGGCCTCGAATATGGCGGGCGTAAAATGTAGCCCTGCAGTAGGAGCCGCGACAGCTCCCTCCTGCTTTGAATAAATTGTTTGATAGGTATCTCTGTCAGCGTCGGTTGCATCACGTTTAAGGTATGGTGGCAATGGTATTTCACCGGCATACTGGACGATCTGCGCAAAAGTAAATTCTGCCGGTTGCCAGCTAAGCTGAACAGCCGACTGTTCATAGTTGTACCAGGTAACGGTTAGCGTCACGTCGCCAGCAGGTGTCGAAAATGTAGTTTCCAGCGTCTCGTTTGGCCGCCAGCGTTTGCGATTGCCAATCATACCCTGCCAAACAGCCGAGCCAGTAGCTTCCATAGCCAACGAGATTGGCTGCTCAGTGGGAAATGGACTCAGCAGAAATAATTCAATGATGGCTCCCGTTGGCTTGGTGAAATGCAGCCGGGCCGGAATAACTTTCGTGTTATTGAAAACCAGAAAACTGTTTTCGGGCAGTAGCGCAGGCAAATCCGAGAACTGCTGATGGCTTATTTGACCGCCCTGATAAACGAGTAATTTCGATGCATCACGCTGGGCTAATGGAAAGCGCGCAATACGGTCGTCGGGAAGATCGTACTGAAATTGGCTCAACGACAATTCATTCATTTCAGTCATCGTCACCAGGTTTCATGGACAAACGAATTGGCAACGAAACCAGCACGACAAGAATGATGGCCGTACTGAGCGGCAACAGCCAGGCATACTCAATCGCCCGAATAGGACGGTCAGACCGGTTGAGAAATGAAAGTACCAATAAACCAAGGCCCAGAATCGTATTTACAGAGGCCATTAGGGCATTGAACCAATTCTTAAAGACCTTATTCAACTGAGGACGGTTAGCAGCCCAGGTGGCCTGGTTCGGTATGGGAATCTGGGCCGTCGGAACTTTAAGAAACAACCGGGCAATAAGATCAAGTAATGTATTATTGATAATAAAAATACCGATTGCCAGGTAAAAAATCACTTCCCGGTCGAGCGTTTGAACGGGATGGTTTAGTTCATCAAAGCGAACGGCAACCGCATCCGGGTATGAAATATAACTGCTGAACAGCGCCAATAAAAATCCGGCAATGGACACCATGCGCCAGACACGGACGAAAAAAGTACCTACTTTCATGTAAATAAGCGAGATCAGACGGCACAGGCCGCCCCGCACTAAAGCGAAATGAATGAGCCACCAAGCAGTTAATAACGCTGGCTACTTCCTGCGATTTAATCGGCCATATCAAATAGCTTTTCAAATCAGGGCGCAAAGGTAAGGCTCGAACGCGGTAAATCCGTTAGCTTAGCCACTTGTTGAGCATTTTGGTTTAAGTTATACGATGAAGATTTACACAAAAACAGGCGATAAGGGGCAAACGGCTTTGATTGGTGGCCGTCGGGTAAGCAAAGCTGATTTACGGATCGATGCGTATGGCACTGTAGATGAACTTAATTCGTGGATTGGCCTGGTTCGCGATCAGCCTGTCAACAGCGAACGAAAAGAGCTGTTGAAAGAGATTCAGGACCGGCTGTTCACCGTTGGGTCCGAATTGGCAACAGACCCAGAAAAAGCACCAAAGCGGGCCATGCCCGCTATTACGCCAGACGATGTCCAGGTACTCGAAGATGCGATGGACACTATGGACATTGAACTACCCGAATTACGAGCCTTCATTTTGCCCGGTGGCCACCAGGCCGTGTCGTTCTGTCACCTTGCCCGAACGGTCTGCCGCCGAGCCGAACGATTGATCATTGCCCTCAACGATACCACCCTGCAAACGGGTATTGGTGTCGATGAGTTGGTCTTACAATATATAAATCGCCTGTCTGACTACCTCTTCGTGTTGAGCCGAAAAATGGCGCAGGAATTGAGCGCAGACGAGGTAGCCTGGCAGCCTAGAACGTAACTTTATTTTGTCATGCTGACCGGATAGTAAGATGCTTCCTTCCGCACCGGCGGACCGATCAGCATGACAAAGAAAAAAAAGTTGTCTTGACAACTAACTTACTCAATCTAATTTTTTAGCTTTGCCTCAGCCGGTTCACAAGCGGGCTAACGTATTAACCACAAGCTGTTATGACGACGGACGTATTACAAATTGAATTGCGGAAAGCGGAGCGCTCCCGCATTCAGGAGGTAGATTTTAATCACCTGCCTTTCGGAAAACATTTCTCGGATCACATGTTTGTGGCCGATTTTGTAGATGGTCAATGGCAAAATCAGATGATTGTGCCGTTCGACAATTTCACGCTAAGCCCTGCTCTGTCGTCGCTGCATTATGGTCAATCTATTTTTGAAGGCATGAAAGCGTTCAAAAATGAGGCCAACGAAATATTCCTGTTCCGTCCTTACGCAAACTTCGAACGGATGAACGAGTCAGCCCGTCGTATGTGTATGGCTACGCTCCCCGAAGAGGTGTTCATTGGCGGCCTTGAAGCGCTGTTGCGCGTAGATGCCGACTGGGTACCGGGCACTCCCGAAAGCTCCCTATATGTGCGTCCGTATATGTTTGCCACCGATACATTTCTGGGCGTAGCTCCTTCGAAAACGTATCGTTTCTGCATTTTCACCTGTCCCGTAGGTGCTTATTATACAAACCCACCGAAACTTAAAGTCGAGACGGAATATATTCGCTCGGCACCGGGTGGCGTTGGCTATGCCAAATGTGCTGGTAACTATGGCGGCTCCCTGTATCCAACGATGCTGGCTCAACAACAGGGCTACGACCAGTTAATCTGGACAGATGCCCGCGAGCATAAATACATTGAGGAATCGGGCACCATGAACATCATGTTCATGATCGATGGTAAGTTGGTAACCCCGGCAACATCTGATTCGATTCTGAAAGGTGTTACCCGCGATTCGATCCTGCAAATTGCCCGTAGCTGGGGTATCGAGGTTGAAGAACGGCTTGTCTCTATCGACGAAGTCATTGGCGCGATCGAGAGCGGCCGCTTAACCGAAGCCTTCGGGGCTGGTACAGCGGTAGGTTCTTCTCCTTACTCGCTCATCGGTTATAATGGTAAAGATTATATGCTTCCAGAATTCGCGCCTGAAGAGTCCTTTGCCGTTCGTATTAAGGATTATCTATCCGACCTGCGCACGGGTAAGATAGCGGATACTTTTGGCTGGATGCACCAGGTATAGACTACTACAACGCTTAAGTAAGAGCCCCGACCAGTTGGTTGGGGCTTTTGCTTTATAACCCAACTGATGCTTATAGATTCCCCCTGCTACAATAATTTTGATCTATTTTGTGATATTATTGATTTAATACGTTATTTAGGCCTACACATCTCTTCTATCTCTTACCTACTTTGTGTTATGATTCGGCTCATCTTACTACTTTGTATGTTGTCGATGCCTTACCTGACTTGCCGAGGGCAAATTTTTGTCTATCAGGAAAAAGATGGAAACGTGTTTACAAGTGTTGATGACTATAGCCCCGGCATGACGAGCACCTATACGAGAACAACGTATATGGGAAGTCCTTTCCTCACATTTCCGGTTTGGCAACCCGGTAAGATTCGGCTGGATATGGAGGGCAGAACAGTGGATTGCCAACTTGCCTATAATTTGAATACGAATGAAGTTTTATGTCGGTTCGACGGTGACTCGGCCATTAAAACCGTTACGCCGGAGTTTTTTTCGATCAACAACACGGAATATGTTCGTCAGCAGAACAAACTAGCCGGTATGGACTATCGTATGTATTTTTCAACTGTCCATAGTGGACCAACGAAGTTGCTGAAAAGTTTAAGTAATCAGCTGACTTACATGAATAGTGCTGAACAAGTCAATATGAGGCACTATAAAGATTTGAACCTCAGGGGTATTTATCGAACTGTCACGAAGTATTTCGTTCAAAAAGAAAACGCAGAGCCTACACTTATCAGTTTTTCCAGGAAATCGCTGCTCGATGTTTTAGCCGATCAATCAGAAGCACTTGCAGACAAAATTCCAAACCGGGAACTTACGACCAGCGATGTTATCAACATCCTCAATTATTATGATTTGCGGGTAGCTGAAGCCCGACAAAACCGGGCTCATTTAAGCAAGGAAGAAGTCTTTAGAGAAATTCTTCAGAATAAAATCAACTATCCGGGCTGGGTCGGCAATCAGGGAATTTATGGACGTGTCTATGCTGGCTTTGATGTTGATTCGCTGGGTTTGGTCAGGAATGTGGTGATTCTTAGTCCAGACAATATGGGCTTCGGGTTTACCTTTGAAGTCAAACGAGCGTTGGAAACGCTTTCCAATATCGACCCGCATTTTCGTGGTGCATATGCGCTTCCTATTGCCTTCACGTTTACCAACTCCAAAGAAAATTCGGGGCCGCACATTCCCACGAATCGGTTGCCAGAAGACCGCTACCAAAACCGTACGCTGCTGGAAGAGGTCACCATTCCCTTCGTTGTTGCTAAATCGTCAGTCGTTCCCAGAGAAGTATGGGGATATTACAAATAATATTTTCTCGGGTACTGATCCGTTGGCACTTTACACGGAACACCTCTTCAGCTTAAACCTTCGACGAAGCCGGAGCTTATAGCCATCTGATTATTAGAGTTATCAGCTTTGTCAACGTGCGGCTTACATCGCCATAGTCACTTTGCAGAAGCAGTCGTTGCTCCCTTTGCCGGAGCGATCTTGATCGTCAGGCCGAAATCTTTTCCTTTCGAAACGTCTTTTAACAAAACGGTTTCGCCTGTCTGTCCCGTCCATCCCGTGCCGCCCGAAGTAGGTTTGGATACACCGTAGCGACCTGAGAAATAAGTACCCAACTCTTTCTGATAATCCGTGACTGATTGACGACTATTTAAAAACAAATCGACATCAATAGCCGACACCTTCCTGGCGGTTTGGTAATAGAGGATATCGGCCGATTCGAGATTGGGCAATTCAATCGTGTAGCCAATATGATCGGCATCGCTCTCGAACGGCTCGCCTTTTTCGGTGGCTTTTACTTTCGTGAACTCATCACCAAGGTTAATGCCGCGCCAATGGCTATCGGAGGTCAGGCCAAGCTGTGCCAAATGACCAGTTATCGCGGGAGCTGATGCTGCCTCAGAGCTAGAGGCAACAGTTGTTGAATCGGCCGTTTGCGAAGCGGTCTGCTGCCGACCCCGACAGGCTTGCTGATAGTATGAAAGTAACAATAATATAGCTAGTAGACTTATTTGTTTCATCTGGTTTGTAAGCATTAAACTATTCGCAATAGGTACATTCAGTGGCTACTTAAGTTCATTTAGCTCACTCGCTTCCCATCAAGCAACATATCAACCGCATCGTTGAGCGAACCCGCCTGCGTCACCTGGCCTGAATTAATGAAAAAGATTTCATCCGCACTTTCAATGGTATTCAGGCGATGGGCAATAATAATACGCGTTGTTTTTTCGGGCAGTTTTTGCAGAATTTCGTCCAGCAATTGCTCCGTAACCGTGTCGATGTTGGCCGTCGCTTCATCCAGAATCAGCAAGTCTGGATTACGCAGAACCGCCCGCATAAAGGCAATAAGCTGTTTCTGACCCAAACTGATGGCATCGCCACTTGTTTGAACTTTTGTGTCGAGCCCCTCATCGAACCGCTCTAGTAAGCCATCCAGGTTTGCTTCCCGGATAACGTCGGCCAGTTGCTCGTTGGAATGACTCTGGTACGCTTCATTTCCATACAGAATATTGTCTCGCACAGTGCCCGTGAATAGAAAAGGCTCCTGAAGTATAAAGCCGATCTTTCGGGTACGTTCCTGCGGGCTATAAGAGCGAATATCTTTCCCTTCCAGCAGAACCGTACCGCTGGTTGGGTCATATAAACGGGCAATCAACGAGGCCGTCGTCGTTTTTCCACCCCCGGTTGGGCCAACCAGTGCATAAGTCTTACCACTAACCAGATCGAAATCGATGTTGCGCAACACCTCTGTTCCATCCGGATAGCTGAACGACACATTCTGAAACGACAAAAGCGCTGCAGAGGATCCGGTCAATGGATTGCTAATGGTTGTCAGGTCGGTTTGCAGGGCCAACAGGTGTGAGATTCGATCCCAACCCGCGAGCGCAACCTGGAAGTTTGCCCACAAGGCAGCCAGTTGCCGAAGCGGATTGTAAAAGTTAGTTACGTAGGACAGAAAACTAATTAGCAAACCAATGGTGAAGTGACCAGTTGAGATTAAGTAAATGCCAAAGCCCAGCACAATCAACTGGCCGAAGTTGGCCGCCAGGCCAATGACAGGCGTAAACACGTTATTGGCCAGACCAGCGCCAATAGACGTTTGGTAGCTTTGCTGGTTAACATCATCAAACCGTTTTCGAAAATAATCCCGGCGATTAAAGGCAATAATCACCTTGAAGTTGTTCAGACTCTCCTGAATTTCAGCGCTTAAATTACCCACGCTTTTCAGGTTGGCCGCATTTTTTCGCTTCACCCAGGCCGATGTCGCTTTCGTAAAAACCCACATCAGAATGGCAGGAGACAAGGCCGCTGCCCCGAGTGGCAAATTGATAAACAGCAGAAACAGACCGGCGCCCGTCATAATGAAAATGCTCCCCACGAACTGCATCAACGACTGCGAAAAAAACTGATTTAGTTTATCGGTATCGTTATTGATGCGGGAGATTAAATCGCCCGCTTTGTTCTGGTTAAAGAACGCTACCGGCAACTCCTGCAGCTTGTTGAATACCGCATTCCGAAGTTTGAAAAGCGTTCGCTGCCCCACGCCCCCCATCAGCCGGGTTTGCACATAGTTGGTGACGAACGCGACGGCGTAAATACTCAATAAAATAGCCGCATTCCGCAAAACGCCATCATACTGCTTTGTCTGGACATACTTGTCAATGGTATAGCCGATGAGCATAGGACTTACCAAGGTTAACGACGAGTTGACCAGAATGGCGACGAAGGCCAGGATCAAAATTCGTTGTTCATCGTTGATAAGTGCCAGCAGTTTACGAAGCGCTTTATAAGTCGCGTTTTTTTCTTCCTTCTGCCCGGTGGCCTTACTAAGATCGTAGTTCATACTGGCTCGTGCTGCGTTGGGATTGATAAATCTGAATGTATTCGGGACTCGTTTTCATCAGGTCCGGGTGGGTTCCTATGGCAACCACTTCTCCTTCCATAAGCAAAATAATTTGCTCGTAATCTTCGACGGGAGCAATTTTCTGCGTAACCGAGAGTAGTGTCAGACCCGGATAATTCTGCTGCACATTGGCCAGGATTTTCTGTTCGGTATTCGCATCAACGCGCGCCGTGAAATCATCCAGAAGCAATACTTTGGGGTTAAGGGCCAACGCGCGAGCCAGCATAATTCGCTGCTTCTGGCCACCCGACAGGCTCCCTCCCCGCTCCGAAACAACGGTCTGAAGCTTCTCCGGCAACGCATCAACGAAGCTCCGTAATTCGGCCGTATCAATGGCTTTTTCCAGCGATTCGTCAGTAACGGCGTCACTAAAGGCGATGTTTTCGCGAATGCTTAAGTTAAAGATGATGCTATCCTGAAAGACGAACCCAACCTGCTGGTGAAAGGACGCTTCATCGTAACTGGCAATCGGCTTACCATCGTAGCTCACGGTCCCTGCATTGGCGTTGATCAGCCCGGTCAGCAGATATAACAGTTGACTCTTGCCCGCAGCCGTTGGGCCTACAATAGCCGTTCGACTACCCGCTTTCACCGCAAAAGAAACATCTTTCAGCGCGGGCTTTTCACCATAATAAACCGATATATTCTGAAGTTCGATATCGCCTTTTAAGGAAACATCGATTGTGCCGGTGCTGCTTGTTTCAGGTGCCTGCAACACCTCATTCACGCGCTCGTACGAAGCTGATGCCTGCGCAATTACGTTGCTCATAAACCCAATAACGATAATGGGGAAGATCAGCAGCGCGAGGTAGCTGTTGAACGCGGCAAAATCGCCCAGCGACATGCTGCCTGTGATAACGAAGTGCCCGCCCAATACCAGAATGGTCAATGCAGCGATATTCGCGGTGAAACTGATAACCGGAATCAAGCCGGCAAACAACCGCAAAATGGCCAGTCCTAAATCTTTTGCATCGGTGTTGGCCGCCAGAAACTTATCGTATTCAAGTTGCTGCGAGTTGAGCACCCGAATAATGGCTGAACCAAGAATGCTCTCGTTAATGACTCTGTTGAGCCAGTCGATCACTTCCCGGCTCCGCTTAAACAAAACCCGAACTTTCTTCAAAACCAGATAAAACGTAATTCCGATAATAGGGACAATAGTGAGCACAGCCAGGGCCAGCAACCCGTTGATACTAATAAGTAAAACACTGGCACCCAAAATGATGCAGAGTGACGAAACAATGGATACGATCGCCTGCGAGACAAACATCTTGACCGAATCAATGTCTGAAGTCAGGTTGGTCAGTAAGCGAGACGGGTTTGTCTGTTGTATATACGCAAAGCTCTGTCGGGAAATTTTAGCCGCCAGTTGAGTGCGTAAATCCCGCGCCACTCGTTCAGACGCATACGTCTGGATAACGCTCTGCAGATAGGTAAAGATAAAAATCAGCAGGGCTGCCGCCAGAAACTCGATGACCATCGTTTTCAGCACGAATTTACCAGCCGAATAATCATCGATACCATGCGCGATCAGTATGGGCAGAATCAGGTTTACCCCGTTGCTGATCAACGCAAACAGAATCAGTAACAGAATCAACCGGGTGTACGGTTTAAGCAGGCTCAATAAACCGGAGGAAGGCTTCTTCGACGCTTCTTTTTTGGGAATGGTAGTGGCCATAATCAATCCTGGTGGTGAAGCTTTGGGGTAGAGCAAAGGTATTGCAACCGAACTGGAAAGCCTCATTACCCCCAGCGAATTTGTAAATGGACGGTTTCCTTTCACAAATGCACTGGTGGCAATGAGGCTTTTTGTCAGTACGCTAGCTCAATTAGCTGACTAAGCGTTACTTCCTTATTTCTTATCGATTGCCTTATTATCAACGGGCACAATTACATCAACGATTTTTGTTGCTTGTCCCGTCTTCCGTTCTTCAATCTGCTCCAGTAATTTCAGGCCCAGCAGGCCATTCATCGATCCTTCGGTGCCATTACCTGATCCATTGATAACGATGTCGGGGATAACCCGAATCTGTCCTTTACCAATCTCTTCGGTAATCTTGAACCGGGTAAAATTCTCTTCGCCCATCGCTTTCACCTGCAACTCATAGGCTTCGGCTGTCGAGCGGCCAATGGCCAGGATCTTCTCGGCTTCGGCCGAACCGGTCTTCGCAATTCGTTCGGCTTCGGCATCGGCGGTTAGTTTGGTCGCTTCCGCATCGGCAGCCGCCTGACGACGACGCGCTTCGGCGTTGGCCTCGGCCCGAATTTTAGTAGCTTCCGATTCGGCGCCCACCTGCAATTTCAGACTGCGGGCCTCCCCTTCTGATTTTTTCACGGCGGCATCGGCCGTACGCTGGGCAATTTCGACGCTTTGCTGCGCTTTGACAACCTCTCGCTGGATGTCGGCCAGAGCCGTTTCGCGTTCCATACCCTGCCGTTTTTCCTGGGCCATCCGCTGCGTTTCGTAGGTCTTTTCTTCCTCCTGAGCAATTTTCCGATCCGTCAGCGTTTTCATCAGGCTGTCGGGTGGCACGATGTCACCAATCAGTGTATCGACGGCGTTGACGTTGTACACTTCCAATACGGCCCGAATGTGTTCGCGAGCGGCCTCCTGCCGTTCTTTTCGAGTACTCAGGAACGCAATCACATCGGAGTCCTGAGCCGAGTTCCGGAAATAATTACCAATGGTTGGCTCCAGTACCTGCGAGACAAGGTTGGTCATACTACCAAAACGGGCAATCACTTTCGGCGCTTCAACCGACGGAATGTGAATAATCTGTGCCACGTCGAGGTTAAAGGGGAAGCCGTCTTTCGACCGTACCGTAATGGTTGACAAGTTACGATCCAGCGCATGGGCTTCAGTACGGGCATTCGCCCAGTTTAGTACAAGGTTGGTGGTTGGCACCACCTCCACCTTCATGGTAAATACATTCATCGGATACTTACCTGGCCCCAGCGGCTCCATCCAGACCCCACGGAAGCCCTTCCGTACAATGTTACCATGCTTGAAAGCGGCTCCGGTCAGGTCTTCCCCATCCTCCCCAATATACGAAATCACGACACCTACGTGCCCAATTGGTACTTCGGTCATGGGTATCTCTTCAATCTGAACAGCCCACGGATTGATGTAGTACGAACCAGCCAGCACAACCTGCGGTTGCAGGCCACGGTTTCCACCGTGTTGCAGGAAGAAATCAATGTTCTGAAAATTATTATGACCTTCTACATTTCGGCCGGCAATCTGACCGGGTTGCAGAGGGTCGCCATCCAGCGTGGTAATAATACCGACCATATTTTCCTTAATAACGGTCATATCAGCAATGGTGACCGTAAAGGTAAACGGGTTAATCCGGTAGGTACCCGGTGTAAGCACAGACGTCTGGCGACCTTTTTGCCCTCCGCTGCTCAGGAACCGCTCGGTATCCTGAAAATTATCGGATTCTACGCGCCGGGCAAGAATATTACCCGTCGGCAACTCCGCTCCATCATTCGATAGGACAAGGCCAATCCGGCCTTCTGGTATAACCGTAAAGGGGTGCATGGTAATACCATACTGCCAGGGCCAGAGCCACCAGTACAAGCCCGGAGCCAGCGTTTGGGCCTGATAACCAGCTTCGCCTTTTGTAGCAATGATGCGTCCATCGGGCAACTCTCGGTCCGTTCCAACGAGTACGTATTTTTTGGTCACCAGACCAATTCGGTCTTCCGGCACGATAACCATCCCGAATAAAAAGCGGAGTACTAGTTTGTAAAGTACAACTAGTACAATGAGCACGATCAACCATGACCAGGTTGATACCATAGGTAAAATTTCCATCGATAAAAACGGATTTAAGTGGTTAAGAAATAAGTGGTAATGGAGAAAATCGATCCGACAGGTGGTCGGAGAATGAAGACGGTGCGTCTACATCGGAGTAGGAAAAAGTAGGTCGAATTGACGGGTCAAAGGTACAAGGCAATGCTCTTGCAGTGAACCAGATTCGGATGATTGGTTACCGGAAAGGTAAATTGTGCAGGGAATTTGATGAATGGCGTGTTATAGTTCCTGCGCCAGATTGAAGAAGAAACCAGCCTTACCTTGAGCGTTGATCGTGCCGCTGAAACGCATAACCAGGTTATAAAACGTTACCACATCCAAACTCATGCCCGTACCGGCCAGCAGCTTATTGGCCAGTCGGCTCTGGTACTGCTCCGCATACGTACTGCTCACATAACCTGCATCGCCAAAGACCGTCAGGTAGGCCGAAATAGGTACCGTATTAAATTGCCGCACATGGAGCCAGTGAAGCTGCTTACGAACATTGAAGAGTTGATAACGCAGGCTATTCCGCCAGATAAAGGTGCGTTGCCCGTCAACAACGTAAAGCTCATACCCGCGCACCATATCACTGGAGCTTCCTAAGCCGCGCAGACTAAGATAAGGCTGTCGGGTGGGCCAGGTTGAGCGGGCGCGCAGGTTACCCGCCAGGTAAAACCGCCCTCCCAGCGACCAGTAGCGGGTGGCCGAGGCCGATAAGTCCAGAAAATGAAAGTTATCCTTTGGCAACAGCCCCGACACACCGATACCTGCCGAAAGCAGCATGCCCTGCAGTGGATAGACGATGTTATCGCGCCGATCGTACCGGTAGTTATAGGATGCCGACAGAAAATGTTGTTCCGTTTGGCCATCCAGCAGATAATCCGGATTGAGCCGGGCAATGGTATCTGCAATGGTATTTCGGGTATACCGCGTGTCGAAGGTATGGTAATGATAGAGCCCTCGCCGGTGCGTAAGCGTTACGGCCGCATAAGCCCGTTCGCGAAGCACATCTTCCGACTTCACGTATACCCACTTATCAAATTGAGTACGGTAGGGAATTTCTTTATTGGTTATGTAGCCCACATCAACGCGCAGACCAATTTTCTGAGCCAGATCAATATAGGGTTTTGAGTACGAGAGAATCGTCCGCTGCAAAAAACCCCGTTCAATGACGACCTGAAGCCGGTCGTTATTGCCCGTTACGTTGCGGTAACTCAGGTGACCACCGTAAATAACCCGACTAAAATCGTGGCCCCGGTCGTACCACCATTCATTCAGGTTACGATCAGCCAGGTCGAAAACGGGATACGCGATGAAGTACCACCGTTCCTTCATTGTAATGGTTAAGTCGACCTGGGCAAGCTGAGTCGAATCAACCGGCGACGTAATTTGGGTGGTTGCATCTACCGTAATAAAGAGCGTTGTGTTGTTGATGTTGCGCTGATCCCAGGCAACCCGCCCCGGCAAATCGCCCAGCCGGACGGAGTCGCCCATGTGAAGCGTCATTTCCCGAAGAATGATCCGATCGCGAGTACGGTAATTGCCTTTGAGGACAATGGATCGAATAATAACTTTTTGCGTCGAATCGGCCGACCCGGATGCAAAGGCGGAAAAAGAGGATAAAATGAAAAACGTCAGTACCGTAATGAGGATCGGCCACCTTTTCGGAATCATTCTCAAAAGTACGGCTTTTCGAAAAAATAAGACAAGTATATCTCCGTATCCTGCAAATCAGTATGTATTATTGTTGGCTATTCTTCACTGAGGAACCCAACTGTTAAATATACGACAATCCATGCAAACTGGAAACATAAAAAAACCCACCGCTACCGCTAAGCCCAATCTAAGTTTCTGGCAAATCTGGAATATGAGCTTTGGCTTTTTAGGCATTCAATACGGGTTTGGTTTGCAACAGGCTAACATGAGTCCTATTTTCCGGTATTTGCAGGCAGACGAAGCCAATATTCCCATTCTATGGCTGGCCGGTCCTATAACTGGCCTGATTGTGCAGCCGATCATCGGTTCAATCAGTGACCGTACCTGGTCCAAGCGGTGGGGACGTCGGAAACCGTTTTTTCTGATCGGCGCGATCGTCACCAGTTTGGCATTGTTTCTCATGCCCAATTCATCGGCCCTGTGGATGGCTGCCAGCCTGATGTGGATTTTGGACACGGGTCTGAACATTACACAGGAACCATTTCGGGCGTTTATTGGCGATAAACTCAACGATCAGCAACGCGATTTAGGGTTTGCAGTACAAAGCTTCTTTGTTGGCTTCGGCCAAACTATGGCAAACCTGATGCCAACTATTTTCCGGCTTTTGGGCCTCACAACAACGGCTGTCGTGGCAGCTGGCGTTATTCCCAACAGCATCAAATATCCCTTTTATATTGGGGGACTGGCCGTTTTACTCGCTGTTCTGTGGACAATCTATACGACGGATGAGTACCCTCCCGAAAATCTGGAAGAGTTCAGGCGCACCAAAACGGAAAGCAGTGGCGTTGGTCGGGCATTTGTGGAAATTTTTCAGGCCCTTAAAGAAATGCCGTCTACGATGAAGCAGTTGTGGTGGGTTAAATTCTTTACCTGGTTTGCCTTGCCGCTTATGTGGCAGTATTTGACATTGGCTGTAGCCCGCCATGCATTTAATGCGCCCACTCCTGAGTCACCGGGTTTTCAGGAAGGTACGGAATGGGGCAACATTTGCTTCGCCATGTTCAATGTAGGCTGTTTCACGATTTCGTTTTTCTTACCCGCCATTGCCAACCGCATTGGTCGCCGGGCAACGCACGCCCTTTTTCTAACCATTGGTGGGTTGGGCTTTCTGTCCATGCTGCTATCGGACGATAAATACGCCTTTTTTATCGGTATGACACTGGTAGGCCTGGCCTGGGGTTCTATTTTATCTATGCCGTATGTGCTGCTCGCCAGTTCCGTACCAGCCGAACGGATGGGTGTTTATATGGGAATTTTCAATGGGTTTATTGTGGTGCCACAGATTGTCAATAACCTGACGGTCCAACTCTTCTACCCAACGCTACTGAAAAACGACCCTCGTAATGCACTGGCTTTAGCTGGTGTCTGTCTGTTACTGGCGGCTGGCGCCTGCTTTTTGGTCAATGAAACAAAGCAAAGTGAAGAAGCGGCCTTCCCCATTAAGCCCGGTGGGAATTAATTAACTTTTCCCTTTCTTTGACTTCTGATAGACTTTTCCTGGTCAGAAGGCCTTTTTACTATGACAACTCCACCGCGACCTTACGCCCTCCTTTCTGTTGGCGAACTATTAGCCGATTTGATCGGCCACCATGTATCGAACAGTTTACTCGACGCCCAGGATTTTCGTCGATATCAGGGTGGTAGCCCGGCGAATATGGCCTCGAACATGGCTCGTCTGGGCAACCCGACGGCCTTGGTCGCTTGTGTTGGCAGCGATAATATTGGCACCTATCTGACCCGGCAAATTGCGGAATCGGGTGTGGATACACAATTCATTACCTCTGACCCCTTTGAGCCAAGCAGTATCGTGTTGGTTTCGCGCACGGCTGGTACGCCCGACTTTGTCGCCTACCGTCATGCTGATTGCCAGATTAAGCCGGAACAATTGCCGGATTCGTTACTGGCCCAGGCTCAGCTGTTTCACACAACCTGTTTTGCCCTGAGCCGACAACCGGCTCAGGATACCATTGTGGACGCAGCTTTGCGGGCACGGGCGGCTGGTTGCCAGGTGACAATTGACACCAACTATGCGCCGAGCATATGGCCTGATCGCCAGCAGGCATGGCGCGTTTTAAGAGACTACTGCTCAGCCGGTGCTCTGGTAAAAATCAGCGAAGACGATGCCGAACGGCTTTATGGCGAAACGCAAACGCCAGAACGTATTCTGGGCGATTTTCACCAGATGGGGGCCTCTATGATTTGCCTGACACTCGGTCCTAATGGAAGTATGGTGTCGTATGATAACGGCGCGAAACAGGCCCGGATACCCGGTAAAAAGATTGACGTTGTGGATGTGACCGGAGCAGGCGACGCTTACTGGGCTGGTTTTCTGACAGCGTATCTGGATGGCTACGCGCCTGCCAATTGCGCCCACGTTGGCGCGGCACTGGCCAAAATGAAACTTACCCGACAAGGCCCTTTACCCGACAAGGTTGACCGGAAATCGCTTTATACCCAATTTGAGTAGATTATTTCTAGCTCAATCTACACTAACTCCCAATCAACTATTGCTGGTTATGTCAGCCAACCCTACCATTGGCGTATTGGGTGTAGCCAAGAGATATGCCCATTCCGTAACAAAAAAGGATCATTAGAATTTATGCTACTTATTTTCATGTATATTATTAGTTATTTTTTTATCTTTAGTCATAACTCTAACTATTAATATACATGCAAAAAGTTACTAAATCTCGAATTGCTCAAGCTGTAGCACTCGCAGCTATTACATCCCTAACGATCATAGGTTGCCAACCGGTAGTTGATTTATCTACCCCTCAATCGGCATCCCCAACCAATGCCCGGCTTGGCGCAGGTCAGGATTACGTAGACGGCGAATTGCTCCTGCAATTTACCGAAGACGCGAGTGATGACGTGAAAAATAAAGCGTTTGACAAAGTAAAGGGAATACCAGCCGAAAAAATCCTGACGAAAGCGATGGAACGGGCAGGTAAAAAAGGGGATCTTTTCCTGGTCAAAGTCAACAAGAATGTACTTGAAGCCATTGCTGACTTAAAGGGCACACCTGGTGTAGCCTTTGCTGAGCCTAATTTTATATATGCGCATGCCGCTGTAACAAATGACACTTACATTGCGAGTGGCCAATTGTGGGGAATGGATGGTAATGTGTATGGAAGTCAAGCGTCTACCGCCTGGGCGGCCGGTCATAAAGGTTCAAGTTCGGTAGTGGTTGGCGTTATTGATGAGGGTATTCAATTCGATCATCCGGACTTAGCTGGTCAGGTCTGGACGAATCCCTATGATCCCGTAGATGGCAAAGACAATGATGGGAACGGCTATATCGATGATGTTCACGGCTGGGATTTTGATGGCAATAACAATACGATTTATGATGGTGGCAGCCGTGGCAGCTCAGACGATCACGGAACGCACGTTTCGGGAACCATTGGTGCCAAAGCAAATAATGGCCAGGGAGTAGCCGGTATGAACTGGAACATCACGATTATCTCTTGTAAGTTTTTAGGGAAAAGAGGGGGCACTACGGCTAATGCCGTGAAAGCCGTTGACTACTTGAACGATTTGAAAACGCGTCATGGACTGAATATTGTCGCAAGCAATAACTCATGGGGCGGGGGCGGCTTTTCGCAGGCGCTTTATGACGCAGTGAATCGGGCGAATACCAAAAATATCCTGTTTGTAGCCGCAGCCGGCAATGGCGGAAGTGATGGCGTGGGAGACAACAATGATGTAGTGGCCAGTTATCCGTCTAACATGGATTTGCCCAATGTGATTGCCGTTGCGGCCATTACTTCAACGGGTGCTCTGTCGTCGTTTTCAAATTATGGAGCAACAACCGTTGATTTGGGCGCTCCCGGACAAGGTATCTGGTCGTCAACAGCGTATAATATTTATGAGTCTTACAGTGGAACGTCAATGGCAACTCCGCACGTAACGGGGGCGGCCGCTTTATATGCTTCCACTCATTCCGGTGCTACAGCGACTCAGATAAAGACGGCGATTTTATCCAGTGTCGTGTCCACGCCATCTTTATCAGGTAAGACATTGACCGGAGGCAGGTTAAACGTCAGCGGATTTTAAGCCTTGATTTCTTATTTAATAACAGAAATGGCCGACTAATTTAGTCGGCCATTTCTGTTATTATGGAGCAGTTTACTTGAGACTGCTCAACTTGTCCAGATCAATATCATCTAGCGCGGCTTTAATTTTATCCATGCTTACGCCCCGGCCTTTGGCTGATACAATAAATCGTTTCTTGACCAATACGTCAACTTCGCCGTTCTTATCGCCGTTGTCATACTTCTCGTAGGATTTATTATCACCGATTTTACTGGTCTTTTCATATCCGTCTGCGGTTTCTTTGTCCATATCCAGCATCGACCAGGCCGCCAGCCCCATCATCATGCCCGAACCTCCTCCATCAATGATCGAGAGTTCGATGCTCTCAGTGTCATCCGCATTGGCGTACTTGCCATTTGCTGTCGATATAGTGAAGCCAGCGGTTCCATTTTTTTCACCAGTCGCTTCTTTGCGGGGTAACCCATCAGCATCAGCGGGCAGCAGTTCCTTCAGCGAACGGAAATCAATCGTTTCGACGGGGCCATCTTTCTGCATTTCTTCGGCTTGGGCAGCCATCTCTTTCATGGCCGATACAGCACCCAGGGCCGATACCGACTCTTCGTCTTTTTTCTCTTCTTCTTTGCTACTTCCGCATCCGGCAAGCAACACAGCTGACAGCAATCCAGTCCAAAGCAAGTTTAAGTTTGTTCGCATAGTCGTGACGACACTAAGAATGGTATAAATGAGTAAACATCAATAAGTTACTTTTTTTATTCATTCCCCTGCCAACCTTTTGATTAAACGTTATGAGAACCCATCATTCCACTCGTTTGATGAGCACGTAATAGTTAGCGTCAACGGTTAGGGCTGTTTCGTTCTTTGCTGACAGTGTTTTCCACTGAGCCGTTGGTGTCAGCGAATAGTAAGGTCCTGACTCGCCGACACACACCCGAACCGGCATAGCAAAGCCAGCCACACAGTTTGTCCAGCGATATTGAAACCCACCAGCTACCGAGCGATATTCAAGTATCGGAATTTTAGTATTCCGCAAATACTGATCAAATACAGGCTTCAGCGCCAAGCCCGTTTGCTGACTCATGTATTGTTCAATCTGATTGGTCGTGACTGTCTGGTGGTAGAACGTTTTGTTCAGTCCGCGCAGAACCTGCCGCCAGGTAGAATCGTTGCCCACCAGTTGCCGGATGGTGTGCAGCATATTCCCTCCTTTATAATACATATCCGCCGATCCTTCGTGGTTCACGTTATAGATGCCAATAATTGGGCTATCATTTCGAATGTTGGCCCGACACCCAATCACATACTGAGCACCAGCCTCTTTACCATAATAGTACTCCGTAAAGAGGCATTCGGAGTAATTGGTAAAGCTCTCATGAATCCACATATCGGCTACATCCTTATAGGTAATGTTGTTGGCAAACCACTCGTGACCCGACTCATGAACGATGATGAAATCCCAGAGCAGTCCCCAGCCCGTTCGGGAAAGGTCACGCCCCAGGTAGCCGTTCCGAAAGTGGTTGCCATAGGTCACTGAGCTTTGGTGCTCCATACCCAGGTACGGCGTTTCGACCAACTTATACCCGTCTTCGTAGAATGGGTACGGCCCAAACCAGTATTCAAACGCCTTCAGCATTTTGGGCACCTGCTTAAACTGTGTCCTGGCGGAGTCGACATGATCCGATAACGCATAATAATTCAGTGCAAGCGGACCTTTTTCGCCTGCGTACTCCTCCGACCAGTGTTCGTAACGACCAATATTCAGGTTGACACCGTAATTATTGATCGGGTTAACTACATACCAGTCGAAGGTACGGGTATGATCTGGGTTGGTCGTGACCCGACGCAGGCGGCCATTTGAGACATCCATCAGGTCTTCCGGAACGGTTACGCTGATGGCCATTGAGTCTGGTTCGTCGTACATATGGTCTTTGCAGGGCCACCAGGCACTAGCGCCCAAGCCTTGACAGGCCGTTGCAATAAACCAGTTCCCGCTTTTGTCCCGCGACCACACAAGGCCACCATCCCAGGGTGGTCGTTTGGCTACACGCGGCTTTCCGGCATACTGCACCGTTATGGCTTCCGTCTGGCCGGGCTTCTGCGGCTTAGTCAAGGTCACAAAATATGCATTGCCATCCTGCCGAACGGCCAGCTTTTTGCCGTCCTGTTCCACGCGCAGCACGCGCAATGGACGCTGCAAATCGACCTGTAATGTCTGGCCGGGTTTTAGCACCCGATACCGAATGAGGGTTGCACCGCTCAAGGTGCTATCGGTTGGTTGCACACGAACGGTTAGGTGATAAAAAGCCAGATCCCACCACGCCCGTTCGGGCGTAATCGACCCGCGCAGGGTATCGTCATGCGTAAATTCATATTTCTGTGCCTGAGCCAGAACGGGCAGCGCCACCAATAAAATTAAAGACAGGAGTCGATTCATGAAAAAAACGGGCGGTTAGCGTGGACCAGGCGGGCAGTATTTCAGCAGGTAATTTGTATAGAGCGTTTGCAGGTGCAGCGATGTCCCCGGCCCCTCGTTGATACCGTGCGAACGATTTGGATACGGCATCACCTGAAATTGCTTGTTGTACTTGACCAATTCGTTGATCAGAACTTCAGCATTGTCGTAATGCACATTATCGTCGCCAGTGCCGTGAATGTAAAGCAAATTGCCCCGCAGGTTCCTGGCATACGTAATTGGCGAACCCGCTACGAAATCCTCCCGATTTTCCTGCGGGAGCCCCATATACCGTTCCTGGTAGATGTTATCGTAAAATAACTGGTTACCAACGGCGGCAATGGCAATGCCCGTTTTATAAATGTCCGGGTATTGAAACATCAGGTGTAGGGTTGTTGACCCGCCCCCACTCCATCCCCAAACGGCCACGCGACTGGTATCAATGTAGGCATGTTGAGCAAATAATTTCCGGGCGCCCATTGCCTGATCGCGAATATTGATCCGACCAATCTGCCGGTAAATTGATTTACGCCAGGCTGCCCCTTTCAGATTTGGGGTTCCGCGGTTGTCGAGTGCTACGTAAATATAACCTGCCTTGTCCATGCCGCCCTGAAACAGGCGGTTTTGCCCGATGGAAAAATCATCATTCACGGTGCTCCCCGCGGGTTCACCGTATACATAGAAGACAACCGGGTATTTCTTCGTGCTATCGAAGTCCGTCGGTTTAGCCATCCAGCCGTCCAGCGTTACGCCTTCTTCTGTCGTGAGTTTAAAGAAACTAACGTTCGATTTGGCAATGGGCTTCGTCCGGGCAGCAATACTCTCCGACTCATTGACGGCTTTATGATCGGGCAGGCTTACCCACTCGCGCGACGGGGGAGTCTGGTAATTAGTGAACGTATGTTGGGCAAACCGGCCATTGGGCGAGATGGTATAGCCGTGAGTGCCAGCCAGACCGGCGGGCGTTACACGTTCGGCTTTGCCTTTGCCATCCAAACGCGTACGGTACAGGTACCGTTGGTTGGTATTGTCGGGCGAAGCAATGAAATAGATTTGATTGGCAGCCTCATCGATATGGCTAATGGTAGCAATGTCATACGATCCTGGCGTTAGGTTGATTTCTTTTTTGCCATCAACCCCTACGCGGTACAGATGCCGCCAACCGTCTTTTTCTGACACCCAAACAAAGGATTTTCCATTCTCCAGCCATTCCCAGCCACTCGGGTCATCGCGGCTCCAGCGTGCTTTTATATCGATCCAAGCCTTATCGGTTTCAGTATAAATTGGTGTAGCCGCTTGAGTCGACAGATTGCAAAGGAAGAGTTTGCTTTCGTTCTGCTTCCGATTCAATTGCTGCACAATCACACTTCCGCCAGCAGGAAGCCACTCCAAACGAGTCAGGTAATGCTGTTGTGAATCGCCGGGAATGTTGAGCCAGGTCGTCGGTGGTACGGCATTCTGGCCACCCGATACGGAAACCACGCCAATACGGGTTGGCGAAGGGCTTTCCCCCACTTTCGGGTATTCCACCGGCACCACATGCGAATAGATAGAGTCGGTGGTATTCAGCATCAGGTAATCCCGAATTTTGGTGGCGTCTACCTGCCAATAAGCAATCTGCTTGCTGTCGGGACTCCAGCGAAAGCCATCCCGGCAACCAAATTCCTCTTCATATGCCCAGTCGAAGGTGCCATTAATGCGCTTGCGCGTTCCATCTGTAGTGAGCTGGGTAATCTTACCGGTTGCTACATCCTCAACAAACAGATTATGTTCACTCACGTACCCGACACTGCGCCCATCCGGTGATAGTTTGGCATACATCAGCGACTGTGCCGGGCGCTTGCTGGTACCCGACTGGCCCAGTTGTCGGACCTGCCCATTCGCCCGGTTGATCAGGTAATAATCGCCTTTGGTGTTGTACCGCCAGACTCGGGCTGTGTTGGTAAAAATCAGGCTATTGGCGCTGTCGGACGTGAAGGCAAAATCAGCGACAGCCATGGGCTGATCACTACCCGGCCGACGTAATTGGTCTTTGCTTAAAAGGGTTGTTTTTCGGCCGGTGCGAATATCCGTTTTAACGATTTGCCCCTGTTCTACGGTGGCAAGCGCATTGCCATCGGCAGACCAGTGCATTTGACGGCCGGGCACCTGTGCCTGAGCGCTACAGGCAATTAAACCTGCCAATAGGGCGGCCAGAAATTGACGTGACATAAAAAAAGACGGGCTCACAGAATGAAGTGTATGATTGAGGTAAGCTACCTTCAAAAATACAGCATTTTCCGGGTTCCCGTCTTTTTATGAAGCACATTAACGTTTCGCCACACTATTCACTGGCCAATAAAGGGCTTATGCAGAAGCCAATGTTCTTCAGTGAATAAAGCAGCAAACTGGCAAATCGTCAGGATTCGACTGGCTTTGACTCTTCAGATGTCGGCAACGGAACGGGTGTCCGGTAGCTCCTCACCAAAAAGTAAACGCCCATTAATACGGCCGGAATACTCAGGATTTGCCCTACGTTTAAGGGCAGGCTATCTTCGAACGGCACCTGATTTTCTTTCAGGTACTCATAAAAGAACCGCAGGCCAAAAATCCAGATCAGGAAGATGCCCAGCATACTCCCACGTGGCGTTCTTTCCTTTACACGATTCCAGAACCATAACAGAATAAAAAACAGAACCAGGCAAGAAAGCGACTCATACAGTTGAGCGGGGTGACGCGGAATTTTGGCGTATTCATTATTATTCATGAACACGAACGCCCAGGGCACATCCGTAGGGCGACCAACGATTTCGGAGTTCATCAGGTTACCGAAACGAATACAGGCGCCTGCCAGGGCAACGACAATAACAATTCGATCCGTTACCCACAGAAACGTCTGGTTTGTCAACCGGCTTTCTTTCCGGCGCGAATACAGCCACAAGCCGGTCAGAATACCAATTGTAGCGCCGTGACTGGCCAAACCCGCGAAGGGAGGGGTGATAACGGTCAGCGGGTGATGAAGCAGAACTTCGGGTTCATAAAACAAAAAATGACCAAGCCGGGCACCCACAATCGTGGACACAACCATATAAATAAGCAGGGTATCAGTATCGGCAACGGGTTTCTCTTCCTTCTTGAAAATATAGCTCATAATCTGCATCCCAATCAGGAAGCCCAGCGCAAATAAGAGACCGTACCACCGTACCGAGAACGAGCCAATGTGAAAAATTTCGGGATTGACTTCCCAAATAACGTATTGAAGCATACAATAAATAAGTTTCAGGTTTACGGTTCTACGTTTACGGGAGTTGGATCGGCGCCAGCATCTCATGCTTCAGCCTGCCATAAACCGCAAACACAAAATCAATTACCGATATTGGGCAAAGATAGGCATTGCGGGAAAGTTTTTGACCGTTTTCGTGTTCAGCGGTTTATGATGAAGTTAATTTTAATTGGGCTCGTTCGAGGATACCAGGCCATTGTGTCACCTTACTTCCCAAATGCCTGCCGCTATACACCCACCTGTTCACAATATACGGTGGAGGCTATTCGCAAATACGGGGCTTTGCGGGGTGGTTGGCTGGGCCTCAAACGCATTGGTAGCTGCCACCCCTGGGGAGGGCATGGGTATGATCCGGTGCCGTAACTGGTACTACGTATGCGCTTTGTCTGCCATTTTGACTTACACGTCAGATTTGCCCGATTTTTGACGAATCGCTGACGACTATCGATTAACGACTTACACCAATGCTTGGAATCACCGCCGATAATAAACTGAAACGCCTGATTGTTGTAGGCGACCGGGTCCTGATCAAACCGAAAGACCCCGCAGACCGGACCAATAGTGGCTTGTACTTGCCGCCAACGGTGCAGGAAAAAGAACAGGTTCAGTCTGGATACGTTATTAAAGTAGGACCTGGGTACCCAATCCCGGCAGCGGTTGAAGAAGAGCCCTGGAAAGAAACGGAAGAGAAGGTTAAATACATGCCGTTGCAGGCGCAGGAAGGCGATGTGGCGCTTTACCTACAACGTAATGCCATCGAGCTGGACTATGAGGGCGAACGGTATGTTATTGTACCGCAAGCCTCAATTTTAATGCTGGAACGACTGGAGGATCTATAATCGGGCGACCGGAAAAGCCCGCTGGTTTATACAATAGACGGCTTCATGGCCGTATAACGGCAAACACTATGAGACGCTATTGGTTGATAACGTTGACAATCCTCCTTATGGGATTTACCCTTACTATGGAAAGTGTAGCGAATCAGCAAAAATCGCTTAAAGCGATATTGACCGAAAAGAAAGATCATCGGCGTGTGTTGTTAATTTATGGACGCGATGATGCACAACATTATACCATTGAGCAGCAGGAAGCGCTGAATGAAGTAAGAGACGGAGTCGCCGAGCGCGATTTAGACGTAATCGTGCTTGTGGCGTCGCTGGTCATGGAGCCCGATCGCCAGTTTCTGATGCATGACTTCAAGCTGAATCCAGCCGATGCCTTTGCCGCCTGGCTGATTGGCAAAGACGGGGGCGTAAAACAAACCTATAAAAAGCCTGTGGCTGCCAAAGATCTATTTCAGACAATAGACAGCATGCCTATGCGGAAACAGGAAAGTAAAAATTAATCTGAACCGTACGGGCGGTCCCGCAAGATTTGGAGGCCGCCCGTGCAGTTCAGATTAATGTGCCTCCAAGTAATTAAGTATCCCAATCAGCTCGGACCAGGATTTTAGCTTCATCTTCTGTTCTGCCAGGTAACGGTCAATGTTGGTGGTCTTCTCCGGCATAGCGGCTACCAGCGATTTCCGGCTGGCCACAACCGATTTCATTTGCCCTTCCGCTAATTTCAGGAAATAGTTTTCAGTAGGTGGTTGTTCGTTCGCAACCCAGATAAAATACTCTTCCCGTTTCTGAAAGCGCTCCTTCCCGAAATCATTCTGCATGACATCCGTGTTGGTCTTCAACTCAGCTTTAATGTGCTTCACTAATTTTTGCGTGCGCCCGTCGAACAAAACCTGGTAAAAATCATTTGCCGACCAGGTACTTGCCGCCGGAAACCCTTTGCGAAAATGAAGGGTGTCTGCACTGGCAATAAAAAACTCCGTGACTGGATTGACAGGCGTGACGACCTTATCCTGTTGGATATATTCGACTTCTCCGGTCTGACTGTTGTAACGTAGTTTGGTTATTACTCGCTTATTATTGATAACCAGCCAGCCGTTCTGCACCGAATCTGACGGTATATACGGTGATCCTTCGATGTTACTATAACGGGTCAGGAAAGGGTCGTAAATGCGAATAGCCTGCGCCGTGTTCGACCCCGATGTGGTAATTGTCGTTTGAGCCTGGGCGCCAAACGCAATCATCAGCGATAGACTAGCCAGCCAACTGGAGACGTGTTGATGCATAAACAATAAGATAAGTTACGGTAAAAACGGACAATGCGTATGTTGAGAGCCAACATACGCATTGTCCGTTTTTAATCAAAGCAGTCCGTTATTGTTCGCCAAACCTGGCGGCTTCGGTAATACCTTTCCAGGTATCCGTACGAAACGGTATGGCCGGAAAGTTTTCCTGATTGTATAAATTCACATCGCCATTATCATCCGCCCACCCATAGCGAACGGCGACTGGTACCGCTACCGAATCAGCGTGAACAACAACCGTATTTCCCTGAATTTCGGCTTTGGCATAATAGAATTTCTGATCGGCACCGGCTACGTCAAAGCCTCTCACGTAGCCATATTTATCCTTTGCTACCAAACCACTGCCTACGTTCAAAAATGTTAGAATAGCGCGATTATTCTCAACGGTCATTTTATTGAATTGAGGTCCGCGAGATACTTCATTGCCAGGCTCACCGCTTTTACCGTAAGCGACCCGCATCGCTTCGGCGGCCAGGCGATTTCCGACATCCAGCTTGTTTTTCGGGTGAATATCGGTGCGCTCTCCAATGTCTGACGTAATGGCCATGCCCGTATTAGGCAACTGAAGAGTCATGGTTTGAGCTTCGCGGAGTTCGGCCCAGGTACTGCCATGTTGGCTGTCGCCGTTGGCCGCATTGTAACTGGCCAGTTGCACAAACAGGAATGGGAAGTCATAGCCCCAGTGCTGGCGCCAATCCTGAATCATGAGCGGAAACGTTTTGCGATATTGATACGCGCGCCCTGCGTTCGACTCGCCCTGATACCAGATAGCCCCCTCAACGGCATACGGGATCAGCGGGTTGATCATGGCGTTGAACAACTGCGTAGCGAAGGTATTTGGCCCTGGCTTATAGGATGAAGCAAACACATTGGCGACCCGGTATTTCCATTTTCCTGCCAGCGGAATGGTCAGGTTATCACTAGCGAGCTTTAGTTGTTCAGGGCGGCCCATCAGGCCCCCGCTCCCACCCGTATCCGTAACCCGAATCGCAATTACATTCCGGCCGGGCTTCAGTAACCCATCGGGAACGGCGTAGGCGCGGGCTTTCCCGCCTTTTGTGCTGCCTAGTAGCTGGCCGTTCACAAACGTGGAGTCATTGTCGGCCACGGAGTCCATGTAAAGCACCATTTTCTGGCTGTTGCTTCCTTCCGGAATGACAACGTCCTGCCTGAACCAGACAACGCCATCCAGCGTGGGCAACCCACCCCACTCCCAATCACCGGGCATGTTCATGGTTTTCCACTCACTATCGTTCAGCGTGGCACTCGCCCAGGTCTGTTCATCAGCGGCTGTAGGCAGGCTACCCTGCTGTGCTTTTATTAACGCCTGAGTACGGGCGGCCCCCCTTTGAATAACTTCCTCGCTGCCAGCAGGCAGTTTATTGGCGACTAAGCGGAGTTCATCGTTCTGGTTCATTGCTTCGCGACTCGTCCAGGTCTCGGAATGCGTACCACCCCAGGAGGTGTTGATGAGCCCAATGGGTACGTTAAGTTCCTTTTGTAACTGCTTCGCAAAAAAGTACCCGACAGCGGTAAACTGTGGGGCGGAAGCTGGTGTGCATACACTCCAGCTTCCTTCGATATTGTCTTTGGGCGTCAAGCTTATATCTTTCTTAACCAGCAGTTGGCGGATGTTTGGGTAATTAGCCACCGGAATTTCTGTTTTGGCATTGGCGGCTGCAGCCAGCGGCCACTCCATATTCGACTGCCCGGAACAGATCCATACTTCGCCCGCTAGTACGTCGTCAAACGTGACAGTGTTGCGTTTTCCTTTTACCAGCAATTGATAAGGGCCACCGGCTTCCATCGCATCGAGCGTAACGCGCCATTTCCCATCTTTGCCGGCTTTGGTCGTTTTCGTTTGATTGTTGAGTGTTACCGTCACCTTCTCACCAGCCTCGGCCCACCCCCAAACAGGCACTGGCTTTCGACGCTGTAAGACCATGTGTGAGCCAAAAACATTCGGCAAACGCACATCAGCAAAGGCCGTCTGAAAGGTAAGCAGACTCGTCAATAATATTCCCCATGTAAAGCATCTCATACGTAGTCAATCGTTAGTTATGTAGTTGTTTGTAGCCTCGGAGTGGTTATTAACACAAAAGTCGAAAATTTACTTTTATCCTTATGGATTCAGTTACTCTTCCTCCTGGCCATGAAAACAGAACGAATACTAGTGACCGGCGCAAGCGGTAACGTGGGGTTAGAAACCCTGCGTGCGCTTATAAATGACGCCACCCGCGAACGATTTGAAGTCATTGCGGGTGTACGGAATCCAGCGAAGCCAATAGCCACCATACCAATACAACCCGATGGGACCGTTGCCCTTGACTTTGCCAATTCGGCTACATTTGAGGTAGCCTTGCGTGGCATTGATCGGGTGTTACTGGTCCGGCCTCCTCAACTGGCCGATGTGGCTCTTTATTTTAAACCCTTCATGGAGGCTATGAAACGGGCGAGCGTCCGTCAGGTCGTTTTTCTGTCGCTTCAGGGCGTTGAAAACAATCCGGTGACACCCCATCATAAAATTGAAAAACTAATTGTTGATTCGGGCTTGCCCTACACGTTTCTGCGACCGAGTTTTTTCATGCAGAACTTGAGCACAACCCATCGGGACGAGATTCGACTTCGAAACGAAATCTTTGTTCCGGCAGGCAATGGCCGCACCAGTTTCATTGACGTTCAGGATATTGGCGAAGTGGCCGCGCTGTCGCTGACCAGCCAGACGAACGAGTTCATAAACCAGTCTTATGAATTGACCGGCTCCGAAGCCCTGACCTATTCTGAAGTAGCTGATGTATTAACGGACGTATTGGGCCGGAAAATCACCTACCGGAATCCATCTATTCTGCAATTCATCTGGCAGAAATGGCATAAAGAAACTGTGCCGTTGGGCTTCACCCTGACCATGGTTGCCTTATACACCGTAGCGAAATTAGGGAAAGCGGCTGTCCTTACACAGGAAACCGAACGATTATTGAACCACCCTCCACGCACTTTCCGGCAGTTTGCGGAGGCCAACCGAAGCGTTTGGATGCCTTGAGGCTAACGAATATGTGGAGTTTTTCCGCGTACGTCCAGCGCGTTGGTCAGTTGCCGCCGGGTGGCGAACGTATAGCGTAAGGTAACGCCATAACTCATGCCACTGCCATCGCCCAGCAATTGCGCTTTTTGCACCGATGTGCGGCTACCTGCATTCGGCTCTCCGCTTTGTGTAGCTGGGTAATTAACCGCATAGGTTACGTCGGTGGTGAGGGCATTGCTCAGGCCCCAGAATTTACGTACCGAGAAGCCCAGATCAATGGCGTTACTGAGCCGGATGTTATATTCAGCTCCCAGTTCGGCCAGGGCGGTCATTCTGGTGTTCGCCTGCGTTTGGCTGGCCAGGCGAAGGGTATCCGGCGTTTCCCGCCGACCGTCATATCGATACCCAATGAGTGAAAACTTGCCTTCCTGCTGCCCACTATTCGGCACTATCCACATTCCTCCGCTTAACCAGAATCCCGATCGTAGCCAGGGTTTGCTGGTGGACACGACAAGCCGTTTTCCGCGCAGGACAAACGCATTTTGCTTGCTGTTATATCGGAATACCAGTGGATAACTGGCGTTTGTGACGGATACCTGTGTATGAATTGGCATTCGGGCGTAACCCGCTTCGAAGGCCCACCGCTCCCGGTACACCCAACCGACGACCGCTCCCCAGCCTGCCTTACCTACTACATCGCTCTGAATAAGGCCATCGAATGAATTATCAAGTTTGGCCCGGTCGGTACGAATGAAGCCATCGAGCGACGCATACCAGCGACTTTTGATATAAGGCCCACCGTATCGGGTGAGCAGCCGATCATAGTGCTGGCTCTGCTCTGGTAACCGATAGTAGTCCGTAATACCCTGCCCATAGGTAGGTAATACGGCGAATCCGAGTAGTACATACAGGAAGTAGCGTTTCATCATCGGGTATCGGTTAGAGCGTTTTACAAATAACGCGATAAGCGTTTGTTTGTTAACCACTTACAGACAATTTAATTCGTAAACGGTCATTGATTAATACGTTTATGACCCCAACCGGGCTAATTGCGTTCGAAAGAAGGGCTAAATAAGTAGTATTACCCTGTTTAGACGTTGTTTATAAGCAAGAAACCCAGTCGTATGGACTGGGTTTCTTGCTTATAAACATTTTTTTTCGATCTCCGGACCGTTATCTCAACCGTGCTTCATAACAGGTACCGAAATCGTCATGTTATCCCAGGCAATCGCAATGCTGCTGTTAGCCGGGGTAATCATTAGTTTTTCGATGGGTGATTTAGTCATCGAAACGGGCACCTTGATCGTAGCCACATCGGTACCTTTGATTTTTTCATAATCATACGCGCCCCATTGGCCCAGCGTGCTGTTTAAAATAACGCTCCACTCTTTCTCACCAGGAATGGTGAACAGCGTGTATGTACCCGCTTTAACCATCTTGCCACCGAACATCACGTCGTTTTTAAACGTCACTTCAGTTGCTTCATTAGCTCCTGTCCGCCAAACTTTACCATATTTCTCCAGGCTGTTCGAGCCTTCAGCGCCAAAAATAACCCGGCCTTTTTTGGAAGGCTGGCCATATACGACCTTGATGTTTTTGTCGGGGCTTTCAGCGGTTATTTTAGGACTTGCGGGGGCTTTGTTATCTTGCGCCTGTACCCACGATACCGTAGCAAAAAGCAACGTAAAAACTGCAATTAGATTTTTCATGTGTTAATGATTGGATTTGTTTTGAACGTATCACTGTCTATACGACACAAAGTAAACGATAGTTTTTTGAGATATAGGTAAAGAGTGCAAGCAAAGTTCGGTATTTTTATACGTAGTAAGCGGTATGTTCGTTTCCGGATAATGCGCTGCTTTTCTGGCGTAGTTCATCCCTACAGACGTATCATTGACCCTTAGTAACCTTTTAAGCAGACGCATCGCCCCCATGGCAACAACTTATTTTAGCAAACGCAACCTTCAGTTTTTGTTGCACGAAGTTTTCAAAGCCGAGGAGCTGACTAAATACGAATACTTCAGTGCTCACGACCGCGAAACATTCAACCTCGTGCTCGATTCGGCTACTTACATTGCCGATACACTCATGCATCCGTACCTGAAGGATGTCGATAAAAACCAGCCGGAACTTACAAACGGGCAGGTTACGGTTCATCCAAAAATTAAAGAATACCTGAAAGCTATGGGCGACGCGGGCCTGATCGGGGCTGGTTTTTCCTTTGAGCACGGCGGACAGCAATTACCGGAAATGCTTAGTTCCTGCGTGGGCTTTATCCTGATGGCCGCCAATAACGGCATGATGTATACAGGCCTTACGTCAGGAGCAGCTCACCTCATTACTTCGTTCGGATCGCCTGAGTTAAATGAGCTTTATGTACCGAATCTGCTGGCGGGCACCTGGCAGGGAACGATGGCGCTCACCGAACCACAAGCGGGCTCGTCGCTCTCCGATGTGACGACCTCGGCTACGCCACTCCCCGACAGCCAACCGGGAATGGCCGCTTACCAAATCAAGGGACAGAAAGTATTTATCTCGGCGGGTGATCATGATGCGACCGAAAACATCATTCATCTGATGCTGGCGCGGATTGATGGAGCGCCCAAGGGTACAAAAGGCATTTCGTTATTCATTGTCCCCAAATACCGGCCCGACGAACAGGGCCGTTTTGTCGACAACGACGTCATTTCGACGGGCGTTTACCATAAGATGGGACAGAAAGGCGTACCGGCCATGCACCTCACCATGGGCTCAAACGACAATACCATCGGTTACCTCGTTGGTGAGCCACACCAGGGCTTGCCGTATATGTTCCAGATGATGAACGAAGCCCGCATTGGGGTAGGCATGACAGCAACTGGTATTGCCACGGCGGCCTATTATGCAGCTTTGGAATATGCGAGAGAACGCCCACAAAGCAGACGGTTGAATAATAAAAACCAGCTAGACGCTCCACAGACGCCAATCATCAACCACCCCGACGTTCGGCGGATGTTATTATTTCAGAAAGCCGTTACGGAAGGATCGCTCTCGCTACTGCTGGAGGCAGCCCGGCTTTATGATATCAGCGAAGTGGCCGAAGGCGAGGAGAAAGAAAATGCGTTCTTACTGCTCGATTTACTAATGCCAGTGGCAAAATCCTACCCATCCGAAATGGGTGTGCAGTCGGTCAGTCAAAGTTTACAAACCTTTGGCGGCTATGGCTATACGGAAGACTTCCCAGTCGAGCAGTTGTACCGCGATATTCGCATTACGCCCATCTATGAAGGCACGACGGGCATTCAGGCGCAGGATTTACTAGGGCGGAAGATGACCATGAAAGGGGGGAAAGCACCTCAATTGCTTTTTGCCGAAATGAGCAAACTAATCGCCGAAGCCAGCACATTCGATGAGTTGAAGCCCTATGCAGACCAGTTAGGAGCCGAACTCAAGCGGGTACAGGAGGTCATGATGAGTCTGCTACCGCACGCGCAGGAAGGGAACATTGAACGCTACTTGTCCGACGCAACGCTGTTTCTGGAGCTATTCGGGATCGTGGTGGTTGCCTGGCAGTGGTTAAAACAGGCGGTTGTCGCCAAACAAACACTGGTGACCCGGAATCCTCAGGGCGACGATCTGATCTTCTACGAAGGCAAGATTCACACGATGAAGTTTTATTTTCACTACGAAGTTCCTAAAACACTGGGTCTGGCCGTTCGCCTGAAAGATACCGAAGTACTTACGATTGTATCAGAGAAGGAGTTGGCTTTGTAAATCAACTTCACCTACTAAAAGAGATCGCTTCGAGAAGCGATCTCTTTTAGTTTTTAAACACGTTCAACAACATCAAGTCTCAAAGAGTAAGGCATCTGCTCCAGATACTCTTTTCGAAGGTGTTGGTATTGGCGTAATGCCAAATCACTGCTTGCTTGTCGGTGTCTTAGTATCTGGCGATGGACTCTAGCTGCTCACTTATTGCCTGTAAAAAATGTGCTTTTATCTCCGGGTCATTCATGATATATGAAGGTAAAGCTATGTTTTTTAAGGTTTTTCGAGCTTCTAACGTCAGAACCTTTACCTTTGCGGCTTCAATCGCCCGCGTTCGGTAATGCCGCTGATTGCTAAATCGAGTTATAAGCCGCCTATTCAGTTATGGAATGGGCACCTGCAAACCATCATTCCCTCGCTCTTTCGCAAGGTAGCGGTTTCCTACGTTCGCGAACGAATCGAAACACCGGATGATGATTTTCTGGATCTGGATTGGTGCTATGCCGATGGTTCCTCAAAACCTCTCGTAATTCTTACGCATGGGCTTGAGGGGAGTTCAACCAGCCAGTATCTGGCCGGCATGGTGCGGCACCTGACCCGATATGGCTTCGACTGTCTGGCCTGGCATTATCGTTCCTGTAGTGGCGAAATGAACCGTCAGAAACGATTTTATCACATCGGCGAAACCGGCGATCTACACTTCATCACACAACATGCCCTATCGAAGGGCTATCAGACTCTTTACCTCATGGGGTTCAGCGCGGGCGGCAACGTCACGCTGAAATACCTTGGCGAGCGCAGCGGAGCAGCCCTAAATCCAGCCATTAAGAAAGGCGTCGTTTTTTCGGTACCGGTCGATTTAATGGGGTCCGCCCGGCGGCTCGAACAATGGGATAGCCTGGTCTATAACCACCGGTTTAACCGAACCCTGAAACGGAAAGTCCTGGAAAAAGCAGCCGCCATGCCGGGTGTCTTTCCAACAGAGGCCGTGAGCAAGGCGCGAAGCATCCGGGAATTTGACAACCTGTTTACGGCCCCGATGAATGGTTTTCGGGATGTGACAGATTACTATACACAGAGTAGTTCGTTACAATTCATAGCAAGCATTACCATTCCAACGTTGATCGTGAATGCCAAAAATGACCCGTTTCTTTCCCCGGAATGTTTTCCGGAGGCTTTGGGCCGGGAACTCCCCAACGTCTGGATGGAGTTTCCTGAGCAGGGCGGCCACTGTGGCTTTCCACCCCAAACCGGTGGAATTCAGGGCACTTACTGGTCAGAAGAGCGGGCTTTGGCCTTTTTGACGAATTAATAAAGAAAATCGCTATGGATGGCAAGCAAATAAAAGAACTGTTAAAGGCTAATAAAGAGCATTTATTTGTCACGTATCCACTAGCGTCATTGGCCTTGTTTGGCTCATATGCAGAAGGTACGGAAATCGAAGACAGCGATGTAGACATCTTAGTTGAGTTCAAACAGCCAGTCGGTTTCGAATTCATCGACTTATCAATTGAATTGGAAAACCTCCTTCAAAAGCCAGTTGATTTGGTCACCCGACAAGCCATAAAGCCTAAACTAATGCCCTATATCACTCGACAATTATATTATGTCTAAGCGGTCACTGTATATTCTTTTAACGGATATGCTAGAGGCTGTTGATACAATACAGGAATATACGAACGACTTAAATTATGAATCGTTCTTAAACAGTAAAATGGTTCGAGATGCAGTTGTTCGAAACGTTCAGGTGTTAGGCGGAGCGGCTAACCGCATTCCTAAACCTTTTCGAGATCAACACGCAACCATCGAATGGTTGCGTATTATCCGTACTCGTCATATTCTTGTTCACGACTATTTTGGGCTGGACTATAAAATACTGTGGCGTATAATAACCGTTCATTTGCCACCGCTTCAGCAGTCGATAAAACAAATTTTAGACATTGACCCGCTGGAAGATGCGGATATTGACCAAATCTAGATTATGCTCACCAAACCACTCGAACAAACCTATTACATCATTGATTTTGACAGCACCTTTACGAAGGTTGAAGCGCTTGACGTGCTGGGCGAAATCTCGCTGACAGGACGACCTGACCGGAACGATGTACTGAACGAAATCAAAGCCATTACCGACCGGGGCATGTCGGGTGAGATTTCCTTTACGGATTCGCTGACCCTGCGGCTCAATCTGCTGAAGGCTCACAAGAGCCAGTTGCCTGCGCTCGTTGAAACCCTGATGGGGAAAATCTCTGATTCGTTTCAACGCAACAAGCAATTCCTGACCGAAAATGCCGAAATGATCTACATCGTTTCGAATGGGTTTAAGGAATTCATTGTGCCGATTGTCACGTCACTCGGTATTCGGGAGGAGAACGTCTTTGCCAATACGTTTGTGTTCGATGAGACGGGGGCAATTGTCGGGTTCGATACCGAGAATCCCTTATCAGCCAATGGGGGCAAATCGCAGGTCATTCGGAACCTGCATCTTAATGGGGAAGTGTACGTGATTGGCGATGGATACACGGACTATGAGATCAAAGCGTCGGGACTGGCTAATCGGTTTTATGCCTTCACAGAGAACGTACTACGTCCTCGAGTGGTGGAAAAAGCCGATCATATTGCCCCTTCTCTCGATGAATTCCTGTATCACAACAACCTAAGCCGTAGTCAATCATATCCGAAGAGCCGGATTAAAGTACTGCTGCTCGAAAATGTACACCCTATTGCCGTTCAACTGTTTGAACAGGAGGGCTTTAACGTCGAGATTCGAAAAGGCGCGCTGGACGAAGACGAGTTGATCGAAGCCATCCGCGATGTGTCGATCCTGGGCATCCGGTCGAAAACGAATGTAACAGCTCGTGTGCTGGAACATGCCAATAAGCTGATGACCGTAGGCGCCTTTTGCATCGGCACCAACCAGATTGATCTGGATGCCTGCACCGAAAAAGGCATTGCGGTCTTTAATGCCCCTTATAGCAACACCCGTTCGGTGGTTGAACTGGCCATTGGCGAGATTATTATGCTAATTCGGAGCATCGTACCGAAAAGCAATATGATGCATCAGGGCGGTTGGGATAAATCGGCAAAAAACAGCTTTGAAGTACGTGGCAAGAAACTCGGCTTGGTTGGTTATGGCAACATCGGTACACAGTTATCGGTCGTAGCGGAAGCGCTGGGCATGGAAGTTTATTTCTACGATGTGGTGGATAAACTAGCCCTGGGTAATGCCCGGAAATGCAAGACACTGGACGAACTGCTGGCCGTTGCCGACATCATCAGCCTGCACACCGACGGGCGCAAGGAAAACAAAAACTTGATCAGCTATCGCGAGTTTGGGCTGATGAAGAATGGGGTTATCTTCCTCAACCTCTCGCGGGGTCATATTGTCGATATTCCGGCGTTGGTCGATGCCATTGAGCGGGGCAAAATTGCGGGCGCGGGCGTCGATGTGTTCCCGCAGGAGCCCAAAACCAATAATGAGGAATTTGCCAGTGCCCTGCGTAACCTGCCAAACGTGATTCTGACCCCGCACATTGGCGGTAGCACCGAAGAAGCCCAGGCTAATATTGGTAATTTTGTACCGAGCAAGCTACTCGAATACATCAATAATGGCAGCACATATGGCAGTGTAAACTTCCCCGAACTACAGCTTCCTTTATTGAAAGGAGCGCACCGGCTGCTGCACATTCACGCCAATGTTCCGGGTATTCTGGCCAAGATGAACACTATTTTCGCCAAATACCACATTAATATTCACGGCCAGTACCTCAAAACGAATGAAAAAATCGGCTATGTCATCACAGACGTGGCGAAGGAATATGCCGACGAGGTCGTTGAAGAACTGAAAGACATTGATAACACAATTAAGTTTAGGCTTCTCTATTAAATGAGTAAAAGAGCGAAAGAGTGAATCCGGGCCGCCGGTGCGGAGCGAAACAAGACGCATCAGCCGGAATGCCGGATCATCACTCTTTCGCTTTTTCACTCTTTCGCTCTTTAAAAATGAAAAACACGTACTTCACGCCCGGCCCGGCCGAACTTTACCCGACGTTTTACCAACACCTCCAAACGGCAATGGACGAACAGATCGGCTCTATTTCGCACCGGAGTCAGCGGTTTCGGGACATTTACAAGTTTGCGGACGAGCAACTGCGGACGTTGCTATCCATTCCCGCAACACACGGTATTTTCTTTACGGGTTCGGCTTCGGAAGTGTGGGAACGTGTACTGCTGAACTGTGTTGAACACGAAAGTTTTCACCTCGTCAATGGCTCCTTCTCGCAAAAATTCTATGACTACGCCAATGCCCTAAACAAGCATGCTCACATTATGGAAAAGCCATTTGGGGAAGGTTTCGACGCGGCCGAAGTTGAGGTTCCTGCCTACGCCGAATTGGTTTGCCTTACGCACAATGAGACTTCGTCGGGCGTGCAGATGCGGCCTGCCGAAATCCATAAACTCAAGCGCAGATACCCCAAGAAACTCTTTTGTGTAGATACGGTTTCGTCGGCTCCTTTTCCAGACCTGGACTATACTTTGATCGATTCGGCGTTTTTCTCCGTTCAGAAGGCGTTTGGCATGCCTGCCGGTCTGGGTGTCTGGATTGCCAACCAGACTTGCCTGGCCAAAGCAGAACGTTTACAGAAAAACGATACAATGACCATTGGGGCACACAATACATTGCCCATGCTCTGGAAGCATTACAAAACGTTTGAAACCCCCGCTACCCCAAACGTTTTATATATTTATATACTCGGTAAAATCGCGGAAGACTTTAACCGGATCGGCATTGACACCATCCGAAAGCAGACCGAAGAGAAAGCCCGAATGCTGTACAAATTCCTGGACAGTTCGAGCCGGTACGAGCCTTTTGTCAAACAGGAACGCCATCGTTCGCAAACGGTCATTGTCGCCAGTGTCGGATCGGAGGAACAGCCGCGCTCATCGGCCGATGTTATCTCGGCCGCTAAATCCGCGAATATGATCGTTGGCAGTGGCTATGGTAAGTTTAAAGAGTCGCAGATTCGAATTGCTAATTTCCCGGCCGTATCTGTCGAGCAGGTGGGCTCCCTCATCGAGCAATTGCAGAAATAAAGCGGCCATCGTTTCTCGTTTCAGTCTAACGCCTTTTCATTTTTGAGAAGGCGTTCTTTTTTTATCCCGTTTCCGCGTACTATAGGCCAATGACAAACCTTATCTAGGCTTCGTGGTTAATAGAACGATGATTTTAAGGTATTAACTCAACGACGATGAAGAAATTACTTACAACTGTAACGCTACTGACTAGCCTAAGCTTTTGTGCTATGGCTCAGAATAGGTCAGATTCGAGTAACAATGGACGGCCACTTGTGGATGAGGAGACAAAACGAAATGTTCGGCAGAAAGCCGGCCAGGCCAGCGAAAAGATGGACGAGGAAATCAACAAATCCATTAGTTACCAGCAGGCAAATCAATTGAGCTGGTTTGAGCCAAACAATCTTTTTTTAGGCGGTGGCCTGGGTATGGGCGCCACTAACGGCCAAGTTTATCTGGGCATAAACACCCGCCTTGGCTATTTCTTTCAGCCAGGTTTTGCGGCTGGTTTTCGGTACGATGCCGACCGACTGGTGGGCAATAAGTACCATTCCCGGCAAGTGGGTGCGTTTGCCCGTTATTATCCATTCCGCACGCGCATCAGCAGCTTCATTGGTGCCAGCCTGAACAGTGGTCGCGAATTTTCGGAAAACACACCCGCCGATACGAAGTACAAATACACCAGTGTTGGGCTGGAAATTGGGGTTATGGCCTGGATACTGCACCGGTTAGGTGCTGAAGTATCGTATGAAAGCAGCTTTTATAATAAAATTGACCCAACGGTTAGCCGGGGTAAAGGCGGTCGCCTGAAGATTGGCGTCAACTACTATTTTGGCCGGGTCGCTGGTCGGGGTGTTAAGCTCGCCCATTAAATCAGGCCGACTTGAACCAGTTAGCCTACGGTTGCAGAACTGGTTTTCCACTACAAAATTGCATGCCCTTCCCAGCGATCACGATCTTATGGACCCGTGAGCGTTGAGGAGGGCTGTTTCGTTCAGGAAGTACCGTCAACTATGTCCGGCGGTGTATTTTACCACCGCAAAACCCGATCGAAACCGATTTATGCCTTTTGCAATAGTTGGAGATGGTGCTGTGTGTGGATGCTGGTAAAATAAAGTATTTCCAGCACCGTTAGCCTACCCAATGCCGGATGAGGCAGGCAGTATTCGTCCAACTCACTGGCTGACCAGTTTTTCGTGGCCTCAATCAGCGATCGATAGACGCTATGGAATCGTTCCATAAGCGCATCCCGTGTTATCTGCATGTCATCTACGCGGGGTGACATTGCTGCGGGTGCCTTGACACCCGTTGCCAGTGCCATTCGATAAGCCACGCCTAGCTCATGGTACGATCTCGATGGCCGATCCGCCCTTCCCCACTGGGCCAGTACCGCACGAGGGCCAGTTAACAGACGTACCACTGGACGAGCAGATAAATACAGGTGTTGCATCACCTCAGCAACGGACCATTTCCCGTTAGGGCTCGCCCAGAACTGTTCGTCTGTCAGCCCATCTGCCCAGCCACTAAACGATTGACTATCTGTGTCCAGTTGACGTTGACTGTTCTCGGGTTCTGTCTCCATCTTTTCTGTGCTTAAGGCTTACGGTTGTAAAAACAGGACTTTTGTATCACTGGGTTGAAAACCGGCGCAATGTACTAATTAGATCCTCTGCGTCGGGCTTTAATCCGGTGTTTTGTACGGCCGTTGTACTCATTGAGTACCCTAATTTTTGCCTTGACAAACCAGAAATCCCCGCCCACTCATTGGCCTGAAAAACGTCGGCACAATAACTGATCACAATTAAACAAACTACTGAAATACAATTGGTTAACTATGAAATCATTTTTCATCACAGGGATTCATCTAATGCTTTTATGTGTTATAAATACAGGTAACAGCTGTACGTTTCAACCTCATTGCTGTTTCCCTTTCTACTCCGTTATGACGACTGAACCAATTGAAAAGCCAGCAACCGAACCCCTCCTTAAATCAGCCCGGCTTTGGATGCCGAAGCGCGTTATTTTCACCGCTGATGCCTTGAAAGAGCCCTTTGGTCAGGCAATGTACGAGCGCATTTCATCACTTGACTTGCCACTTGAAATTGCCAAAAACAACCGCATTACAGGCTTACGTGGGGCCGACGAACGGGAAACGTATCGCATTGCCAAAAACACGCTGGCGGTGGTGAACGCGCCCCCCAGCGCCTTCCGGTTGCAGCCCATTCCACCCTCAGCCGACTGGCAAATGAATCTGGCAGAGGGCTGCCCGGCTCATTGTCAATATTGTTATCTGGCAGGCAGTCTCTCCGGGCCACCGGTTGTTCGGGCCTACGCCAACCTGCCGAAGATGCTGGCCAGCACCGCTACTTACGAAGGCACTTACCCGCCTAACCGCACCTGGCAAAAACAATCTGACGGCCCGGATACGTCTCCTCGCCCAACCACCTTTGAGGTAAGCTGCTACACCGACGTATTGGGTATTGAGCACCTGACAGGCAGCCTGGCGGAGTGCATTCGGTATTATGGGACACGCTCCATGGCTGAACTACGCTTTGTTACAAAGTATGACCAGGTCGATAGCCTTCTTGATTTACCCCACAACGGGCACACCCGCGCTCGTGTAAGCCTCAACGCCGACACCGTAGCCCGCCGACTCGAAGGGGGCACGGCCTCTGTAGAAGCCCGATTGCAGGCTATTCGTAAGCTGGCTTTACCGAAAGAACTAGGCGGTGGCGGCTACCCCATTGGACTGGTTATAGCCCCGATTATGGCCATTCCTAACTGGCGCGAGCACTACACATCCCTCCTGGACCGCATTTCTGAAATACTTGACTTCGGTCCAGTGGACATGAATGTCGAATTTATCAGCCACCGCTTCACACCGGGCTCAAAAGATGTGCTGTTACAATGGTATCCAAATACCTCGCTCGACCTGGACGAGACAACCCGTGCGGAGAAACGCAATAAATTTGGGGGCACTAAATATGTGTATCGCCCCGAAGAAATGAAGGAAATGAAAGCGTTTTTTTATGCCGAATGGACAAAGCGGTTTCCAAACGCACCGATACTCTACTGGACCTAGTTGCTCGTTCAGGACAGCACATTGTCAGAAGTCTATTCAAACTCAATTAGCACAGAATTTTGGTAATGCGCTGAAAATGGTAAATTTGACTGCACATATCAGACATCCGTTGACATCTATAGGCGTGTCTGGTAGCCATACAATTAGGAGAAGTACTCTCACACTTATCGAATAAACGATGAAGAACTTACTGCTCACCACCCTACTCGTTGCGGCATCGTTCGGCGCTTTTGCCCAGACGGATGTGAGTTACCACGGGAAAAAAATTACACCAACGGGGGCCATTCCGGCTACCGAGCTGACGGCAAAGATGGCCGATAAAACAGAAATGCCCGCTAAGGTAGAGGGCACCGTTGAGTCGGTATGCAAAGTAAAAGGCTGCTGGATGAAGGTCAAAACCGGCGATGGTCAGACGATGCGCGTGACGTTCAAAGACTATGGCTTCTTTGTTCCTAAAGACATCGTCGGGAAAACCGTTGTCGTCGAAGGTACCGCCGAAACCACCACAACGCCCGTTGCTGACTTACGCCATTTCGCCGAAGACGCCGGGAAATCGAAGGAAGAAATTGCAAAAATTACGAAACCCGAAAAAGCACTCACTTTTGTCGCCGATGGCGTGATTGTGAAACAATAAACAGGCTTTTTGGTGGATCGTCTGTAAAAACAAAGAAGCCGTAACGAGGTTAGCATTTCTCGTTACGGCTTCTTTTGTACCGCTAAGCTCACTCAACACTCATACGTATGAAATTCTTTCTCAAAACAGCCGTTTCAGCACTCATTTTCCTTTTACCAACAACGGGACTTCTGTATGGGCAACAGACCGCCGATGTACGAACGGTTCGATGGGGATTCTCACCCAAACAGGTTAAAGAAGCCGAGCCGACAAAGCCAACGTCTGTCAAAAAAGAAAAGCTGATTTATGCCCGAACGCCCATAAACGACCGAATTATGGGCCTTGAGTATGAATTCAATGGCGATTCGCTGCTGTCCGCATCCTACTATTATTATACAACAGCCTCGGTTACCAAAGATGATGTTCTGGCGGCCTCCGTCGAGTTTGAAAAACAGATGACCGATAAATACGGCCGTGGAAAAACCGCCCTCCTGGGCGACACCCGGAATATTATCTGGCTAACACCCCGAACGCAAATCACCCTTTCTGTTGGCAACGTTGATCGAGGCTGGTCAGTAGAGCTCGTTTACCTGTGCCGCGTTTGTTCGGGTCAGCCCGTAAAGGATGTCAAAGGCAAACGCTAAGTAGAGTAAACATAAATTTTGCGGGAAGATACCTCACTCCCTCCCCTTAGTTCAACGGGAGGGGTGGGTACTCCAAGCAACTGGGTGGCAGTACACCGTGTGTACACCTGTTGCACAAGTACCTTAATTCGGCGATAACGCTTTTTGAACGGGCACCTGAATTTCTTTGCGTTCGCCGATTTGCTGGCGCCACATGGCATAATATAAGCCCTTTTGCGTCAATAGATCAGCGTGAGCACCCTCCTCAGCCACATGGCCGCGTTCGAGTACAAAAATCCGGTCGGCGTGTAGGATTGTGCTCAGGCGGTGGGCAATCAGAATGGTAATGTGCTGCCGGGAACCCGACAATTGACGAACCGTCTTGCCAATTTCTTCCTCAGTAAGGGAGTCCAGTGCGGACGTGGCCTCGTCAAAGACCAGTAAAGTTGGTTTTCGCAGCAACGCACGAGCAATACTCAGCCGTTGCTTCTCTCCACCCGACACCTTGACTCCACCCTCGCCAATGACCGTATCGAGTCCCTGTGGAGCGCGGTTGAGCAATGTATCGGCCGCGGCCTGGTGTAAGGCGGTCAGGCATTCCTCGTCCGTGGCATTAGGGGCAACAAATCGTAGGTTTTCGCGAATGGTTCCCGCAAAAAGCTGTGTATCCTGCGTTACAAAGCCAATCTGCTCGCGCAACTCGTCAAGGTCAATCTCCGATCCGGGAATATCATTGTATAGTATTTTACCAGCCAATGGAGGATAGAGTCCCACGAGCAGTTTCACCAAGGTTGTTTTCCCCGAGCCCGATGGCCCGACAAATGCAATGGTTTCACCCAGTTTTGCTGTGAATGAAATACCATCCAGCGCCGGTGCACTGGCCGTGAGGTGTTTAAACCGCACCCCGTCAAACGCCAGGGTTCTTATTTTGTTGATTGCTTTCGGATGAGCCGGTTTTTCGTCTCTAGGTGTATCGAGAATTTGCTGAAAGTTGGCCAGCGACGCTTCTGTCTCCCGATATACGTTGATGATGTTGCCTAACTCCTGCAAGGGCCCAAAAATGGCGAACGAATAGATGAAGAGGGAGAAAAACTCCCCGACGGTGATGCGTCCCTGCACTACCAGAAACAGCATAAGCAGCATAATGGCATTACGTAGCAGGTTGACAAACGTCCCCTGAATAAACGACAACGACCGTATGTAGCGAACCTTCTTCAACTCCAGCTTCAGGATTTTACCCGTTGTGGCATTCAGGCGTTCGGTTTCCTGCTGAGCCAGCCCCAGGCTTTTGACCAGTTCAATGTTCCGCAGACTTTCTGTCGTAGAGCCAGCCAGCGCCGTTGTTTCCGCTACAATATTTTTCTGGACAACCTTAATTTTCTTGCTCAGCAACGAACTCACGAAGCCCAGGAGCGGAATCGTCAGGAAGTAAGCCGGCGCAATGGGCCAGTAAACAGTACTGGCATACCACATCACAAACACAATCCCGACCACAGAGGTAAACAACACATTGACAAACGACTGAATTAATTTCTCAACATCGGCCCGTACTTTTTGAAGTTTGCCCAGGGTCTCCCCCGACCGCTGATCTTCAAAGACCTGATAAGGTAGCTCCAGCGAATGCCGTAATCCATCGGTATAGAGCCGGGCACCCAACCGTTGCGTAATGACATTGACGTAATAATCCTGAAAATTTTTGGCGATTCGACTCACCATCGCAACGCCAAGTGCCTGAAGAATGAGCAGACCAGCGCCATCGCTCAGGAAACCCCAGAAATTGATATCGTGTATTTTACCGCCCGGCTTAACGACGAACTGGTCAATAATTTTTCGAAAAATATACGGGTCAAGTAATGAGAAAATCTGGTTGATTGCGGCCAGAAACAAGGCCAGAATCAGTAACCCCCAGTATTGGCGCAGGTAGGAGTATAGTAATTGCATAGACAGACGATCGGTGGTTGTATGGTCTAATAAATGTAGTAATTATGAGTAGGTTGTTCACCTCTTAGTACAGGCCGGAACGGTAAACAACCTGACAAGGCAATGGCTCCCCAAAAAGTCGCGCTTACCAATAACCTTCCGTATGGAATGGCATTCGTTGAAGACAGACGTATTTTTGTGTCAGATAATTCCCGTACGTCAATACTGACCAGATTTGGAAACACCCAAATCAAGGCTCTATCTTCACAGGAGAATTGCAAAAAATGCGTTTCAGGCAATTCGGCTCAACGTTCGATCGTCTGCTGGCTACGTTCACTTTTAACGTTTTCAAAGGTTACTCATGATTCTTCTTGTTGATGACAGGCCAGAAAATATCATTCCGCTTAAGAAAATTCTCGAACTGCACCGCTTCTCGGTCGATACTGCTGAATCGGGGGAAGAGGCATTGAAAAAAGTGCTCAAAACAGACTATTCAGTCATTATCCTCGATGTACAAATGCCCGGCATGGATGGCTTCGAAGTAGCCAATGCCATCGCTGGGTTTAGCAAAACTAGAGACACATCCATCATTTTCCTGTCGGCGGTTAATACCGAAAAAAGATTCATTACCAAAGGCTACACATCTGGCGGAGTCGATTACCTGACCAAACCGGTTGATCCGGACATTCTGGTTTTAAAAGTCAAAACACTTGAAAAGCTATACCAGCAGCAACAGGAACTCCGGGCGACGCAGGATTCTCTTCGGAAAGAAGTTGAGGTGCGTAAACAGGCGCAAGAAGCCTTAACGGAGCAAATGCAGACCTTGCAGGTTGTGCTGTCCTCCTTACCCCAAATGGCCTTTACCATTGCTCCCGATGGTAAAATTGAGTACGTCAATGAACACTGGTTTCAGTATGCGATCAGTTCATCGACGTTTCCGGAAGCTCACCCCGACGACAATGTTTGGGAAGACTGGAAACAAGCGTTTGTCAATGGCACGGAACTGACCCGTGAGGTGCGCCTGAAAGGCCTCAACACGGGCGACTTCCGCTACCATCTGTTGCGTATTATTCCCATCAGCCAACAGGGCATTCTGAGCCGATGGATTGGCACATTCACGGACATTCATCCGCAAAAACAGGCGGCAGAGTTACTGGAACAACAAGTGGAGCTGCGAACGCATGAACTCATGCTCAAAAACGCAGAACTGGAGCAAACCAACCACGAACTACAGCAATTTACCTGGGTCGTATCGCACGATTTGAAAGAGCCCCTCCGAAAAATACAGTTGCTCAACGACACGATTAAAGAGAAGTTCCTTAAAGAAAATCCCGACGCGGTTTCCTACCTTGATCGATCCATCCGGTCGTCGGCGCGCATGTCTACCCTCATCAATGATCTGCTCGCGTACTCCCAGCTTTCCGTACCGGAAGCGTTTCAGCCCACCGACCTCAATGCGTTGCTCGATGAACTTCTGCTGGACTTTGACGATGCCCTGCAGCGGAAACAGGCCGTTATAGACGTTGGCCAACTACCCGTCATTGATACCATTCCAACGCGCATGCGGCAGGTTTTCCAAAACCTGATCAGCAATGCTCTCAAATTCTCGAAGGAGTCGGTGCCTCCGGTTATCACCATCCGGGCCGAACAAATTGATACAAAAGCTATTGATGGCCAACCCCGCCCTACAGGCGCTTTCTGTCGAATCATCGTGCAGGACAATGGCATTGGATTCGACGAGAAATTTTTGGGCCGTATTTTCGTGATTTTCCAGCGGCTGCATACCCAAACTAACTATGAAGGCACCGGAATCGGCCTAGCTATCGCTAAAAAGAACGTCGACAAACACCACGGCCTTATTTCGGCTCAGAGCCGGATCAATGAAGGAGCCCGCTTTATTCTTATTTTACCGATTCGCCAACCCCGTTAGATACCTGCTCTACAGACGCTATTAACCAATTCCTCATGCCAAAAAAAACTACGAAATCGGTCATCAGACAGCTACAAACTGTCTTTTCGTTTTCGACCCTACTGCTGTTGATTAGCCTTGCGGCTTCTTACTACAGCATTCAACAGCTCATTCTGAATTCAGAACTAGTCAATCACACGAATCAGGTACTGATCGAGTCGGAAAACATTATCTCGTATACAAAAGATGCTGAAACTGGGCAACGCGGCTATTTAGTTACCCTCGATCCGCTCTTTTTACAGCCTTATACCGGTAGCCGTGAGAAGGTGGAGGCCAGTCATCATCGCCTGGTCGAACTAACCATCGATAATCCATCCCAGCAAAAACACCTTGCTCAGATAAAGGCGTTGTATGAGGCTAAATTTAGCCAGATGCAACGAGTCATCGGTCTGGTCAGGCGGAATAAATCGTTCGTGCGTGACACGATAGAGCGTCATCAGGAAATGATCCGGGGCAAACAGATCATGGATAACCTCCGGATGGTTGTTAACCAGACGAAAACGGAGGAGAATGCACTGCTGCAGAACCATATGAAACAGCAGGAATTATACATCACCTATACGCCTTTTCTGCTGGTCATTGCAGCCCTCATCTCTATACTGATTACGGCATTTACGTACATACGAATCAAGAAAGATCTCGATGAGCGGCTAAAACAACAACTGTTGGCTGAAGAAAAATACATTGAAACCACCGGGCGGATTGCGCTGATGGAGGACATTACCCAGGAAATTGCCGGGGGCGATTACTCGGTACGTAGCCAGGATACGAAAGACGATGACTTGGGCCGTATTTCGAAGGCACTGAACCAAATGGCCAACTCCCTTCAGGAAACGTTTGAGGATTTAACCAATCGAAACTGGCTTCAGACCGGTACTGTCAAACTAAGCGATGCTATTCGTGGGGAGAAACATGTAAGCAGTTTAGCTACTCGCCTGATCGACACGCTTGCCGAGTATCTCAGCGCCCCATTAGGTACTCTTTATTTGCTTGATCAGGAAGCAACCTTCAAACTGGCTGGCAGTTACGCTACCTACCAGGCACCACCCATTATTCGGGCAGGCGAAGGACTCATTGGGCAGGCTATTGACCGAAAAAAGACAATCATAGTACAGGACATTCCCGCTGAGTACAGCCAGATAACGTCTTCGCTCGGCCATGTTCGGCCAACGGCCCTGATGATCGTTCCACTTATTTACGGTGACATTTGTCTCGGCGTTATTGAACTGGGTCTCCTCAAAAAGCCAACCTCACTGGAGATGAGCTTTTTGGAACAGAATCGGGAAATAATTGCTATTGGCCTTAATTCTGCCCTGGATTACCTCAAGCTGCACAACTTCCTGGAAGAAACCCAGGCGCAGGCCGAAGAGCTACAGGCGCAACATTCGGAGATGGAAAACCTGAATGCCGAGCTCGAAATGCAGGCTCAAAAGCTCCAGGCATCGGAAGAAGAACTGCGGGTTCAGCAGGAGGAATTGCAACAAACCAATACCGAACTTGAAGAACGTGGGCTGCTCCTGGAAGAGAAAAACAGCGAAATTCAGAAGAAAGCCGATGAACTGGAGTTGACCACACGGTACAAATCCGAGTTTCTGGCGAACATGTCCCATGAACTTCGAACGCCCCTCAACTCTATCCTACTATTGAGCCGGTTGCTGGCCGAAAACCACGAAGCGACCCTCTCCACTGATCAGGTCGAGTATGCCCGCGTCATTCAATCGTCGGGGAACGGATTGCTGGGCTTGATTGATGAAATCCTCGACCTCTCGAAGATCGAAGCCGGCCAGATGAAGCTTGATTATCAGGATGTCGCAATTGCCGAAATTACGAATGAGTTGCAGTCCCTGTTCGGGATCATGGCCAAAGAGAAAGGGCTGGCCTTCACCATCAACATGGAAACTGATGTTCCCGCCGTCATCACTACAGACCAAATGCGGCTGGGGCAAGTGCTTAAAAATCTACTCTCCAATGCGCTTAAGTTTACGGCCAAGGGCAGCGTTTCCCTGACCATTAAACGACAGCAGATACTGCAGGAAGACAAGCTCTGCTTTGTCGTCAAAGACACGGGAATTGGCATCGCGCCTGAAAAACAACCGCTTGTCTTTGAAGCCTTCCAGCAGGCGGATGGCTCTACCAAACGAAAATACGGCGGAACCGGCCTGGGCTTGTCCATTAGCCGCGAACTGGTTAAACTACTTGGGGGCGAAATTACGTTGACCAGCCGGCTAAACGAGGGGTCTGAATTCACGGTAGTCCTCCCAATTTTAAGTTCTCAACTGGCTCCTGCAACCGAAACGCCACGGAGTCAGTCCATCGTTTCGGACACCGGATTTCCCCGCCACACAGCCCCAACGACCGCCTTTCAGCCTCGCCTAACGAGTCCGTCCCCCTCTCCGGCCCCATCGGCACCGGCTGAATCTGACGGTAAAAAGTACATCAGCACCACGATTCCAGATGCCATTCCCGACGACCGCCATTCGATTTCGGAGAACGACAAAACGATTCTTATTGTCGAAGACGACACGAATTTTGCGAAATCATTGCTGGATTACACCCGTAAAAAAGGCTATAAAGGCATTGTGGCGGTTCAGGGTGACGAAGGGTTGAAACTGGCGGCTATTTACAAACCATTGGGTATTCTGCTGGATATTCAACTTCCGGTCATGAGTGGCTGGCAGGTGATGGATGCGCTGAAAGCCAACCCGCAAACCAGGCCTATTCCAGTGCACATTATGTCGTCGCACAAAATGAAGAATGAGAGTTTATTGAAAGGGGCCATTGACTTTGTGGATAAGCCGGTCGCTTTCGAACAACTTCATGAAGTTTTCAAAAAAATAGAACAGGTACTAAATCGCGATGCCAAGAAGGTCCTGATCATCGAAGATAATCCTAAGCACGCCAAGGCGCTCGCCTATTTCCTGGAAACCTTCAATATTACGTCGGAACTGAAGAGCAATATTTCGGAAGGTGTCGACGCGTTGAAGAGCAAGGAAGTAGACTGTGTGATTCTGGACATGGGCATTCCAAATACGAATGCGTATGAAACGCTGGAGGAAGCCAAGAAAAACCCAGAACTGGAATCAGTCCCGATCATCATTTTTACGGGCAAAAGTTTGTCCATGTCGGAGGAGTTGAAAATCAAGAAATACGCCGATTCGATTATTGTCAAGACAGCTCACTCCTATCAGCGCATGATCGACGAAGTGTCGTTGTTTCTGCATCTGGTTGAAGAAAATAAACAGGCCGCCGACAAAACCAGCGGCTCAAAAAAACTGGGTGCCCTGAGTCAGGTACTTAACCAGAAAACGGTGCTGGTTGCCGACGATGACGTACGCAATATCTTCTCGCTCTCGAAAGCCCTTGAACAGTACAACATGACGGTTGTAGCGGCCCTGGACGGAAAGGAAGCGTTGCAGAAACTGGACGAAAATCCGGCCATCGACGTGGTGCTGCTGGATATGATGATGCCCCAGATGGACGGCTACGAAACGGCCCGAAAAATCAGGGAGAACTACCAATGGAAGAACCTGCCGGTCATTGCCGTTACGGCCAAAGCCATGACTGGCGACCGCGAGAAATGCATTCAGGCCGGAGCCTCTGATTACATTACCAAACCGGTTGATATTGACCAGCTTATATCCCTTCTGCGCGTTTGGCTATATGACAGAAAATAAGTAAAGGAGGCAGCTGCGCTGGTGCCCAAAACAACCAATCCCTCTTTGTATCCCAAAACTAACCGCTCGATAAAATGGACAAAAAACGGGTATTAATCATTGACGATGATCCCAGAAATATTTTTGCACTGAAAGCAACGCTTCAGGCAAAATCATTTTACTGTATAGCCTGCAGTAGCGCTCCAGAAGCCCTCGAGCTGTTACAAACCGATGAAGTAATTGATGCAATTCTCATTGATATGATGATGCCCGACATGGATGGTTACGAAGCCATTCCACGCATCAAGAAGCTAAATAACCGAGCTAGTACGCCTATTTTTGCCGTAACTGCCCAAGCCATGCTGGGTGATCGGGAAAAGTGCCTGCGGGCCGGAGCAACGGACTACATAGCCAAGCCAATCGATGTAGATCGGCTCGTGCTGCTGCTATCGAATAGTTAATAGACCACCATGATTGAAGAGAATGAAGTTGATCTTTTGCTGACCGATCTGCTCGATGTGTACGGGTACGACTTCACCCACTATTCAAGGGCGTCTCTGAAACGCCGGATCAATCGCATATGGGCCCTGGACAAGTTTCCGAGCTTCGCTGAGTTGCGTTACCGAATCCGGTCGGATGCGGATTACTTAAGGCGTTTTGTTGAAGAACTCACCGTTAACGTGACCGAAATGTTTCGGGACCCGCAGTTCTATAAAGCACTTCGTACGGAAGTATTGCATACACTGGCAGCCAAACCCTTTATTCGAATCTGGCATGCTGGTTGCTCGACGGGCGAAGAAGTTTTTTCAATGGCGATCTTACTCCACGAAGCGAACCTGCTTCACAAATCGTTACTCTACGCAACTGACCTGAATCCAGAAGTACTGGAAACTGCCCGAAAGGGCATTTTTTCGCTGGCTCCCATGAAGCAGTATTCAGAAAGTTATATTTTATCGGGCGGTATATACGATTTTTCATCGTACTACACAGCCCAATATGGGTACGTTAAGTTTCGCACCGACTTTGCCGAAAAAATGGTTTTTTCAACCCACAACCTGGTATCCGATCGGTCGTTCAACGAGTTTGACTTAATTATGTGTCGAAATGTGCTGATCTATTTTGATAAAGCCCTTCAGCAACGGGTGATGAACCTTTTTGATGAGAGTCTTGGACCATTGGGGTATCTGGCGCTGGGGGCCAAAGAAACATTGAAATTCTCATCCTTACAGCCAAGATTCAAGCAACTAGATGGCGAAAAGATATGGCGAAAAATAAGCTGACGCCTGCCTGTGAAGCGGTTGTTATTGGCGGCTCTACGGGAAGTATTGAAGTATTACTCAGCCTACTGCCCCACTTACCAGCATCCTTATCGTTTGCACTCATCATCGTGGTGCATCGTAAAAATACGGCCGACTCTACCCTGGCCAATCTGCTCTCGCTTAAAACGAATAGTCCGCTTTACGAAGTAGATGATAAAGATGGGATTAAGCCAGGCAACATCTATTTAGCACCCGCCGACTATCACCTGCTGATCGAAAAGAACCGGGTATTTGCCCTCGATGACTCCGAAAAAATCAACTACAGCCGCCCTTCGATTGACGTCACATTCGAATCTGCTGCCGATGTATATGGACCTGCTTTGGTCGGTATTTTACTATCAGGAGCCAATGCCGATGGCAGCCTGGGCATGACAGCAATAAAAAAAGCGGGGGGCACGCTTGTGGTTCAGCAACCCGAAACGGCCCAAGTCGGTTTTATGCCCCAACAGGCTATTTTAACAAACGACGTAGATTACGTTCTGGATGTCTCTGGCCTGATTGCGTTTTTAAATTCACTGAATAGCGTTTACTAGGCTGATTTTATCGTTTTAGCTAAAGAGCTGACTGGTCTTATTGTATACCTTTCGTAGGGCTACAGATATAGGTATTCTTAAAATCAAGCTAGTTAGCGGAGTTACTTATCCTTGTTTATCACTATACCCACTTGTATTAACTATACCAGAAGCGTTCAGTAAATATACTCAGGTAATTAACCAATCCGTTTGTTTTTATTTTTTACTACAAGTATCTTTATTGTTTATAATAATTTATATTAGTAAATGATAAAGTCATTAACTGGCCGAATATATTTTGGAACTGCGCTTACGTTTTTAACAGTACCTGTAATTATCCTGCTTTATTTCAGCGCCTTCCGTCGGCATGATGCGCTGTTGGCTCATTCGACACAAATTGATAAAATTACAGAACACATTGCCAATCTTGAAGTAACGCTGCTAGAGTTAAAAAACGCTCCTCAAAATGGTACAGCGGCCACTCCTGCCGCGAAAACCGCTCCTTCTCTCTTTACGGTATCGGCCATAGAGCGGAACCTAAGCGAGTTAAGAAATTTGCTAGCCTCGGAGCCGTCTCAGTTTAATCGATTTAACTGGGTTGAGAAGGAAACAATCGCTTATTTATCTGGAAATACCAGTCAACTGAAGGCGATTCGGGAGCAACTAAACCAGATTAAGCAGCAAGCGCGGCATGACTTGCTGGCCAGGCAGGAAAAAGAAGCCGACACTGACTACATGGAAGAATGCGCCATGTGGGTAGCCGTATTGGTGGCTGTGGTTAATATCGCCATTCTAATTCTGGTTATTTTTGAAGAATTCCGAAAACGTCGACGCGCCGAACGTGAATTAAAGGAAAACGTCGCGAAGCTGCAAAGCTATAATCAGGAGAGCGAAGAACGCAATTGGCAACTCACGGGCCTGTCGGCCATTAGCCATAGTTTACAGGATCAGGACAGCCCCCAGGATATAGCCAGGAAGATCATCGTTACCTTAACTGATCATCTCGACTTACCGGCAGGGGCCGTTTACCTGTTCAATTCTGATGAACGCCGGTTAGAGCGCGTTGCGTCCATCGGTTTACCGGCCGATGTACCCAGTTCCTTCGGGCTGGGTGAAGGGCTAGTAGGTCAGGCTAGCCAGGGACTAAAAATTCTTATTGTTAACCAGATTCCAACGGAATACTGGGAGCTAAAATCAGGTAGTGGTGAAGCACAGCCAGGTCAGTTGGTGCTGGTTCCATTATGGTATCGGAAGGACCGCGAACTGATTGGCGTACTCGAACTGGCCGCCTTTCGAACGCTGGAACCAACGGCCATAACCTTACTCAAACGGTTGATGGAGCCCTTAGCGGTAGCTATTAACTCAGCCCAGACGCATTTGCAGGTGCGGGCTCTCCTCGAGCAGGTACAACGGCAGAACGAACTGGTAGCCAATCAGCAAGAAGAACTTCGCCAATCAAATGAGTCGCTTATACGGCAAGCTGAGAGCTTACAGGAATCGGAAGAGGAACTGATAGTTCAGCAGGAAGAACTCCGGCAGATCAATGCAGAGCTGGTCGAGAAAAATGAAACAGTTGAAATTGCGAGGCAATCGCTTTCCCTGAAAGCACGCGAACTGGAGGTGAGCAGCCAATACAAATCGGCTTTCCTGGCTAATATGTCGCACGAGTTACGCACTCCGCTGAACAGCGTGCTTATTCTGGCGAAACTCCTGGCCGACAATAAACCCGACAACCTGACACCGAAGCAAATCGAGTATGCCAACGTCATTCATAAATCGGGTAATGATTTGCTGGAACTCATCAATGATATTCTGGATCTGGCCAAGATCGAGGCAGGTCACATCAACGTGCAACGCGAACCGGTTTCCGTGAAGAGTGTCGTGCGGGACCTGAGCCAGCTGTTTATGGTGGTAGCCGAAGAGAAAAAAGTGGAGCTTATCACAACCATCCACGAATCGGTACCGAGAGAAATAACGACCGATCGGCTTCGGTTAGAGCAAATCCTTAAAAACCTTTTATCCAATGCTTTCAAGTTTACGCCGGCCAATGGCCGTGTTACGTTAACCTTTGCCGTTGCATCCAATGCTACGCTCACCCGGCAGGAACTCCGACGGGAAGAATCCCTGGTAGCCATTTCCGTTTCGGATACGGGCATCGGCATCCCGCCTGATAAACAGCAACTTATTTTCGAAGCCTTTCAGCAGGTCGATGGATCAACCAGCCGTAAATATGGCGGAACAGGCTTGGGACTATCCATTAGCCGGGAACTGATCAAACGCCTGGGTGGCGAGATAACCCTTCAAAGTGAAGAAGGCGTCGGCAGCACCTTCACGATCTGGTTGCCGCCAGTTGGCACAGAGCCAGTACCAGCTGAATCCGTAGAGGTTAAAGCAGACAAGGCCTACTGGAATGCCAACGCCAATAGTAGTCAACCAACGCCTTTGGTGCAGCAGGATACCGTTTCCGACGACCGGGACAACCTCAAGAAAGGCGATAAGGTGATGCTCATTATTGAAGATGACATCCGTTTTGCCACCATCGTTCGGGACTTTTCACAGTCTAAAGGCTACAAAACGCTCGTTGCCCTGCAGGGTGACGAAGGCCTTGCCTACGCCCGACGTTATGAGCCATCGGCCATCATCCTCGACTTACAACTGCCGGTACTCGATGGCATGAGCGTACTCCGAATCCTGAAAGACGATGCACACCTGAAGCATATTCCCGTCCATGTTATATCGGCCAACGACGCACCAAAACAAGCGTTGCCGGGTGCACTGGCTTACATTCAGAAACCATTGAAAAAACAGGATCTGGACGATGCCTTCACCCGAATCAGTAACCGCATTGCCGAGCAACTGAAAAATGTGCTGGTTCTGTCCGGCGATTACTTGCCCGACGACTCACTTACCAAGCTCATTAACGAACGACACTTCGATATTACCTGCGATTATGCAGTACTGGATGACAAAGCCCTGCAACGCGTGCACGACAAAGCCTACGACTGCGTCATCGCTGACATTGGCAAAGATCTGAATCAGGGCATTCAGAAATTACGCCAGCTACAGGAGGCCATGCCGACGAACCAGATTCCAGTTATTATTTACCTGGACAATGAGCTCTCCAGTTTCGACGAATTACAGTTGAAGAAACTGTCGGATACCGTTGTGCACGACTCCGTTCAGGCTAAGGACCGGCTCATGGACCAGTTAGAGCTTTTCCTGTATAAAGTACAGGAACGAAACGGTATGAAACCGTTGCCTACGCCCGAAAGCCAGCCTGCACCAGCCCACACAAACTGGGAAGGTAAAACCGTGTTGCTGGTAGACGACGACATGCGCAACGTATTTTCTATCAGCACCTTATTGGAAGAACAGAAGTTGACGGTTATTACCGCCAGCGATGGGCAGGAAGCGCTGGATACCCTGAACGAGCAACCCCAGGTAGACCTCATCCTGATGGATATTATGATGCCCAACATGGATGGCTACGAAGCGACCCGACGGATACGCCTGGATAACCGATTTACGGAGCTGCCTATCATTGCTCTTACGGCCAAAGCCATGCCTGGCGACCGCGAAAAATGCCTGGAAGCCGGAGCCTCCGACTACATTACAAAGCCACTCGACATCAACCAGTTACAGGCAAAGATGCATGTCTGGATACCCGCATGAACATAAAGCCGAATGTCGAACTGAGCACAACCGAGCTGGATGAGATCTTGACGCTTGTGCGGGTTATTTATGGCTATGATTTTACCAACTATGCCCAGGCATCGCTTAAACGCCGAATCCTGCGTTGCATGAGTTTGGTCAACATACAAACAGTTTTTGCGCTTCGGTTTCAGTTGGCCAACGACGCGGCTTTCTTTGCCTGGTTTTTACAAACGATTATGGTGAACGTGACCGAAATGTTTCGGGATCCACCTTTTTATACTAATCTGCGGGAGAAAGTGTTGCCCTTACTAGCCTCATACCCAGTTATCAAAATCTGGCACGCAGGCTGTTCAACAGGTGAGGAAGTTTATTCGATGGCGATTCTGTTAAAAGAGGCTAATTTGCTGGAGCGCTGTCGCATTTATGCCACTGACCTCAATGCTGCTAATCTGGACAAAGCCCGACTGGGAATCATTCCGTTACAGACGATCCATGAGTATGAAGTTAACTATAAAGAGGCCGGTGGCAAAACTGATTTCTCTTCGTATTACACCACAGAGGGTGATCAGGCCATTATCAACAAGAACCTGAGAGACTCGATCCTGTTCGCTCAGCATAATCTGGTAACTGACCGCGTCTTCAACGAGTTTCAATTGGTTTGTTGCCGTAACGTGCTCATTTACTTCAACAAAGATTTGCAAAACCACGTTATCCGGCTTTTTCATGATAGCCTGGCTTCCCTGGGTTATCTGGCTATCGGATCGAAAGAGTCGCTCCTGTTTACTGACCTGCAAAGTCAGTTTGAGCCCATCAGCGCCGAAAATAAGATTTTTCGACGCACCCGTTAGGCCGGCCTACCTGGCAGACCCCAACAATCCGCCCAAACATCCTCTTATCCATCTTACGTTTATGAACACTTGTTATTGGTAAATTTTTGATTAGTAGTATATGACGTTTCCTTCTACGAAGCAATTAATTCCGTTTACAATTCTTTTGGTCGATGACCGGCCCGAAAATCTTCTTGTTCTGGAAGAACTTCTGGACAATGGTAGTCGACAGTTTATTAAGGCAACATCGGGCAACGAAGCTCTGAAACAGGCCCTAAAAAACGATCAGATTGGCCTTATCATGCTGGATGTACAAATGCCCGACATGGATGGGTTCGAAGTAGCCAAGTTCCTGAAAACCAACCAAAAAACGCGCGATATATCCATCATTTTCGTAACGGCAATCAGTAAGGATGAGCAGTACGTAATGAAAGGCTTTGAGGAAGGAGCGGTTGATTATTTATCTAAACCGCTGGACAGTAACATTACAAAAGCTAAAGTAAATGTATTTGAACAGTTGTGGCTTTATCAGCAGGCCCTGAAGCGGTCGGCTACCGAACTGGCAATCATCAACAAGCAGCTTGAGAAGTTCGTTTACATAGTTGCACATGACCTTAAGTCGCCACTTACGGGTCTGATATCCCTGTTGCATATGGTCGAAGGGATGAACGAGAGCCAGCCCATTAGCCAGCAGGATCTGGCCCATTATCTAGCTGACCTGAAAGACGCCGGGTATCACTTGTCTTCGATGATCAGCACCATTCTTGAGTATTCCCGACAAAGTGCTGATCAACAGGCTTCCGAAGTAATAAACGTTTCAGAATTGTTAACGCAAACCATCCACCTGCTCTTCCCGCCAAAACACATACAGATAAATATAATCGAGCCAATGCCACTGCTTTTCACCAAAAAAGTGAAGTTGCAGCAAGTCTTCCAAAACCTGTTGAGTAACGCCATCAAATACAACGACAAAGCCCAGGGTCGGATCGATATTGGCTGTACCGAGAAAGGAGACTCTGTTGAATTTTATGTCCGCGATAATGGGCCTGGCATGACGAGCGAACAACAAACGAAACTCTTTCGACTTTTTCAGCCAAGCGGCCATTCGCAACGGGAGAGCAGTACGGGCATTGGCCTCAATATCCTTAAGATGCTGGTGGAAGAGCAAGGCGGAGCGCTTAAAGTAGTTACGGCTCCTGGCGAGGGGTGTACAGTGTTGTTCAACTGGCGAAAACGATAGACCGAACGACTTGCCGTTTTCAAACATTATTATGCCTCTGAATGACGGATAAAAACCGCAATCAGAGGCATGCCCGTCTCTATGGGTTAAGCTATATCTAAAACTGAATTGTGAAGAATGGTGCCTTGATTCAGCTTGACCACCTGCAAATGAGTCAATAAAACCCAATCATGCTCCGATAGATGTTGCCTGAGATAATTCTCCATCGTGCCATAGGTGTCTTTAACAAAATTAGGATGTAATCCATAACAGTCCCGAACACAGGCAATGATTCGCTTAAGCCGATGAAGCTTATTAATTTGTAATTCTAGTTGGCCGGAATCGGTCCGATCAAAACACGCTACGATAACACATCGGAACAGGACCTGAGCCATCATTTTATATAACTTCCAAACCATATTTTTTCTACTCTACTATTCAATCAACCGCTCTTATTCGTACGTATTATCTGAAAAGTGGCTCAGACATCTGTTGACAAACTAAATAGGCACTCACCAAATAGTTACCAATATCCAAATATAATAATCATTAGTTTACATAGTTGTTTTTTTGAATAATTAAACTAAACTATTGATTAGAAGGTCGATGATTAGCCCTTACAAAATATGTGCCAATATGTACTAATTGCTATGCAATAAATTATACTATTCTGATCTTATTTCCAGTAAATAGCTGACTCTAATTTATTCGTATATATGAATTTACACAATCTATGTAACTTACATATGAAAGAAACTACCTTGTCGATCAAAAAACACCCACTAATCAATAATAGTCTATTTTATTTATGCATTTATGTTTTTATAAACTATAAGTTAACTATATTTGGAAGTAATCCTCGTATTATCTAATAAACTACATCCTGATGGAAAACCGATATCACATCTTGCACGTCGATGATGACGTGTATATAAGAAAGATTATTCAGCATACGTTCAGTGCAGACTTTGAGTTAAGTTCCTGTACAAATGGCATTGAAGCAATGGCCTGGTTGGAAAAAGGAAACCTTCCGGACATTATTCTCACTGATTTACGGATGCCTCATCTGGATGGCCAGGAATTGATCAGTCTGATTAGGGCTAGTTCGCTATACCGTAATGTGCCCATTGTGGTGCTGTCGAGTATGGAAGACAGTGCCTTAAAAATTAGCTGCATCGAACAGGGAGCAGATGATTTTATTGTAAAACCATTCAACCCGCTTGAAGTAAAAGCTAAAATCAAAGCTCTTCTGCGTCGAACCGCTGAACGCCAGAACTTTCGTTCCGACTTTGACTCAACGCGTTTAAGCCCACTTCGATAGGATCTTTTTCATCTTCCTAAACTAGTATGTTTTCGGAATCCACAACTCAGGAAAGTGATTTCCGCGTCATGTTTGTCGAAAGCGATCCACAGAGATCGTTTGACTTTCATCAGACTTTTTCAAAAATGGTCCATCTGACGGTTGTATCCAGCCGGGCAGAAGCCCTGAAACGGTTACAGGAAGGAGAAACTGTCGATTTAGTCGTCATGAATGATGCGCTGGGAGGACTCAAGTTTTTAAATACTATCGATTCGAACCGAATCCAGTATGAGTTCTCAACGATGCTGCTCAGCGCCGATGCCGAAACGGACATCAACATTCAGGCAGAGGGCAGGCCAACCATTGATGTGTTTCCGCTTGAATTTGATGAAACCTCCCTCCGCAACCGGTTAACGTACCTGATCCGACGAAAAAAATACAACGAGATCGGGCACGAACTGGACAATGCGAAAAAACAACGCATTCCGCTGGGTAAGCGCCTTTTCGATATTGCCTTGTCGTTTAGCCTTCTATTGGCCGTATCGCCCATCCTGATCGTAGTTGCGATCCTCATTCGTCTTGATTCAAAAGGACCAATTTTTTACAAGTCCCGGCGAATTGGTATGGGCTACAAACTATTCGATATGTACAAGTTCCGGACGATGCGCACCGGAGCCGATAAGCTGATTGCGGGTATGGCCTCGCAGAATATGTACAAATCAGCTCAACCCGAACAAGCCCCCGACGAACTGTGCGAAACCTGCCGAATGGCGAATACAAGCTGCCAGCGGCCTTTGTTTCAGGACAACATGCAAGTCTGTGAAATCCAGGTTCAGCGCATGCGCCATTCGAAGGCTATGTTCATGAAATTCAAGGAAGACCCTCGGGTAACCCGGCTTGGTAAGTTTTTGCGCAATACCAGCATCGACGAATTGCCCCAGTTTTTTAATATCCTGAAAGGCGACATGTCCTTTGTCGGCAACCGGCCTCTCCCACCCTACGAAGCCGAAAAGCTGACGACAAAAGCCTATGCCCGTCGCTTTGCCGCTCCAGCCGGTTTAACAGGACTATGGCAGGTAACCAAACGAGGCAAAGCGGGCGTGTCTGATCAGGAACGGATTCAACTGGATGCGCTGTATGCGAAAACGTACTCGTTTAAAACGGATTTAATTATTTTGCTCAGAACCGTAAAGGCGGTATTTCAAAAAGAAAATGTATGATATTCGCCCCCGTTGTTTGGCGAATCATTCTTCATCCAAATTAACCTGTCTACTATAGCTCAAATTTTCCTTTTCATTCCTTCATGAAGGCTTCGCGTTATCCATTTTAGAAGCAATGGCCTTCGGAAAAGCAGCAAACGACGGCTCCCTATTATTCAATTGCGACGAATGATGCAGTTTTTTCTTCTCCTTTGTCTGGGCATTGTAGCGTACACTTACCTTGGCTACGGCATTCTGATTACGTTACTGGTCAAGATCCGAACCCTACTTAAGGGGCCTCGACTACTGGCGGATGACGATGCTTATGAGCCCACGGTAACACTGGTCATGGCGGCCTATAACGAAATGGGATGCCTGCCCGCCAAGCTTCAAAACTCCCGTGAGCTGGATTACCCGGTCGAAAAACTTCAGCTCTTATTTGTTACCGAAGGGTCAACGGATGGATCTACGGCCTATCTGGACGCACTACGCCTGGGTGGCGACCGCCAGATTGACGTGCTGGGCGGTGACGAACGAGCCGGCAAAGTGGCCGCGATGAATAGAGCCGTAACGCACGTTAGTACCCCAATCGTCATCTTCAGCGATGCTAACACGCAACTCAACAGCCGGGCAATCCGCAACCTTGTGCGTCATTTCCGGGACGAGTCAGTAGGCGCGGTAGCCGGTGAAAAACGCATTGAGGTGCTCGATAGTGAATCGGCTGCGGGCTCGGGCGAGGGTTTATACTGGAAATACGAGTCTTATCTGAAACGAAAAGACGCTCAGCTCCATACCGTTGTGGGCGCTGCGGGCGAGTTGTTTGCGGTACGAACCAATTTATACGAAACGGTCGAGCCAGATACGCTGCTGGACGACTTTATCATCTCGCTCCGAATTGCCGGAAGAGGATACCGGGTCGAGTATGAACCTGATGCGTATGCACTGGAGCGCCCTTCCTTCTCCATCGATGAGGAGAAAAAGCGTAAGGTACGCATTGCCGCCGGTGGCTTTCAGTCGATTATGCGACTGCTTTATTTACTGAACGTTGTTCGGTATGGCTGGCTTACGTTTCAATATGTATCACACCGGGTATTGCGCTGGGCGGTAACTCCCTTTTGCCTACCCCTGATCTGGCTGGCCAACCTGGCGCTCCTGCTGCCTGTTCCGCAAACGATAACGCCTAGCTATCTATTTTGGCTGACATTCTTTATCGGACAATGTCTCTTTTACGCAGCCGCTTACCTAGGGTATAGATTAGAACACCGCCGAATTCGGGTGAAAGCGTTGTTCGTTCCCTTTTACTTCACCTTCATGAATGTCTGCGCCATTTTAGGCTTTCTACGCTACTGGCGCGGTAATACATCAGGCATTTGGGAAAAAGCCCGGCGCGCCGATGAAGTGGAACTGAAGGTAAGTTGACGAAATGGGCAGGCTACAAAAAGAACGAATCAACGAGCCGAAACGCATCATCTGGCTCATTGGCACATGTAGCGCAACCGTATTGGCACGACCGATTTGATGCTCTCCAACGGCTAAGTTCAAGACAGATTTATTTGGGCAGTCATATACTACTCAAAGCGGTAAATATACGCTGAAGGTAGTTCCCTTGCCGGGTTGGCTCCGGGCGGTAATGGAACCGCCATGATTCACGACCACCTTTTCACAAATAGCCAAACCAATGCCCGTGCCCGCGTATTTACTGGTACCGTGCAATCGCTGAAAAACCTGAAATATGCGCTCAATATATTTCTCGTCGAAACCAATCCCGTTGTCGGATACATCAATGCGCTGGTAGGCCGCAACTGCCCGGACGGGCCGTATGGTAAGCGGCAGATCAGTGGCCGTTATACGTTCTGTACGTATCTCAATGACTGGTTTTGTTCCCGGATGGCCAAACTTAATGGCATTACTCACTAAATTCTGAAAGAGCTGAGCCAGTTGTGATGCATCACCTTTTACGCTTGGCAGCGACTCGACCGTAACCTCGGCTCCCGTTTCCTGGATGGCTAGCTCCAGATCGTGGAGCACATGAGAGAGAATATCGGTCAACGATACCGTTGTTGTATTCTCCTGACGGGTTGAAAGACGGGAAAACGTAAGAAGATCTTTAATGAGTGTCGACATTCGGCGGGCCGCGCTCTGCATCCGTTCGAGGTACATAATACCCTCCCCCAACTGCGATTCGTACTGATCTCTTAGGATATCCCCAAACGACTGAATCTTGCGTAACGGCTCCTGTAAATCGTGCGAGGCTATGTAAGCAAACTCGGCCAGGTTCTCATTCGATTTTTTGAGTTGCAGGTTGGCTTCTTTAAGTTCCTGTGTGCGTTCAGCAACCCGCTGTTCCAGCACTTCGGCGCTTTGCTGCAGCGCTTCCTGGGCCTGTTTTAACTCAGTTACGTCGATCACAACGCCATTGAAGCGTAGAATCCGGCCCTCATCATTCAAAATGGTTTTGCCTTTGGCCTGCACCCAGCGGGGAGCGCTCCCTTCTCTAAGCGTACGAAAAATAACGTTGTGGTCACCATCACTTTGTGGACTTAATACACGGGCGTTGGCGTGAGCGACCCGTTCCCGATCATCTGGATGCACTTGTTCCAACAATACGGCAGGTGTGACAGAAGCATCCTCGGGTAATCCGAATAACCGCTTGCAAATTACTGACCATTCCGCCTGGCCCGTTTCCATATTATAATCCCAGGTTCCTACCTGAGCCGCTTGTAGAGCAAGCCGAAGCTGCTCATTTTCAAGAGCCACCTCAGAGATAGAAAGAGCCGCTGTGCCAGTCATCGAACCCATTTGATTCCTCTTTTAGCTGGCTAAGATAAGCTAAAATTAATTAGCGCTGACGACTACTGTGGCTTCAGATTTACCCATTTGACATCCCAGTAGCCGACCTGACCATCTATTTGAACGCTGGAATTCCTGTTATCTCAGCCCCTAAAATCAACAGTTGTATATCATGTGTACCCTCATACGTGCTTACAGATTCGAGATTCATCAGGTGACGCATAATTGGATATTCGCCTGAAATACCCATAGCTCCCAGAATCTGGCGGGCTTCGCGGGCTACCCGAAGGGCCATCTCAACATTGTTGCGCTTGGCCATTGAAATCTGGGCTACCGTCGCTCGATCTTCATTTTTGAGCACTCCAAGTCGCCAGCAAAGTAATTGCCCCTGCGTAATGTCGGTTAGCATTTCGGCCAGTTTTTTCTGTACTAACTGAAAGCTGGCAATGGGTTTACCAAACTGGATACGTTCGAGCGCGTACCGCCGGGCTACTTCATAACATTCCATAGCGGCCCCCAGGGCGCCCCAGCAAATGCCGTATCGAGCCTGCTCCAGGCACTTGAGAGCACTTTTCAGCCCAAATGCTTCGGGCAACAGGTTATCTTTGGGCACCTGCACATCCTGAAACGTCAATTCGCCGGTTGTACTGGCCCGCAGCGACCATTTGTTGTTTATTTCGGCTGTGGTAAATCCTTCCATGCCCCGCTCCACAATAAGGCCGCGCACTTTACCCTGATCGTTTCTGGCCCAAACAATGGCAATGTCGGCAATGTCGGCATTAGTAATCCAGAGTTTCGAGCCGTTCAACAGGAAATAGTCGCTTCGCTCAATAAAATTGCTTTCCATACCACCCGGATCGGACCCGTGGTTGGCTTCGGTCAGTCCGAAGCACCCAATCAGTTCGCCCGTGGCTAAACGAGGCAGGTATTTTTGCCGTTGAGCCTCCGACCCAAACGCCCAGATGGGATACATCACGAGCGAGTTCTGTACCGATACACAGGAGCGCATACCGGAGTCACCCCGCTCTATTTCCTGCGTCATCAAGCCGTAGGAAATCTGGTCGAGCCCACCCCCACCGTATTCGGTCGGGATGGTGGCGCCAAAGACGCCAATCTGTCCGAATTTTGGTACGATATGCCGCGGAAATTCGGCCCGTTGTGCGTATTCCTCAGCGATGGGCGTGATCTCACGCTTGACAAAGTTGCGAACAGCCGACCGAACCAACTTATGTTCGGCGGTCAGCAGATCATCGAGACAGTAGAAATCGGGCGACTCAAACGAGTCAACCTTATTTCGGGACGGATTCAGGGAGGGAGATTGCATACTGGGTTAACTCAAAAAGATAGGGCTTGTTACCAAAGTATTGATTTTTATAAGGCAATCAGAACCAGGCATATTTTTCATTTATGCCAATGTATGACTACGTATCCAATTAATTATCAACCATAAAGCTGCGAGCGCTTCTTAGTCGTTTACTAAATACAGCCAATCCTTTCCTCAGTGAAAGCACAGACGAGAATAGCAGCTTAACTCCTTGGTCCGTGCAGACACAGACCACATACGCGTCAGCAACATCTGCCCATAGTTAAAAAAACAGACTCGATAGGCTCTAAGATGGATTTTACCTGAATTAAGCGCCGGTATTACAGAAGCCCGTCTATTTACGCCCCAACAACCAGCTAGCCAGTTCCTTAGCGGCTCCGAAATTTTCAAATTTGGCGGGAATCCGCCGTCCGTCTACGTATTCATTGTAAAGCCAGGGATCACCTACGGCAAAAACACGCCCCTTTCCAACGGAGGCTATCCCCATAATCACATCTCCGGCATCGGTCACGGCTGCTTTTGCCGGCGATGTGATGTTTAGCGGGGCTAATTCCTTGATATAAACCGTCCGTGTTTTGGGGAAAATCCCGTTTCTGGCAGGTATCAATATTTGGCCCTGATCCCACTGCGTTCCCTGAACCATGTTCCGGTTTTTCGGCAGAAACTGCATGCCAAACCGATCGGCCAGTTTATTAAACTGCGTGTGTTCGCAGTTTGACGTATCATTAGCCATCAGCACCAGCGTACCACCGGCCGCTACCCAACTGGCAATGGCCTTTATATCTGCTTCATTCACATAATTCGGTTTGGCCGTCTCTTTGGGCGTGTCGGGATCAACAATAATATAAATGTCTACGCCTTTCAGCGAAGCCGCTGTTGGAGCTCCTGCAATGGTTGCGGTTTTGGCACCCAGATTCCGAAAGATGTTTCCCCACCAGAAAAAACCGGAGTGCTGCCGATCTTCCCAGGTGTAATGAAACGGTTCCTGTTCGCCATTAGTCCCCTTACGAAACTCGTGGTTAAAGTAATTGTCAACGGCCACGGTTTTTCCCTGACCAATTGTCCGTTCATTGGCAATCTCCATCTCGACGCTGGCCATCACAAACGGGCCAACGCCTTTCAAGTCATCCTGCCGCAGCGGTTCGCTCAGGTAATAGGCATAACTCCCATCGCGATACGGGTTACCGCCTAAACCACCCACCAGCACCGTCTTCTCCAGATGAATCTGGCCATTGGCATCGGTCGAGATAAAGTTCCTGAGCATACCGTCGTAGCCTTTCCTGGCGGATGATAACAGGGTAGCGGGCAGGTATCCCATTCGAACGCCTTTTGCCAACGCATACACAAACATGCCCGTACCGGATGCTTCCAGGTAATTGCCCTTATCGCCAAGCCGATCCGTTACCTGATACCAGCAACCTGATTTTGGGTCCTGATACTTGACAATGGCGGGCAACGTCCGTTGGAGAATGGCTATTAATTCGCCCCGACGAGCATACGACTGCGGCACATAATCCAGCACATCGACCAGGGCCATAACGTACCAGCCCATTGCCCGGCTCCAGAAATTAGGTGATTTACCCGTTTGTTTATTGGCCCATTTCTGTTCCCGGCTTTCGTCCCAGCCATGATACAGCAGCCCCGTCTTTTCGTCGCGGGCGTGCTTTTCCATCCACACAAACTGGTTGACGATGTCATCAAAATCACTGGCTTTCCCGTATAAACGGGTATACTCAGCATAAAACGGCTCGGCCATGTAGAGGCCATCGAGCCACATCTGATATGGATACCGTTTCTTATGCCAGAACCCCCCTTCGTTGGTACGTGGCTGCTGGGCGAGCTGTTTCCGCAACAAGTCGGCCGCCTTCCGGTATTTTTCCTTACCGGGCAATGTCTGCTGGGAAATCAATAACAACGACCGGCCGGGTGTGACATAATCAATGTTGTACTCATCCATTTTGTAGGTTCGGATGTCGCCGGTATCAGTCACGTACCGATCCATATTCTTCTGGATGTACTGGAAATAGCGGTCGTCGGCGGTGCGGTACCAAACCTGCTCGATTGCCTGTAGAATAACGCCCATTTCATACTCCCAATGGGCATCTTTCCCTTCTTTTACGTAGGCAATAGAATCGGCATTGTTAGCCATAATGGTTGCGACCATGCGTTGCGACCAGGGGGTTCCGCGTTCGGGTAGGGTCGTCGCTGACTGAGCCAGTATGCTCTGACTGATCAATAGTAGCCAGCCGAAAAGACTAAATCTCATTGTTATTTTCTCTCGTTAATTACCTTATTATAGGCCGTCTGGCATAAATTCTACCCTATTGCTCAGAAGGCAACTCGCTAAACATCATTGAGTAGATACCCTTACCCTAATGAATCCTATTGAAATAGTCTGAAAAGAACCCAAACAGATGCATACCTGTTACCAAATTGCAGAAACCAACACGGTTATAAAAACCTCGTTGATTTCGAGCTGTTTGACCTCGCAAGTCGGGTTTAAGGAACCGGTTTCGTAACAAAACAGCTTATTGCCTGATTCTTTGCTGACAAGCCGTAACGGCCTTTTTTGACGATGATTCACCAGATTTCACTTAACCTCCCGCCCGAACTGGCTTTTGACGAACCTGCCTTTCGGGAACAGGCTTTAGATCATCTTTCGCTACCCAACACCGCCGATATTGTGGTGCGAAAGCGTCGGCAGTCGATTGATGCGCGCAACCGGCAAGTACGCGTAAAAGTGGATGCCGATATCTACGCGGGCGAAACCCCGCCCCCGCTCATCCAGTATAAAAAACCGCAAACGGATGTCAGTCAGGCAAAGCAGGCTATCATTGTGGGCGCTGGTCCGGCAGGGCTTTTTGCGGCCCTTCGGCTCATTGAATTGGGGATAAAACCCATCGTGCTGGAGCGAGGCAGCGATGTGCGTGCTCGCCGACGCGATCTGGCCGCCATTAACAAAGACCATATCGTCAATCCGGAATCCAATTATTGCTTCGGTGAAGGCGGGGCCGGAACGTACTCCGACGGGAAGCTCTACACCCGTTCGACGAAACGGGGCGATGTACGGCGCATTCTGGAAATTTTTGTAGCTCACGGGGCAACCGAGCAGATTCTGGTCGATGCACACCCGCACATCGGTACCAACAAATTACCAAATGTTGTTACCGACCTCCGCGAAAGTATTCTGAAGGCGGGGGGCGACGTTCGGTTCGATACCAGAGTTACCGACCTGATCCTGAACGAATCGCCGGCTGGGCCTACTGCCATAAAGGGCGTTGTCCTGGCTACGGGCGAAACGGTAGAGGGAATCGGCGTCATTCTGGCAACGGGACATTCGGCACGAGACATTTTTTACCTGCTTCAGGCTCGTCAGGTTCGTCTCGAAGCCAAGCCGTTTGCGATGGGCGTTCGCATTGAGCATCAGCAACGTTTGATCGATCAATTCCAATACCACAGACCACAGCGGGGCGATTATTTACCGGCGGCTTCCTATAGTTTGGTTGCGCAAACCCGATTTAAGGGGGTAGAACGGGGCGTTTTTTCGTTTTGTATGTGTCCGGGTGGTTTTATTGTGCCAGCCGCAACAGCACCGGGCGAGCTGGTCGTTAATGGGATGTCGCCATCACGTCGGGATTCGCCATTTGCGAACTCGGGCCTGGTGGTTGCCATTGCCGATGAAGACCTTCTTCCTTATGCTGACGAAGGACCGCTGGCGGGATTGGCGTTGCAGCAGGATCTGGAACGATGGGCCTGCAAAATGGGCGATGGTCGACAGACGGCTCCTGCCCAACGCGTAGCTGATTTTGTGGACGGTCGGGTTTCCACCCAATTACTCCCAACGTCCTATCAGCCAGGGCTGGCATCCGTCGATATGAGCGAGGTATTGCCCGATCATATTGCACAGCCACTTCGGCAGGGGTTGCGTGATTTTGGTCGAAAAATGCGGGGTTATCTCAGTAATGATGGCCAGGTAATAGGTGTTGAAAGCCGGACGTCGTCGCCGGTGCGGATTCCGCGTCACCGCGAAACCTGCGAGCATGTGCAGGTAAGTCGCCTGTTTCCCTGTGGCGAAGGGGCCGGTTATGCAGGCGGTATTGTATCAGCAGCGATGGATGGTGAACGATGCGCCGAAGAATTAGTTAAGTTGTATAAATAGGTTTAGGCTTTAGGGTTTTCGGTGGGCTGGCGCATGAATCGTAACAGCATTGCCTTAAACCGTAAACTATAAACCGACTATCGAAAATGATCGACACTTCATTCCATACTTTCGCCGACCATCTCCGCCAACGGCTACAAAGGCCATTGCCAGGCGAGGTTGCTCATAAAAAGATGGCGTCGACAGCGCGGTTTCGGCTTGGTATCAAGCCGAATGAGCGAACGCGCCGGAGTGCCGTGTTGATTTGTTTTTATCCCTACCAGAATTCCATTTATCTTCCCTTAATTCTGAGGCCTCAATACGATGGCGTTCATGCTGGTCAGATGGCGTTTCCGGGTGGCCGAATGGAGCGGATCGACGAAAACTTAACTCGTACGGCACTGCGCGAAGCCCAGGAAGAAGTTGGTATTCGCGTGTCGGACGTGAAAGTGCTCGGCCTGTTGACGGAGCTTTATATTCCACCCAGCAATTTTTACGTACAACCAGTTGTCGGCGTACTTCCCTACCGGCCTGATTTTTACCCCGACCCACGCGAAGTAGAAGCGGTTGTGGAGGTAAGTCTGGATACGCTTCTGGACGAGACAATTGTTGGCGACAGTCAAATCGAAGTTCGGGGTATTATGGTCGACGCGCCCTTTTACCAGATCCAGGGTTACCGGGTTTGGGGGGCTACAGCCATGATGATCAGCGAACTACTGATGGTCCTGGATTCCTGACCAGCCGGCACGTTACTCCGCAAGACTTAGTCTTATTGCCAGAGATATATTTTTTGCTGCGTGCAGGTAAGTACTTCCTGAAACGTATATATAGCGTTCTTTCTCTTTTTCAGGATAGTTAATTCCAATATATGGCTCATAACCAGTATAAAAAATGGCTATACAGTAAAATAAGCGAAGTTGTTTCTACAACAATCGTAAGCATTTCTACGGAAAAAATTCATAAACGTCGGCGTAATCCGCTTAAATAATTCGCAGAAAAACCATTCAGAATCAGCTATCTGACGATTGATATAGTCATTAACCTTGATAGCTTTGCAGTTAGAGAACAAATGCGATCATTCGGTCGTTAAAACTAAAGACCCCTTCTACAAAATATTCCTGTGAAAAGATGGATTGCTATCGGCCTCGTCGTTCTGGTACTCGGCGGGATAATTGTGTATAATAAGATTTTACATCCAGCTCCTGGTGCGTCAGGTCCTGGTGGTGGAGGTAGTGGCGGTAAGGGTGCAGCAGACGGTAAAGGTGGCCCTGGTGGCGGTAAAGGTGGCCCCGGTGGTGGTGGGCCAGCCAGCGTAAATGGGTTTGTAGTTATTTCGCAGCAACTTCGGGAAGATGTGGTTTCCAGCGGATCCCTGCTGGCATCTGAACAGGTCGATATCTATCCCGAAATTTCGGCTCGTATTATACAACTTAATATCCAGGAAGGTCAGCCGGTCAAAAAAGGAGACTTGCTGGTAAAGCTTTTCGATACGGACCTACGGGCACAGCTTCAGAAGCTTCAGGCGCAGGCCGACAACGCCCGTCGGACTGAAGAACGGAACAAACAACTGCTGGAGCGGGGTGGTATCAGTCAGCAGGAATATGACATTGTTACCACGAATCTTCGCTCATCATTGGCCGATATTGAGCTGGTCAAAGCGAATCTGCAACGAACGGAAATCCGGGCTCCTTTTTCGGGCGTAATTGGTCTTCGTAACGTAAGCTCGGGCGCTGTCGTTTCTCCGAATACACTTATTGCGCGTCTTCAGCAGATTTCATCGCTTAAACTCGACTTCTCTATTCCTGAAAAATACGGCCCGTCTGTACATACAGGCAGTAAGATTTCGTTTGTGGTAGATGGGAGTAATCAACAAAGCCAGGGAGTTGTTTACGCAATCGAACCGGGTGTCGATGAGCAGACACGTAACTTACGCATTCGGGCGCGGGTCAACAACGCCACAGCAGGTAACGGCCAGCCTTTATTCCGGCCTGGTACATTTGCCCGCGTTACACTAACCATTCAGAATGAGCAGAGTTTAGTGGTGCCTACACAAGCTGTTATTCCACAAACCCGAACCAATCAGGTCATTGTGGTTAAAAATGGCAAAGCGACGTTCAAAGACGTAAAAACGGGTCTCCGGACTGCAGGCACGATACAGATTCTGTCAGGTCTGCAAAAAGGTGATACCGTTGCTACAACGGGCTTGCTGTTCCTTAAGCAGGACGCCCCCGTCAAGATTGGCAAGGTTATAACCATACCAGGCACTGGTCCTAAAGTAGCAAGTAACTGAGTGTATGGTTTTGGTTTGTGGTATTTGTTTACGGTTTGTGGTTGGCTGACGCATGGACTGCTTCCGCCGGTCAGCCAACCACAAACCGTAAACTAAATACCACAAACCACAAACCGTATACCCTAAACTGAAAACCTCAAACTCAACAAAAGATGAGTCTACCCGAGCTTAGTTTAAACCGACCCGTATTCGCCATGGTGATGTCTATCATCATTGTGCTTTTCGGTGTCATTGGTTTTACCTTTCTGGGCGTTCGCGAATACCCAGCTATTGACCCGCCGGTAATTTCGGTGCGGACTAACTATACGGGTGCCAACCCTGATATCATTGAATCGCAGATCACCGAGCCTATCGAGAAGTCGCTGAATAGCATCGAAGGCATTCGGACGATCTCTTCAAATAGCGCCCTTGGTGCCAGCACCATCACGATTGAGTTTAACCTGGATGCCAACCTGGAACAGGCGGCCAACGATGTGCGGGACAAAGTGGCGCAGGCCCAACGCCAACTTCCGCAGGATATCGATGCGCCACCGGTGGTAACAAAGGCCGATGCGAACTCGGAACCGATCATTTTCATGACCGTTCAGAGTACTACGCGCAACCCGACACAGTTGTCCGACTATGCCGAAAACGTGCTTCAGGAGCGGGTACAAACCATTCCCGGTGTCAGTCAGGCAAACATCTATGGGCTGAAACGGCAGGCGATGCGGATGTGGATCGACCCCATCAAATTGTCAGCGTATCGGCTCACATCGCAGGATATCCAGGCGGCTCTAAATGCGCAAAACGTTGAGTTACCAAGTGGTAAAGTGTATGGTAACAACACGGAACTGACTGTTAAAGCGGTTGGCCGACTGACGACGGAGGACGACTTCAATAACCTGATTCTACGTCAGACGAGCAATCAGATTGTGCGGTTTAAAGACGTGGGCTACGCCACGCTGGGTGCTGAGAACGAAGAAACCATCTCGAAGCAAAACGGCGCCGTGGGTGTTATTCTGGTGTTGATTCCGCAACCCGGTGCCAACTATGTCAGTATCGCCGATGAGTTTTATAAACGCTTCGATCAGCTCAAAAAAGACCTGCCCGACGACATTATCGTTAGCATCGGTATCGACCGCAGTATCTTCATCCGGCGGGCTATCGAAGAGGTGGGCGAAACCCTGCTGATCTCGTTCGTGCTGGTCGTACTGGTCATCTATTTCTTCTTCCGCGACTGGCTCATTGCGTTCCGGCCATTGATTGATATTCCGGTATCGCTCATCGGTGCGTTTTTCATCATGTATGTAGCCGACTTCAGTATCAACGTCTTAACGTTGCTGGGAATCGTTTTGGCGACCGGCCTTGTTGTGGATGATGGTATTGTTGTTACGGAGAATATCTTCAAGAAGATTGAGCAGGGAATGGATACCAAGGAGGCCGCCCGGGAAGGTTCCAATGAGATCTTCTTTGCCGTACTGGCTACCTCCATCACACTGGCCATTGTGTTCCTGCCGATTATTTTCCTGGAAGGTTTCGTAGGGCGGTTGTTCCGCGAATTTGGTATTGTGGTGGCCGGAGCCGTTTTGATCTCAGCCTTTGTATCGCTTACCCTAACGCCTGTATTGAGCGTTAAACTGACCAGCAAAAATCACGGCCGTTCCTGGTTTTACCGAAAAACCGAACCCTTCTTCGAGTGGTTGGATGATTCTTACCGTTCCTCGCTCGATACCTTTATGCGGAAGCGGGGCTGGGCATTTGTCATGATTGGTGCTTGTTTGCTGTTGATTTTCGGACTGGGGGCCTTACTCAAATCCGAATTGGCTCCCCTCGAAGACCGTAGCCGTACCCGCGTTGCGATTACATCGCCGGAAGGGACCAGCTATGAAGCACAGGCCGCCACCACCGACCGAGTTATGCAGTTGGTAATGGATTCCATTCCTGAAACAAAACTAGCTTTTAGTGTCGTAGCGCCTGGTTTTTCGGGAGCGGGGGCTGTTAACTCGTCATTCGTGATGATTAACATGACCGATCCCGGCGACCGAAAACGATCACAGCAGGATATTGTGGACTACCTCAACAAAAACCTGAAGAAATTTAGTGAAGCGCGGATGTTTGCCACCCAGGATCAAACGATTCAGGTTGGCCGGGGCGGAGGCTTGCCGGTTCAGTTCGTGATCCAGAACCTTAATTTTGAAAAGTTACGCGAAAAGCTGCCAACGTTCCTCGACGAAGTACAGAAAGATCCGACGTTCCAGAACTCCGACGTTGATTTAAAATTCAACAAGCCTGAACTAAACATCAGCATTGACCGCGAAAAAGCGACGAATCTGGGAATTTCGGTACAGGATGTGGCTCAAACGTTGCAATTAGCCCTCAGTAACCGGCGATTAGCTTACTTCCTGATGAACGGTAAACAATACCAGGTTATTGGGCAAGTGGACCGGGCTGACCGGGATGCGCCTGTTGACCTGGCCTCGTTCTACGTCCGCTCCAGCCAGGGACAGCTGATTCAGTTGGATAACCTGGTAAAATTCCAGGAAGTCAGTAGCCCTCCCCAGGTGTACCATTACAACCGCTTTAAATCGGCTACCGTATCGGCCGGTCTGGCACCTGGCAAAACCGTTGGCGATGGCGTAGAAGCCATGCGGGCCATTGCCGCCCGAACGCTCGACGAGAGTTTTCAAACCGCCCTGTCCGGCCCTTCTCGCGACTACGCCGAAAGTTCATCCAACACGCTGTTTGCGTTTGGTCTGGCGCTGATTCTGGTTTATCTCGTGTTGGCAGCGCAGTTCGATTCGTTTATTGATCCGCTCATCATCATGATCACTGTACCGCTGGCTTTGGCTGGTGCGGTATTCTCGCTCTGGATGTTCAACCAGACGCTGAATATTTTTAGTCAGATCGGTATCATCATGCTGGTTGGTCTGGTCACGAAAAATGGAATCCTGATCGTGGAGTTCGCTAACGAACAACGCCTGACCGGCAAAAACAAGTTTGAAGCCGCAGCCGAATCGGCGGCCCTTCGCCTGCGCCCGATTCTGATGACAACGCTTGTAGCCGCCTTTGGTGCGTTGCCGCTGGCTCTTGCCTTAGGATCGGCTTCTAAAAGCCGTATTCCACTCGGTATTGTTATCGTGGGTGGCTTAATGTTCTCACTCGTGCTTACCCTCTACGTGGTTCCAGTGATTTATACGTACATGACACGCCGGAAAGACGTTCAGCCAGAGACAATTAAAACGGATGACAAAGCAAAACCAGAGGAACTGGAATTGCACGCTTAACGAGTATACTTGCATGACGTAAAAAGGGTGATTTGTTTAGGCAAATCACCCTTTTTTGGGCTGGAGCTCTGCGCCTATGATGGGCCATCAACCAAAACGTATTATCAATCGACTGTAAAAATGCTGGAGACTTTGTCCAACCCAGCTACTTGTTTTTATTCCCTGCGGAAAGCCTGAATTGTAACGATGGTTGGCGCTGACTGGTAAAAGTCAAACAGGGACCGCCCCAGAAGCTCATGGCTCACTGCATTCAAGTGTTCCTGATCGTTTGGCAGGAAGTATTCCTCGCTCGGCCGAATGACTGAATCCGTATCGAAAACACTGACCAGTCGTTTATCGGCTTCCTGAATCAGCACCGCCCGACTTCGCTTACGCAGCCAGTTTTTGATCGGCTCCAGGTGCGAAAAAGGGGTTAATAACAACACATTATGGCGGTAAGGTCTTAACTGATTAAGTAATACGGAAATTGACGAAGTAGTGCGACTAGGCAGGACGAGCGAAAGCAAAGAATTCCCCAACGTTTTCAACTGATCGCTGATTTTTCGGGCGGCTAGTTTCCGGGAAAAGGTAGCTGAAGCCGGAAGAACGGGCATAGGAAGGCCCGACGAATGAGCAACTTGAGCTGTAGCCGTCTGAATGAGTGTATGGTCTAGTTGAAGGATAATCAGATCATACCGATTCAGCGGCAATTGAGCCAGTGTAGCGATCGTTTGTGCCATTGTCAGATGCGCGTAGGCTTCAACAGACACCGCCTGCCCGGCTCGGCTGATGTTCCGGATAAAATGACCGATATAACTAAGATTTCCTTCCGACAGCCCATAGCCGTAGGTATGTTCGTCGCCAATCACTAAAACGTTCATTAGCCAAGCAAAAAATGGGATGAGTAAACCCATTTAACACCTGTACGTACTATTTAATACAAGTGTTGCTCTCCGCTAAAAAAAATAGTTAATAACTTGACTATTAGGTGCAACATTACATCATAGAAATGCGTACTACAACTATAATCAGGAATGTGTACGTAAAAATCCGACCGAACTTTGTTTTTTCGAAAATCATCTCCGTTCGCCGAAAATGACCTGGTTAGCGTCATTAGGGCCTGCCGTGCCAGCGACCCGCGTGCACAGCGAACGCTCTTCAAGCAATTTTTTGGATATGCCAAGAGTATCTGTCTGCGCTACACATCGAGCGTTGAAGAAGCAGAAGATGTATTGAACGAAGGATTCCTGAAAGCATTTCAACACTTGGACAGTTATGACGAGACGTTACCTTTTAAAGCTTGGTTACGAACAATTTTAGTCAACACCGCCATCAGTCACTACCGCAAGAACCATCGTTTTGAACAACATGCTTCGCTGGAATCAGGTGAGCAGGTTGCTTTCGATGATGACGTAGTGGATCAGATTGCGGCCGAGGAAATACTCGCCCTGGTCCAGCAATTGACGCCAACCTACCGTACTGTGTTTATGATGCACGTTGTCGACGGATACAGTCTCCACGAGATTGCGGGTATCCTGAGCCATAACGAAGCAACTGTTCGTTCTAACTTTGCCCGTGCCCGGCAAAAATTACAAGTGCTCATCAAACAAGCTCATTACAGTAAAACACCCTCTATTCCGTATCATGAAAACTGACCGATTTTCCGATATTATCCGGCGAAAACTGGAAAGTATTCGGCCGGAATTTTCCGAAAAAGACTGGGCCCGCATGCAGTCATCGCTGCAAACCGGAATCCCACAACCGGGCACGCCCCCGTCTGGCAACCCCTTTAGCGGTGGTTTATGGACAGCCAAGCCTTGGCTGATGGCTGCGGCTACCGTAAGCGCGGTTGTGCTGGTGGGGTACGGTTTCTGGCAGCACAACGAAATCAATCGCCTGCGCCAGACAATCGGCCAGTTGAGCAAGCGGCCAACGCAACAAATGGCCACCAAACAACCGACGCTCTCAGCTCCTGATACCGCTCCAATGGCGTCGATCCCATCAACGGAGAAGCAGACTCAGGGAGGCAAAGAAGAGTTGCTTACATCGACCGATACCAAACCAGTTCATCAACATGAGCGGGACACAGTTTATATCACCCGCTATGTTTCTGTGCCGTCGCGTTCGCACGTGGTTCCTCCAGAAGACGAGCGCTCAACTGACCGTTCAGAAAAACCAACGGATCAGCGATACGCAACAACGGAACACACATCAGGCTCAACGGCTCAACCTAATCAATCGGATAATTTAATCAATAACCCGAAAACAGACGCGTATGGTAAACCCTCTACTTCTTCTTTAACGAGTAAAAACCCCGGCATTTCATCAGAAACAGTAACCAAAGCAGAGGTTAAGCGCCAGAAAGAGCGTCGCCTGTCGGACCAGTATGGTACGAATCAGCAGACGAACGAGAGGGGCGTATATACTGACCAGCGTGTGTCTCAGAAAAATCCGGCTACCCAGGCAGAAAATAATCAGGACAACGCTATCGCCAGGACAAGCCTTGCACCAACTGAGGCATTTGTATCGGCTAATTATGAGCTAATCGACATGCCGTCTGTGTCAACGCCGACGATCAACTGGGCGAGTCAACTTGCCCAACGGGCAAAACGAATACGGCCCGCACGTACTACCGTGGTCTCAGGTGCAGTAGAGCAGGCCCCGGAAAGCCAACCAATTAAACACCTGGCTGGCCGTTTTCGGGCTGGGGTGGGTGGCGAGATTGCCTCTAAAGTACTCGGTGCCGGCGTTTTTACAGAGGTTTTGGTAGGTCCAAAAAGGAACTGGTCAGTAGGCATCGGTCTTAGCCAGGCTACCTACAACGGTAGATTCATCGACGATGTTGATTTCGATTCGCGGATGAAACGGGATTTCCGAAAAGAATTTGCCCATAATATTGATCCTCGTCGCGGCATTATCAACATTGATACACGCACAACTCGTATACAGATCCCGATCAATCTTGGCTATCGAATTCCGCTTAACCAAAGCCTGACATTTTCACCATCCGTTGGCACATTGCTTAATTTAACAAGTACTGAGAATGCGACCTTTTACTGCTCATTATTGATTCCCCAGCGGAGCTACGACGAGTTTAGTTTCAGTAACTCCAGATCAATTGACCTGCTTACGAATGTTGCGTTCGGTGCTAGTTTGGAATGGCAAAATCGGCATTGGGTTTTGCAAGGCAGCCCCGTCTTAACGCTGCCTCTTCAAACAGAGCAGCTGCCCATGAAACCTGACCCCAACTGGCAGACAAAGACAACACTTGGGCTACGGGCTCGGGTTTATTATCAATTTTAGAAACTGCATAGATTATAATGTCAAAAGTGGTAAAGGGCTGACGCAAATAGTACGTTAGCCCCTTACCACTTGTAAGGTATTATTTTCTTCTTTTTCTTATGACTTACTAGCCGTTATCCTCCATATTCGGCCACCCGCGTCATCAGCAACAAGCATTGATCCATCAGGAAGGACAGCGATCCCTACTGGCCGACCATAAGCATCTTTATCCTTCCCGGTGAGAAAACCCGTCAGAAAATCTTCGGGCTTGCCAGGCTTTCCGCCCTGAAAAGGAACGAAAACGACTTTATAGCCCGAAAATTGTGATCGATTCCAGGAACCATGCTGCCCTACAAAGGCGCCGTTGCGATACTTTTCAGGGAAGGCCGTTTTATCATAAAAGGCTAATCCCAACGACGCTGTATGCGCTCCAAGAGGAACATCCGGTACAACTGCTTTCTTCACCAGATCAGGCCGTTCACCTTTCCGGCGCGGATCTTCGTTCTGGCCGTAGTATGAGTAGGGCCATCCGTAAAAAGCACCTTCTTTCACACTGGTGAGGTAGTCGGGCACCAGGTCATCGCCAAGTTCGTCGCGCTCGTTCACAGCCGCATAAAGCGTCTTGGTCGTTGGCTCCCAACCCATCCCAACTGGATTTCGTAAGCCGCTGGCGTAGATACGCTCGCCGGTTCCGTCGGGGTTGATTTCCAGAATATTGGCCCGGCGGATTTCATTTTCAGGGCCGTGTTCGCCCACGTTACTACCTGATCCAACAGAAACGAATATTTTCTTACCATCGGGTCCGGCCAATAAATTTCGTGTCCAGTGATTGTTATAGCCGCCAGCCGGTAAGCTCAGAATCTTTTTTCCAGCCGTACCGATCTTCGTCTGACCGGGTTTATAGTCATACTGCATCAATCCGTCGGTATTGGCTGCATAGAATTTATTACCCAGCACCAGCATACCAAAAGGCTGATTCAAACCTGTTAGGAATGATTCCCGAAGGTCAGGCTTTCCGTCCTTATTAGTGTCACGCAAAAGCGTAATACGGTTGGCGCTGGCTTCCGTACGTTCTGATTTGCTTTTCCCCGTAACCGCGTTGACAACGGCGTTTTTGATACCTTTTCGTTCGGTATTGGCTTCGGCAACGAAAATATCGCCGTCGGGAGCAACGTATATCCAGCGTGGGCTTTGCAGATCGCGGGCGTATTCAGTCACCGTAAACCCTGCTGGTGCCTGAGGTGTTTTGCCGGCAGGCCATTCAATAATGTTACTAAATTTCTGGCTTGATTTTGTGGCGTATGGCGCAGGCAGGCTGATTATGGTATCAACCGTAGCAACTGTCTCGCCTGTTTGATCCGTGTTCTTTTTCTGACTGCACGACCAGGCGCTGACTAACAGTGTGGTGGCCGTAACGAAAAGTGTTGATGTTTTCATGGTTGAGTTGATTGTATCCGTAGTCAACTCACTGTGCAATCGTTTGGTTATGGATTGTCTTTCTTTGCGGTTAATTCAGTTCCCTGAATAGCCATAGTCAGACTTGTAACCGCTTTTGTAGCCGCATCCCGAACAAATGTGATGATCGACCCGTATGAACTGGTAGACTGATACGTATCCGCTTTTGCCTGCTTAACCAGCTTATTTTTGCCATAGCTATCGGCTTCGCCAAACAGATCGCCTTTCTCGGTCGTAATCACATATTTTTGAATCGGACTGCCACTCGCAAAGGTGTACGAACCGGTGTAGGCCTTCACAGAGTCAGCCGAAGCCGTTTGGGCTTTTGCCCCGGTTGCCATCATGAACAGGCTACCGGCCAGTAGAAGAGTAAGAAGTGATTTCATTCGTTTATAGCGGTTTAGGATATGCCTTGCACAAGGCGCTCACAAGGTAAGCGAAAATTTTGCATATGGAATCGGGCCTTTATAAAATACCTCGCTAACGGCATTCATCCCGAACCGCCGGTAAAAATCGGCCGCATCCAGACGCGCATCGCACCAGAGCAGAGTGGCACCCAAACGTCGGGCTTCGGCAATCACATGGTTCAGCAATAACGTGCCAACACCTTTCCGCTGGAAATCAGGATGGGTCGCAAACTTCCGAAAGCGACTTTCCTGTCCATTAACAAATAGGGAAATCACCGCAATTAACTCCTCATGCTGAAACGCACCAAAATGATAGCCGGCCGCATCATCGTCGACTTTTACATACTCGAGCGGTTTGTCAGGCCAAAGCACCGAATGACGCAGCGGGTACGTCTGTTCGGCTGTAATGGATTGAATAGTAAGCATGTTAAAACGGCAGCTTTCCTAAATCAACGTTTCCACCGGTGAGTATGATGCCGATTTTCTGCCTGGCAAATTGCTCTTTGCGCTTAAGTACAGCCGCCAGCGGCACCGCGCAGGATGGCTCAATGATGATTTTCATCCGCTCCCAGATCAACCGCATGGCTGCAATAATTTCTGGATCAGAGACGGTCAGAATATCACTGACGTGCGTACGAATAATGGCTAACGTCCGTTCGCTGAGGCTTGTCATTAATCCATCAGCAATGGTGTTGATGTAAGGCGCTTTCTCCACGCGCCCCGTCTGAAACGACAGAATAGCATCGGCAGCGCCTTCAGGCTCTCCGGCAACAACGCGGGTTGTTGGTGATAAGTAATGTGTCGATAGAGCGGTACCACTCAGGAGCCCTCCCCCACCAACCGGTGCCAGAATAACATCAAACGGACGATCTTGTGCAGCATCTTCAATTAATTCTTTCGCGGCTGTGGCCTGACCAGCGATCACCCGGTCATCATCAAATGGATGAACCAACACGGCACCTGTACGGGCCATCACTTCGCGGACACCAGCCTCGCGAGCGTCGAGCGTGGGCTCGCACTCGATGACCTCGGCACCGTACCCCCGAACAGCGTCTTTTTTCACCTGCGGAGCCGTGCGGGGCATCACAATGTAAGCAGGCATACCCACCTGCCGGGCCGCAAAAGCCACCGCCTGAGCGTGGTTGCCGGATGAGTGGGTTGTAATAGCTGAACCTTCGTTGTTCTGGGCAACCTGCAACACAGCGTTCAGTCCCCCTCGTGCCTTAAAAGCCCCAATCTTTTGAAAGTTTTCGCATTTAAAAAACAACTCGGCGCCTGCCCGGTCGTTGATTGTTTGATTTGTCAGCACGGCTGTACGATGAATATAGGGTCTGATCCGATCGTGGGCGCCTTGTATGGTATCGAACGTAATCATTTAGTCGAGTGATAGAGATGTGGGCAAATTACGGAAGAAAACAATTCGCTTTCCGCTAAACCATTCGTCTGTCCGTAAATCGAATGAGTAATTTATCTTTGGTTTGTTTCTTTGTCAGGTAAGCAGTCGTTTGCTTCCCCAAAACTCATGTTCTGTAAACCCGTTCCGTTATGACCACCGATCGTCGTTCGTTTTTGAAACAAGCTGCTGGCTCTCTGGCTGGCATGGCTCTCATGCCGACTGTTTTTGCCGAAGCGCCCATGAAAAAGATGTTCTTCGATATTTCGCTGGCTGAGTGGTCGCTGCACAAAGCCCTGTTTAGCAAGAAAATCACAAATTTAGATTTCCCCGGCATTGCCCGTAAAGAGTTCGATATCAGCATTGTTGAGTACGTAAATCAATTCTTTAAAGACAAAGCGCAGGATAAAACCTACCTCAACGACCTGCTGGCCCGCTGTAAAGATAATGGCATTACGAACAACCTCATCATGATAGATGGGGAAGGAAACCTGGGGGCAACGGATGCCGCCGAACGGGCAAAAGCCGTTGAAAATCACCACAAATGGGTCGAATGCGCGAAGTACCTCGGTTGTAAAACCATTCGGGTCAATGCCGCTGGACAAGGTACGGCCGAAGAGGTGGCTAAATCGGCCGTTGATGGCTTGAGCAAACTTGGCGAGTTTGCCAAGACGATGAACATCAACGTCATCGTTGAAAACCACGGTAGTTACTCCTCCAATGGGCAATGGCTTTCGGGCGTGATGAAGCAGGTGGGCATGAAGAACGTGGGTACGCTCCCCGACTTTGGAAACTTCTGTATCAAACGTGGTGATAACCACACCTGCGCCGAAGAGTATGACCGCTACAAGGGAACCGCTGAACTGATGCCTTTTGCGAAAGGAGCATCGGCTAAATTCTACGACTTCGACGCGAATGGTAACTGTGTTGAAACCGACTACAACCGCACTATGAAAATTGTGAAGGATAGCGGGTTCAAAGGCATTATTGGTATCGAATACGAAGGTAACCAGCTCGAAGAGTACGACGGTATCCGTAAATCCAAAGCGCTACTGGAGCGGGTCGGCCCAACCGTTTAAAATTTAATATGACGCGGCCGAGTGGCCGCTGCCACGGTTCGCCGTTGCCCTGGAAACCTACATAGCTGTATCCTGTGTTGTCAACAAACAACAGGCGGCCACTTAGATTTTCACCGCAATGGTGAACTGTCCGCGCTGTTTCCTTTAATTCATTGTTGAAACCTTATGCCAACCACGCAACAATCCATCAACGTCAGTTTTATTGGCCATGAACCGATTTCGGGCGACGGGAACCTATTCCGCGCGTTTGCCCCTGCCCGCCACGAGAACCTTACGGATGAATTCGCCAATGTTTCTGCGGAACAGGCTAATCAGGCCGTCGAGAAAGCGGCTGACGCTTTCCCGGTTTATGCAAAACTAACGTCTACCCAGCGCGCTGAATTTTTAGATACAATTGCCAGCGAACTGGAAGCCCTCGGTGACGAACTCGTTGAACGGGCCGTTCTCGAAAGCGGTCTGCCAACGGGCCGGATTTCGGGGGAGCGGGGCCGGACAACGGGGCAATTACGCATGTTTGCTAACCTCCTGCGTGAAGGTTCGTGGGTGGATGCCCGCATCAATCCGGCTCTGCCTGATCGCCAGCCCCTGCCGCGTACGGATCTACGCCGGATGCTGGTGCCACTTGGCCCAGTTGTGGTTTTTGGTGCCAGTAACTTTCCGCTGGCCTTCTCGGTGGCGGGTGGCGATACAGCTTCGGCTCTGGCAGCTGGCTGTCCGGTAGTCGTTAAGGCGCACCCGTCTCATCCGGGCACCTCATCGCTGGTTGGACAGGCTATTGTGGCAGCGGCTGAAAAAACGGGGATGCCGGACGGCGTTTTTTCGCTCCTCCACGCCGACAATGAAGTAGCCCAGCAACTCGTCGCTCATCCAGCCATAAAAGCCGTCGGTTTTACAGGCTCTCGGGCGGGTGGGCTGGCCTTGTTGCGCGTAGCCCAGGGGCGGCCGGAACCGATTCCGGTCTATGCTGAAATGAGCGCCGTCAATCCAGTTGTTGTACTTCCGGGCGCCATTAGCCAGCCCGATGGACCCAATTCGGCGACTGCTGTAGCCGCTGGTTTAGCCGCTTCGGTGACGCTTGGCGTGGGACAGTTCTGCACCAATCCGGGGTTGACTTTCCTGCTGGATTCCCCGAATACAGCCACTTTTCTGGAAACAGTTGCCGAAAAAATCCGGGCATCGGCTCCAGCAACCATGCTGAACGCGGGTATCTGTCAGGCCTATCAAAAAGGCGTGCAACAGAATAGAGTCGTCCCGGGTGTGCATGTACTGGCCGAAGCTGACACGGATGCCGATAGCAACCAAACGCAGGGAAGGCCCACGGTACTCAGTACAACGGCACCTATTTTTCTAAGCAGTGAATTTCTGAGTGAAGAAGTCTTCGGGCCATCGTCGCTGATTGTGGTGTGCGAAACAGAAACCGAACTGGCCGACTGCCTGACCATGCTGGAAGGGCAACTTACCGCGACAATTTACGCCACGGCTGAGGAGTTAAAAGCTTCTTCTGTTGACTGGGTTGCTCTCTTGCAGGCGAAAGCCGGACGCGTGTTATTCGGTGGTTTCCCCACCGGCGTTGAGGTTAGTGAAGCCATGACGCACGGAGGCCCCTTCCCGGCCACTTCCGACAGCCGCTCGACATCCGTGGGCACAGGCGCTATTCTGCGCTTTGTCAGGCCTGTAACGTATCAAAGCTTTCCTGATGAGCTATTACCGCCTGCCTTGCAGAACGCGAATCCACTTGGTATCTGGAGGAATGTTGATGGAGTGATGAAAAAGTAAAGGTAATTCCTATGAAAAGTTAGGGGCAAGAAGATAGTACTATCTTCTTGCCCCTAACTTTTCATAGGAATTACAAAAATAGAATCTGAGTAACCTGGCTCCTTTCTACTTCAAGCTCCCCATGCCGCCATCGATGCCAATAATCTGGCCAGTGATCCAACTGGCCTGATCTGTGAGTAGATAGGCCGCCATGCTGGCGATGTCCTGAGGGGAACCATACCGGTTTAGGGGGTGACGTTTGTTGGCCGCTTCCCGTTTTGTGTCGTCTCCAAGCAGGAAGCCCGCCATGGGTGTGTCTGTCAACGAGGGCGCAATGGCATTTACCCGAACATTGAAGGGTGCCAGTTCAGCCGCCAGCGATTTAGCCAGTCCTTCAACCGCCGACTTCGCTACCGACACAGATGAGTGCATTCCCATTCCCAATTTGGCGGCTACCGTACTGAATAGGACAACACTTGCCGATTTAGACTTCTTGATGGCGGCATAACTGGCATGAATAGCACTTACGGCCCCTAACACATTAATCTCAAAATCACGTCGGTAATCATCCAGGGCGAGCCGTTGGAAAGGCTTGAGGTTAATACTGCCGGGGCAATAAACCAGACCGTGCAGGGTATCGGGTAGTTGGTTCAGCGCATCTACGGCGGGCGTTTGCGTAACGTCCCAGGTCATGTGAGTAGACTGGATACCTTCAGGTTCTGTACGACCAGCGGTAAATAGTATGGCGCCCTGAGCCTGAAGTTGTTGAGCCAGCGCGTGACCAATCCCTGAACTAGCCCCAATGATAAGAATCTGTTTACCCTGCATAAACGAGTTTGTGGTTTGTCGTTCGTAGTTGGCTAGTATAAAAGTGGTTATCCATCAGCCAACTACGAACGACAAACCACAAACGTATAGGTAACTAAATAGTCACACTTGGTTGGGCAATATACCGGAGAAGCTCCTGTTTGGTCGCTTCGTCAGCAAACTTACCGCCATATGATGCCGTAACGGTCGAGCTATTAATGTCATGAACACCGCGCGTTGATACACAAAGATGCTTGGCGTCAATAATAACGGCCACATCGTCGGTCTCAAGTACGCGCTTCAACTCTTCGGCGATTTGTACTGTCAGACGCTCCTGAACCTGTGGTCGCTTACCGAAATATTCGACAACCCGATTTAGTTTGGATAGGCCAATTACTTTACCGCTGGAGATGTAGGCAACGTGCGCTTTGCCAATGATCGGCACAAAATGGTGCTCGCAATACGTCTGAACGGTGATGTCTTTTTCAACAAGCATCTCATTGTATCGAAATTTATTATCGAACAAGGTAGGCTTGGGTTTATTGGCTGGATTCAGGCCACTAAAAATCTCATTTACATACATTTTAGCGACCCGGCGGGGCGACCCTTTCAAACTATCGTCGGTGAGGTCGAGGCCAAGTATCCCCATAATTTCACGAAAATGTTCTTCGATAAGGTCAATCTTAAGATCGTCATCAATAGCAAAGGCATCGGGACGCATGGGGGTATCAATAGACGATGCACCATGAGCGTCACCAATTTCATCGACTAATTCGTCGACTTCCCAGGCAGACAGGCCCGTTGAATCAGTCCGATGACTGTCCAGCGCATGACCGTTCTGTTGACCACCAGTCGTAGGTTGACTAGTAGACGGGGTATTCGACGAAGTTCCGTTCAGTTTCATACAGTCTGATTTTAAGGTCTAAGCCCTCGCTTAGTTGGTTGCGTAAAAGGTTGTAGATGACTATGGCAATGTTTTCGGCCGATGGATTAAGATCAGCGAACTCTTCGGTATCCAGATTTAGGTTCTTATGATCGAAGCGATCAGTAACGTGTTCCTGAATAAGATTACCAAGGAGTTTCATATCGATCACATAACCTGTTTCCGGATCAATCGGGCCGGTTACCTGCACAATTAATTCGTAATTGTGCCCGTGATAATTAGGATTGTTGCATTTGCCGTATACCCGCGTGTTTTTTTCGTCTGACCAGTTTGGGTTGTTCAGACGATGAGCAGCATTGAAATGTTCCTTGCGAAACACCGCCACTCGTGGGGCATTTGCCCGAGAATCAATCATAGAAACAAATTGAAATTAGGGTTCGATCAACCTGTCGTTACAAAGGTTGTGTACAACACAGGCAGACAGTCGAGCGAGTAGCTAAGTCGCTCTTTCGTATGCAATGAATTAACCAATCAACAAGCGTTCAGTTTATTTTGTTCAACGTTTATTAAAAAAAGCTAAACAAAACCTGAAACGTTTCAGGTCAATAACATCCACTTATCCGGTATTGTTCCCGCTCATCTACTCCGTTAGACTGCACGGAACCAGATGATATAGGATGCGGTTGTGCCCCCATGAAACGCTTACGTAAACCTATGCTATTAACTTTATTTATCGTTACCGGACTGATTGCCACTACCTTCCTTTTCCTGCAACAAAGTCCATTCGGAAGTAACCCGTCAGCCACTCGCCTGGAGCGAATCAAACGCTCACCCTATTATAGAGATGGCGCTTTTCAGAACCTGGAAAAGACGGAGGTGATGTCTGAAAATACCTCTTACCTGGGTATGATGCGCGATTTTATCAATAAAGACAAAGACAATGTCCCACCTAAACCGCTGCCATCGGTACGAACAGATCTGAAGGCCTTACCCGATGAGAAACCAACAATTGTCTGGTTCGGGCATTCGTCTTACCTGATAAAATCGCAGGGCACTACCATTTTGGTTGACCCGGTCTTTAGCGGTTATGCTTCGCCCGTTTCGTTTTTTGGCAAAGCCTATGCGGGATCCAACGTGTACAGCGTTGAAGACATGCCGACTATTGATCTGTTGATCCTGTCTCACGATCACTACGATCACCTCGATTATGAAACGATCACAAAGCTTATTCCCAAAGTCAAAAAATTCTATACAGCGCTGGGCGTAGGTGCTCACCTCGAACGCTGGGGCGTTCCGGCCGACCGTATTGTGGAATTCGATTGGTGGGAAAGTCATCATGTGGCTACGGATCTGGACTTGACGGCGGTTCCAGCCCGCCACTTTTCGGGGCGTAGCCTTACACGCGGAAAAACCCTATGGACGGCTTTTGTGATGAAAATTCATGGCTATTCGCTATACCTGGGGGGCGATTCGGGCTATGGAAAACATTTCAAGACGATCGGCGATCAATACGGTCCATTCGATCTGGCCATTCTTGAATGCGGTCAGTATGGCAAAGACTGGCCCAATATTCATATGTTTCCGGAAGAGGTTGCTACGGCTGCCCAGGACCTACGAGCGAAAACTGTGTTGCCTGTGCACTGGGCTAAGTTCTCCCTGGCCAATCATGCCTGGACAGACCCTATTGAGCGGTTTACGAAACGGGCTACCGAACAAAAGCTGGACTTTACGACGCCAATGATTGGCGAGCCTGTTGTCGTCGAGGCACAATACCCAAAGTCCAGGTGGTGGGTTTACTAGCTATCGATGGCAGGGGCTATAGCTTCGTGCCATCGACTTAATCTGCATAAGCTAAAATTAACATAGCGTATGTTTTCTGCCGTGAAACAGCGTTCTTTGGTACGTAAACCCCACTCTACGTACCGCATTCGTTATGCAGACCCCAACCCGGCGCCAATTTATCCGTACAGCCGCGCTCACTGGCGCAGCCACATCTGTAGCAACAACCTCTGTTTTTCCCGCTATTTTAACCGGAGCAAAGCCAGCTGATTCTAAAGTCCGCCTGGCTTTTATCGGTGTTGGCTCACGCGGGCGCAGTCACGTTGAGCAAGCTATCTACCGCGATGATGTCGACATTGTGGCTATTTGCGACCCGGCTCCCGAAGCCATCAGCCGGACAACCACCATGATTGAAAAGGCAGGTCGGAAGGCACCGGTGGCCTATAGCAAAGGGGATGAAGCCTTCAAGGACATGCTCAAACGCGACGATATTGATGGCGTCGTGATTGCCACACCCTGGGAATGGCACGTGCCCATGGCTGTAGCTACTATGAACGCGGGCAAATATGCCGCCGTAGAAGTATCGGCAACGGTAACGCTCAAAGAATCGTGGGATTTGGTGAATGCGTCGGAGAAATCGGGGTCACCCTGCATGATTCTGGAAAATGTTTGTTACCGGCGTGATGTACTGGCTGTCCTGAACATGATTCGGAAAGGCATGTTTGGCGAAATGACTTATGCGCACTGTGGCTACCAGCACGACTTGCGGAATATTAAATTCAATGATGGCAAATCGATTTCAGGGATCGGTGCTGAGTTTGGCGAAAAAGGCTATTCAGAAGCGCACTGGCGCACCCAGCACTCGGTAAACCGAAACGGAGATTTATATCCGACCCATGGCCTCGGTCCAGTGGCGCACTGGCTCGATATTAACCGGGGCAATCGGTTTATGCACCTTACCTCAACAGCAACAAAAAGTCGGGGGCTCCATAAGTATGTGGTCGACAAAGGTGGCCCCAACCACCCCAATGCAAAAGTAAATTTCAAACTTGGTGATGTCGTCACTACGGTCATCCAATGCGCCAATGGCGAAAATATCGTGATCATTCACGATACCAACTCGCCCCGGCCCTACTCGCTCGGGTTCAGAGCGCAGGGAACGAATGGCATCTGGATGGACGACAACGATATGATCTATCTGGAAGGTGTTTCGCCCAAGCCGCATAACTGGGAGCCTTTCGCGGCTTATCAGGAAAAATACGATCACCCACTCTGGAAACGCCATGCGCAGACAGCCGAAAGCGCCGGCCATGGTGGTATCGATTTCTTCGTTCTCCGGGCGTTCATCGAATCTATAAAAGCGAAAGGCCCCGTGCCGATCGATGTATACGATGCTGCCGTTTGGAGTGCCATCAGCCCACTATCGGAGCAGAGTATTGCCGGAGGGAGCAAACCCATTGAAATTCCTGATTTCACCCGGGGTAAATGGAAAACGAACAAGCCAATTTTTGGGCTGAATGATAACTATTAATGCATAAGGCTATCCGTTCAGTCGTTTGTAATTAAACATTGTACGTTTAGTCTTTTAAGATTATTTCATCTTTCATTCATAGGAAAGCACAAACATTATATTGCTTCATAGACTAAAAACCGATTTCTGTATTTTACTTTGTAAAAATTTTTAAAATCCTTTCCCTGCCTTTAATCCTCCTATCAGCGAATGACACCAACTGCTCCGCCTAAAACCCAAAATTATACCGGCCCTTTGCTGATTATTGGCGCCCTTTTCTTTGTTTTTGGCTTCGTCACGTGGGTCAATAGTGTATTGATTGCGTTTTTTAAGCAAGCGTTCAACCTAAGCACCGTCGGTTCCAACCTGGTGGCGTTTGCCTTTTTCATATCCTATACGCTGATGGCCATTCCATCATCGGCCCTGTTAAAGCGGACCGGTTTCAAAAATGGCATGTCGATGGGTTTGCTGGTCATGGCTGTCGGCACAATTATTTTCGTACCAGCGGCTAAAGCGCTCTCCTATCCGCTTTTTCTGGTAGGCTTGTTCCTGATTGGCATTGGTCTGACCGTATTACAAACAGCGTCAAATCCTTATGCAACGATTCTCGGTCCTCGAGAGAGTGCCGCCCAACGCATCAGTTTCCTGGGAGTAGCCAACAAATTGGCGGGTATTTGCAGCCAGTTTATTTTTGGTGGGTTGCTGTTAACGGGTGCCAATGCTGTTTCTGGCACGGCCACACTGGAAAAAGTAGTGACACCGTACATGATTCTGACGGGCGTACTGGTCGTACTGGCTATTCTGATTCGATTCTCAAACCTTCCGGAAGTGTCGGAAGAGCAGGACGATGAGCCTGTTAGCGCAACCGTGCGGACCAGCGTATGGCAGTTTCCAAACCTGATTCTGGGCGTTCTGGCGTTGTTTTGCTACGTAGGAGCGGAAGTGATAGCGGGGGATACAATTATTAACTACGGACGAGCTCTTGGCTTTTCCAACGACGAAGCCAAGTACTTCACGACCTACACGCTGTATGGGCTACTGGGGGGCTATATTCTTGGCATTATAGCCATCCCGCGCTTTATATCGCAACAGATGGCGCTACGCGTGGGGTCAATTCTGGCGTTAATTCTGACAACAGGCGCTATTCTGACTGACGGCTTTGATTCTATTTTGTGCGTGGCCTTACTTGGATTTGCCATCTCGCCGATGTGGCCTGCCGTATGGCCTCTTGCCTTAAACCGGCTCGGAAAATTCACTAAACTTGGGTCGGCTCTGCTCATTATGGGTATTTCGGGTGGCGCTTTACTGCCGCTCCTGCACGGGTATTTAACCGATGCGGTTAGTCCCAAAATGGCCTACGCCTTATTGTTACCTCTGTTTGGTTATATTCTATACTATGCTGTTGTTGGCCACAAGAAGACAGACTGGTAATGCCATTTGATAAGGATTGGTAATGATACAGTACAACAACTAAAGCACATTCTGTCCGAAGCACGTCAGAAAATCATCAATTAGACGTTTTACCGCTTTGATTCCACCATTGAACAGTTCCAGAATAACCGTTTCTACACCGGGTCGTATTTGCCTCTTTGGTGAACATCAGGATTATCTAGGCTTACCCGTTATCGCAGCCGCTATTTCGCGCCGAATTCAGGTAGCTGCTCATCAATCAGACCAACGGGGCTTTCGACTCGATCTACCGGATATTCATAGCACCGTAAACATTCCATTCAACGGCGAGCCGCTCCCCTACCCCCAAACCCGGGATTATTTCCGCTCGGCGGTAAATGTGCTGCTCCGAGAGGGGTTTACCTTTAGCAAGGGCATCGAAGGGGATGTGCACGGTAACATACCCATTAACTCCGGCACGTCGAGTTCATCGGCCCTGCTCATTACGTGGCTCACTGTACTGACTCAACTCGCCGATCAACCCCGTCAACTTTCGGCTGAACAACTTGCCGAACTAGGCTACATGGCTGAAGTACTGGAATTTGGCGAACCTGGCGGTATGATGGATCACTATTCAACCGCTGTTGGTGATGTTATTTACCTGGAATCACAGCCGGCCATTAAACTGGAAACGCTTAACCCACCCTTGGGCACGTTTGTACTCGGCGATTCGCAGGAACCTAAAGATACCATCGGTATTCTACAACGGGTTAAGTTTGGCATGCTGGCGATCATCAAGAATTTAAAAACGATAGACCCTCACTTTTCGGTGGATACATCCGAAACTACCGAAGCACCCAAATTTAAAGACTTCCTGACGAAAGATGAGTACATTCTGCTGAAGGGTAACCTGGCTAACCGGGCTATTCTGCGCGATGCCCTGCGTCTGCTGCGGTCTTCGTCCGATGCAGCGAACACCTTTGATCACGTTCGTTTTGGCCAACTCCTGAACGACCACCAGGCCAACCTCCGGGATGCCCTACGCATTTCGACGCCCAAAATTGACCGCATGCTCGACGCAGCCTTATCGGCGGGCGCATTAGGCGGAAAGATCAACGGATCGGGCGGGGGCGGCTGCATGTTTGTCTACGCACCCGAACAGCCCGAAGTCGTCGCCGAAGCTATTAAACGGGAGGGCGGAAAAGCCTATGTAATTTCGGTAGATGAAGGGACGGTGGTTAGTTTGTAGTTTTTGGTTCGTAGTTCCTCCGGCGTTAGTCAACCACGAACTACAAACTCACAATGTATTGGCGGCTCGCTGGGCAGGAAACCAGGACGTTAGAACCGTCACGACAATGCTGAGCAAGCCAGTCATGACAATGTCGCTGGCATCGAGCCGTACCGGATACGCATCAACGATTGAGCTGGCCATGCCCATACGGATGAAGCCGTAACTTTCCTGCGCCAGACAAATAACGACCCCAAGAACCAGGCCCGCCAATGCGCCGGTCAGAGCGATGATGGCGCCTTCGGTCAGAAAAATCCGGCGTACCATCTGCCTCGTAGCCCCCAGCGCGTACAGAATCCGGATGTCGGCTTTTTTTTCGATGACCAGCATCGACAGTGAGAAGAAAATATTGATCGACGCCACCAGGATGATGAACGAAAGGGTCAGGGCTACAAATAACTTTTCAACGCGGATGGCTCGGTAGAGGTCTACATTCAAGTCATCCCGGCTTTGAACCACCAAGTCCTTCCCGACTACTTCCTGCAGAGCCTGCCTGGCTTTTTCTTCGTTGGTACCCGGACGGAGCTGGATTTCCAGACTCGTTACTTCATTTGGTTTATAGCCAAATAAGGCACGCGCCACACTAATTGGCGCCAGTACAAAATTGTCGTACTTCGACTCGATGAAGAACACACCAGCAACCGTCAGGGCCTCGCGGTTGAATGCATCGGGATTCAAGACACTTAATGTCTGCCCACTTTCGGGATACAGGATCTCCAAGGGCGTTAGAATATCGACGGGCGAAATGGTCAGGTCATTGCGAACGCCATCCGCAACAATGGCATAGTTAACCCCATTCCGACGAAAGAGTAGCTTGCCTTCAAGCATGGCGGAGTCAAGCTGCTGCCGTTGAACGTAATTATCATCCACGCCTTTCAGGCGGATAACGGTCTGGGCATTGCCGTAACGGGCCAGCGCATTATCCTGCGCAATGGTTGTCAATAAACTAACACCTGGCGTTGCCCGCAGTTGGGCGAGCAGCGTCGGCGAAGCCATAAACCGCTTACCCTGTTTAGGGGCTACGGTCATATCGGATTCAAAGGTTTTAAAAATTTGCCGGTTCAACTCTTCCATTCCATTGAATACCGACAGTACCACCACCAGCGCCATGGTGCCAACGCCCACGCCGAGCATCGACAAAATAGATAGCCAGCTGATGAAACTGCGTTTTTTTCGGGAGAAAAAATACCGACGGGCAATCCAGGCGGGGAGGTTCATTTTTTAATGAGTGAAAGAGTGAATAAGTGAAAGAGTGAAAGAGCGGATAAATAACGCGCTCTTTCACTCATTCGCTCTCTCACTCATTATCTTCGTCGTCCTCCGCCGGGGCGGGTGGAATGTCAAGGCCGGAGAAAAGTTTATCCATCTTGTCGGCATACTCAGCCGTGTCGTCCAGAAAGAAGTTGAGTTCGGGCACAATACGGAGCTGGTGCCGGACGCGGTCGCCCAAATGCTGCCGAATTACTTTACCCTTCTCCTGAATCGTTTCCAGCAAAAGTTGCTTGTTCTTAGACGCCAAAAAGCTAAGATATACCCGTGCGACACTCAAATCGGGCGATACCCGGACACTGGTTACGGTAATAAATGCGCCATTGAACAAATGCGGCACTTCCCGTTGAAAGATCTCGCTCAAATCTTTCTGTAACTGCCGGGATACTTTTTGCTGTCGTTTCGATTCCATACTATCGGTACTTGGGTACTACCTGAACGGTCCATTCGGGTGAATGGTTTACATTCGTTCGGGCCTCTATGCTGCAAATATCCGCTCATTTTTCCGTTCTGCCGAAATTGACTGTAATTTTACCGGGAACAGGTGCCGATTAGTAGCGTCCACAGCCGCTATTTGTCATCAAGGGTTCCTACGAAACTGATCACTGATAACTGCATCACTAGCCTTTGCTACGTTTTTTTCACTCTTATTTCCCCTACCAGTACGTCAGTCTGATGGGCTTGCTGGTCCTTATTCGCCTGCCGCTACTACTTCACCCATTTCCGCTGCTGATTCCAGAACTGAACTGGATGATCGTTGGCGAGCAAATGAGCCAGGGCTATCTGTTGTACAGGGATATCTGGGACAGCGTTAGCCCGTTGTCGGCGCTGGTTTATTGGGGAATACATAGTGTCTTCGGCCGGTCGCCCCTAATGCTTCATGCAGCGGCAACACTCGTGTCAATATTTCAGATTGTCTACTTCAATTACCTGACGAATAATCGGGATGTATACCCGGACCGATCGTTCTGGCCCGGCCTGATTTACATGCTGTTTATGCACCTCTCGTTCGACTGCCTGACGCTCTCGCCCGTGTTGATGTCAACGAGCTTCCTGCTGCTGGCCTTCGGAACGCTCATCAAACAGATGGACCGTCGCGGTGCAACCGACGAAGTATTTGAAGTAGGCTTTTACATTGGCATTGCGGCCCTGTTCTACCTGCCGTCGGCTCTGTTTATTTTGTGGGCTATTCTGTCGCTGCTGTTTTACACGGGGGCTACGTTTCGGCAGTATTCGTTGTCGCTGTTTGGCTTTTTATTTCCCTTTGCGGCTATCGTATTGATTTATTACCTCTGGGACAGTCTGGACGATTTCAACCGAAACCTGTTGTCGTCGGTTTTTCGGGTCCGGCAGTATTCGCTATCCGATTTTAAATCGCTCTTAGCTTCGCTCTTTATTCCGCTGGGTTTAGGAATACTTGGCTTTCTGAGCCTGTTTAACCGGCCCGGCCGATACGTTAACTTTCAGCAACGTGTTCAGCAAATTATGGCAATCTGGTTTCTGATCGCCGTGTTGACCATCGCCCTGATGCCGTTTCTGGCCCCAATGGTCTTTTTGAGTTTTGTGCCTCCCATGGCTTATTTCGCGTATTACTACTTCGAAAATATCCGTAAAGCCTGGTTGGCCGAGATCATTTTTATCAGTGCTTTTTCACTAATGCTTTTGTTATTTTACCAGGGCGCGCTGGGTATCATTCCGGGGGCTGGCCTTGGGCGTTTAAGCAGTTTGCAGGTACGCCCTTCTCCCTTACCAGACAACATTACGAACCAACGCGTGCTGATCATTGGCGAAGACCTGAGCGCCTACCGTCAAAATCAGTTGGCAACGCCTTACCTGAACTGGGATTTGGCTAAATACGACCTTAAAAATCTCGACAACTACGAATCGGTCATTAACGTGTTCGACCATTTCCGAAAAGATCCACCCGATTATATCATTGATCGGGAAAACGTAGTGGACAAACTGTTTCAACGCGCTCCAGCTTTGTCTCTGCGGTATGAAAAAACAGCCACCGCCGGGGTATATAAGCGAAAATGAATAAAAGTTTGTAGTTTATGGTTTGTCGTGTATGGTTTGTAGTCAACCCCTAGACGACAAACCGTAAACCACAAACCGTAAACCATAAACTACAAACCGTAAACTTCATGGCTTCTTCCTTTACCAATAAGCGTACAAACCTTTATATTTTTCTGAGTGCGGTGTTCCTGACCAATGCGCTCGTTGCCGAAATTATTGGCGTTAAAATCTTTTCGGTCGAAACCTTATTGGGCACCAAGCCCGCCCAAATTCATCTATTCAGTGATTTTATCCTCGATTTCAACCTCACGGCGGGTGCAGTGATCTGGCCATTTGTTTTTATCACCTCCGACATTATTAACGAGTATTTTGGCAAGGCAGGCGTCCGGCGCATTTCCTTTCTGACAGCCGGATTTGTTGGCTTTAGCTTCCTGATCATTTATGCCGTCACTAACCTCCCGCCCGCGCAATTCTGGCTCGATGTGAATGCAAAAGACGCAGCCGGGAACCCCATCAACATTGATAATGCCTTCCAAATGATCTTCCGGCAGGGACTGGGTATTATCATTGGCTCGCTTACCGCCTTTCTGGTCGGGCAAATCCTGGATGTGTACGTGTTTCATTCCCTCCGAAAAATCACGGGCAATCGACAAATCTGGCTGCGCGCAACCGGCTCAACCCTTGTTTCTCAACTCGTTGATTCATTTGTTGTGCTCGGTATTGCCTTTTATGTTTTTGGCAACTGGTCGCTCTCGCAGGTAATGGCCGTTGGCATTATCAACTACATCTACAAAGCCACGTCGGCCGTTGTGCTCACGCCTTTGCTCTACATTGCCCATTACTTCATTGATCGGTATTTAGGGAAAGAACATGCCGAAGAACTCGCCAATGAGTCGGCCATGAGTTCGTTCATGTAAAAACGAACTAGCTCATCTCCAGCCATATATGGGAGATGAGCTAGTGCCAAAAGGCTGATAGTACCTTCGTTCTTAACCTCTTATCACACTTCGATCGGCTTCAGGTCAAAATATGTTTCGAAGATTGCGCTGCCAATTTCATTGGTCCGCGTCTGAAAATTATCGAGGTATTGATGCAGGCCGGATTGAAAAATATCAGCGGTTTCGGTAAACTCAATTTCGGTCCGAAGTTTCGAGAGCGTCCGCTCGGCCGAGTTACCAAACCCATTGGCCATGTTGTTGCCCGAAATCTCGTAAAGCGACAACTCAGCCTGCCGGATGCAATGCGCGACTGCCCGTGGAAACATTTTATCCAGAATCAAAAATTCGACAATGCTCGATGGGGTCAGCGACCGATACTGCTGCCGGTGCATGTTATAGGCACTCACTGACTTGAGAACCGCCGACCAGATCATGAGATCAATGGTCGATCCGACGGCGTCGATCTGTGGTAATAAGGTGAAGTATTTTACGTCCAGGAAGCGGGAGGTTTTGTCGGCGCGTTCCAGAAAGCGGCCCAGCCGGCCAAAATGCCAGGCTTCGTTACGCGTAATGGTCGCGTCGATGATACCATAAAAAAGCTGGACACTATTACGAATTTCCGTAAAAAAATTCTGCGTTTGAATTTCGCCCCACTGCTGCTGTGGCGACGTATCGCGCACCATCAGATAAAACTGATTCAGATGCTCCCACATTTCCTTCGAAATGACTTCGCGGATGGTGCGGGCGTTTTCCCGGGCATAACTCAAACACGTCACAATGGAGTTTGGATTACGCTTGTCGAAGGTCATAAACTGAATGACATTCTCCCGTGTGGGGTCTTTATAATACTTGGTAAATAAATCATGATCTGCCGTTGCAATTAATAACGGCTCCCACTGCTGATCGACATTGGGGGGCAAATCGAGGGCTAGGTTGAAGTTTACGCTCATGAAACGGGCATAATTTTCGGCCCGTTCAATATATCGATGCATCCAGTAAACAGAATTGGCAACGCGGCTCAGCATAACGTATAAAATTGGGATAAAACGGTGGATGACCAACAAAAATAAGGTATTTCAGCGGCTTAATAGCTAAATAGGACAAATTATAGATTCATAACCAAATAAAGGCTGTAATAGAGAGCCGTTTTTCAGGGTCAGTTCCTATAGTAACGGATAGGAATAAAACTTTTTTCGCTTAGTCGTTGAGGTTAGAAAAATGACTTTATCCTCTTCTAGGTACGAAACACGTTGTTATTTCCTCTCTACAATATTATGACAGACAAACTGTATTCACTATTTCTAATTGGCCTGCTTTTCTGTACGGCCACATTTGCAATGCCTAATCTGGAGTCATCAACGCCCGCCAAACCTGCGCCGGATAAATCAGCGCCAAGCTCTAAATATTATGAAGTACGTATTTACTACCCGACACCAGGAAAATACGCGGAGATTGTCGACCGTTTCCGCCAGTATACAACCAAGATTTTCGAAAAGCACGGCATGGAAAACATTGGCTACTGGACGCCTACCGATACATCCCGGAAAGAATTGATCTATATTCTGGCTTATCCAAGCAAGGAAGCCCGCGATGCTTCCTGGAAAGCCTTCGGTAGCGATCCCGAATGGAAGGCTGTTGTCGCGAAGACGGAAGCAAATGGCAAACTGGTCGACCATGTCGATCAGATTTTCATGACCGAGGCCGATATATCTCCAAAAATCAAAGTGAGCCAGAAATCGCCGGAACGGACGTTTGAACTGCGTACTTATACGGCAACACCCGGCAAATTACCCAATCTGTTGACCCGATTCCGCGATCATACGATCAAACTATTCAGCAAACACGGGATGACCAATGTAGCTTACTGGGTTACGCAAGAAAAGGACCCGAATACACAGCCCAAATTAGTTTACATTCTGGCACACCCTAGCGAAGCCGAAGGAAAAGCCCACTTCGAAGAGTTCCGGAAAGATCCCAAATGGATTGCGGCCAAAGATGCATCGGAAAAGGAAGCGGGTGGCTCACTAACAACCAAAGTTGAGTCGGTTTACATGAAACCGACGGATTATTCGCCAATAAAATAAATAGGGTAAACAACCCCTTCTGACAATCGGTTTCTGACGTAAACAAACAACGTTATGAAACCGATTGATCGTTTAGTGACTAACCTAATGGAGAGCGCTGCGCTGTCTCGGCAGGACTTTCTTCAACTAACGGGGCGTAGTCTGGCTGTTGGTGCGCTGGGTACCGCGCTGGCATCGTGCGAGAAAAAGCCTGAAGCGACTAATGCTGCCCAGTCAACAGCCAGCACCCCGAGCGGACCAGTGCCCAAATTACCCGCCACATCGCCCCCGGCCGAAGTGCCCGCCGACTCAACCAAACCCATTGAGCTGGAACAAATTAAGGCCAAGACTGAACAGCAGGAAGGACCTACACCAACGCCCATGTCCGACGATCAGCGAATAGGGTACGCAATCGTGGGCCTGGGTCACTTGACGCTCAACCAGATTTTACCGGCTTTCGGGGCCTGTACCAAATCGAAAGTAGTGGCCTTAGTCAGTGGCAGTCCCGAAAAAATGCAGAAAGTGGCCACCCAGTACGGCATCAAAAAAGAGAGTTGTTACAGCTACGCTGACTACGACAAACTGCGTGACAATAAAGAAGTACAGGCCATTTATATCGTGCTGCCCAACGGCATGCACGCCGAATACACCATCCGGGGAGCGCAGGCCGGGAAGCATATTCTCTGTGAAAAACCGATGGCCAACACAGCCCAGGAATGTCAGGCGATGATTGACGCGTGTAAAAAAGCGGACCGCAAATTGATGATCGCTTACCGGATTCAGTATGAGCCCCACAACAAGATGGTGCGCGACATGGTCCAGAAAGAGCAATTTGGTAAAGTGAAAAGCATTATTGCCAACAACGGCCAGAACTCGGATAACCCCAAGCACTGGCGATTCAATAAAGCATTGGCGGGCGGTGGCGCCTTGCCCGATGTTGGCTTATACTGCCTGAATACAATTCGGTTTGTGCTTGGCGAAGAACCCTCAGAGGTTGTAGCTTACGTTCACAGCACACCCGATGACCCCCGGTTTAAAGAAGTCGAAGAGCAGGTAAACTGGCTCATGAAGTTTCCGAGTGGCGTCCAGGCCAGTTGCGCCACCAGTTACGGTCACCACGACGATAAAAACTACAAAGTGATGGCCGACACAGGCTGGATTAAAATGGACCCGGCTTTTCCATACACGGGTTTGCAACTGGAAACCAGTCAGGCGCAGGGGACCGAAAACCAGATTATCCAGCATAAAATTGCCGACAAAGATCATTTCTCCACGGAGATGGATCACTTTTCGGAGTGCCTGCTGGAAAACAAAGTGCCGTTTACGCCGGGCGAAGAAGGTCTTCAGGATCAGAAAATTATCGAAGCTATTTATCAGTCGGCACGAGAAGGCAAGCCCGTAAAACTGCCCGCGGTGAGCAAAAAAGATGCCTTCCGGGGACCCGAGCCAACAGCCTGATTAGCTAACCCAGGATTTGTGTGATTTTATTGATTCAGGTGATTTTGACGTTAAAGTTCAACGCTCTACTCATTCGAATCAGTAAAATCACATAAATTCCGCAGGGCCGCCTGTGCGGTTTAGATAACCACAAACTCTACACGCCTGTTTTTCCGGCGGTTCTCTTCAGTATTGTTGGGGGCTATCGGGTCAATGGGCCCACGGCCAACGGCTTTCAGTCGTATCTTTTGAATACCCTTCCCAACCAGGTAGTCTATGATTGCCTGACATCGGTCGCGCGAGAGCTTTACGTTCAGATCAAAATCGCCCTGGTTATCCGTATGGCCCCGGATCTCGATTTGCATAGTCGGATTGGCCAGGAGAATGGAAGAAAGTTGGTCCAGCTCCGTAAAAGATTCCGGGCGTAGCACGGGACTGCTCTGATCGAAATAAATATCGTTTAGCCGCACAGGCTTTCCTTTCTCAATTACACCAAAGGGCTGTTTGACGGCCACACTGGGCCCTGCTATTGTTGATCTTATTACCGGCACCGTTGGCCTGGCCCTGTCAATAGGCGGACCTGGTGGGCTTGCATTACCGACTACTGAAATCTCCGGTAACGATTGCGGCTTAACAGGCTCGGGTTTCGGACTGGCGGTCAAAATAAACCGGGCTTCATTTTGTGCACTGTCCAGCTTTATCGGCTTTACAAAGTCAGCATATCCTTTGGCAATACTACTTACCACATAGGTACCCTTGCTCGGTAGTTCTATTTTAGACAAACCAGTGGTCGCATCGGGAGTGAGTGTCGTGGATGTCATACCACTAATTTTACTACTAATGGTAAAGCGAACATCGGGAATAATTTTATTCGTGCTCCTGTCAACTGCTGACATAGTGAGGCTGATGGTCATCCGATCCAACTGAGCATCGAACTCGTACCGATTACCCTGAGGAGACACAGCAATTGCCATGGTACGTTGGGCGGGCCTATACCCGGCTGCACTCACTTCAATAGTCAGGTTATCAGGCTTTTCGAATATTCGTGTAAGCTGCCCGTTGGCGATGACAACACGTTCTGTCCGATTGGTAACGCGTGATGTCATAACTGCCACCGCCGATGTTAACGGCTGAGTAATATCACCTGAAAAAACCTTGATTGTCAGCAGGCTGGGTTTATTGTTCCGGGTAGAATCTGACTTTATCGGTGCCAGCGCCGGTCGATGAGCACCTCCTGATGCGTTAATCCGGGAGTAATCAATCGCCTGACTTCGAACCATACCAGAGCCAACAAGCAGAAAATACACCACGAGTGTCAGTAGTGCCTTTTGACTAGATCGGATCATGAACAGGCAATTCATTTGTGGTCTGATAGATACGATGTCTCTTTTTTCTCCCCACTGCCCTACTGCCGCTTCGACCGCCAACGGTATGCACCAGGCTGTCCGTTAATGAGAAGCCGTGGTCGATACGGGCGGATTGATCATGATATGTGCCCGGTGTGTACCAGGGTCCATAATCCAGGGCATACCGGGTGCTTCAGGCTTCAGCGGCAAACCCGTACTTTCGGCAGTGGCATACGGGATATAAACCACATACCGCAGGTAGCCATCCTTCACCTCACCGGTAGCCATGTCATAGTTTTCATCTTTTGCTGTATATGAAAACAGGGTTGACGGATGCGTAGGCATTGTCAGTTTCTTCGCTTTCACTTCCTGCTCGCGCGTGGCCAGAATTTCGGCTGGTTTTTTACCTGCCTGTTTCAGCACCCGTCCCCGTTCCATAAATGTATCCAGATCGCGGTGGTAGCACGACACGCTTAATCCTTTTTGCGCTGGATCATCCGCCAGACACACCAGCTCATTTGTTCCCTTCCGCAACACGATAAATTGATTTTTATCTGAATAGCCATACACCGTAGCTCCGTCGCGCTTGTCGGCCGGGGCGGCCAACACCGCCGTTTTAATCTGTATGTCGGCAGAAGGAATTATGGGTGTCTGCGCCAAGGTTTTAACCACTACAGCTTGCAGAACAAAAAAGAGCATGGATGTTTTCATAGTCAATTAGAGGTTTTGCGAGATGGCGCGAGGCTCCAGCCTCGTGCCCATTATTCTCCGGCTGGTCAAGATAGTTGATTTTTTATAAATCGGCCAGAGGCCAAGTAATAATGGGCACCAGCCTCGCGCCATCTGTCAATCGTCTATTGATATCCTCTGGCCTGTAAGCCAAATAGCTCGGCGTACCGGCCATCTTTCTCCAGAAGCTCATAATGGCTTCCGATTTCGAGCAGGGTGCCGTTTTCTAAGACCAAAATTCGGTCGGCCATTCGGACGGTGCTGAACCGGTGAGAAATAATAACCGATGATTTACCATCCGTCAGTGTGCCAAAGCGTTGGAAAACTTCATACTCGGCACGGGCGTCGAGCGCGGCCGTAGGTTCGTCGAGTATGATTAGTTGAGCATCGCGCATATAGGCCCGGCCAAGGGCGACTTTTTGCCACTCGCCCCCGGACAGTTCAACGCCTTTGCCAAACGAGCGACCAAGTTGCTGGTCGTAACCACCAGCGAGTTTGGCAATGACCGTGTCAGCCAGACTGCGTTGCGCCGACGTTTCGATGCGCGGCTGGTTGGTTCGTTCGTCGATATCGCCAACGGCGATATTGATTCCGGCCGACATTTTAAAGCGCGTATAATCCTGAAAAATGACGCCGATATTACGTCGAAGCTCCATCAGGTCGTATTCCCGCAAATCATACCCATCGAGTAGTATGCGCCCCTCCGCCGGATCATAAAGCCGGGCCAGTAATTTAACAAGGGTTGTTTTACCGGCACCATTCTCGCCAACAAGGGCTAATTTTTCCCCCGCCTGAAGCGTAAACGAGAGGTTTCGCAGCGCCCAACGTTCGGAGTTTGTGTATTTGAAGCCGACGTTCTCGAATACGAATCCTTCCCGAATCGGGTTTGGAAAGGCGCGTGTTGTTTTGGGCGAATGGATCAACGGCTTGATGGCGAAGTAATCGAACAGATCCTGTAGGTAAATTGCTTCCTGTGTCAGGCTGCTGAACTGAAGCAGAATGCCTTCCAGAGAAGCCCGCACCTGCCGGAACGACCCAGCTAGAAACGTCAGGTCGCCTAATGAAATCTGACCGCTGACGGCCCGCATCACAATCCAGACGTAAGCCCCATAATAACCCGCTGTACCGAGCGCCGTCAGTAACGTTCCCCACCCGGCCCTACTAATGGCGATTACCCTATTCTTCAGATAATATTCCCAGGACAAAGACCGAAACCGATCAATCAGGAAACCGGATAACCCAAATATCTTGACTTCTTTAGCCGTCTCGTCACTTGCCCCAATGAAGCGCAGGTAGTCGAGTTCGCGCCGTTCGGGTGTCCAGGAACGGGACAACGAATAGCTGCGCTGGTTGAAATAATTATCACCAATAAATGATGGCGTAACCGCCAGGAGAATCAGCAGCAATAACCAGGGATTATAGACCGCCAGACCAGCCGCCAGAAAACCTACCGAAATCAGTTCCTGAACCTGCCCGAATACGCCAGATAATAACACCGTTCGGCCGGTAGTTTGGCGTCGGGCGCGTTCCAGTTTGTCGTAAAACGTAGCGTCTTCAAACTGTTCCAGATCGAGCGTAGCAGCATGTTCCATCAGGCGGATGGAGGTCTGATTGGCAAACAGATCGCCCAGCAACCCATCCATCAGAGCTACAGCCCTGGCCAGGGCCGTCGACAGTACCGCCAGCCCAAATTCAGCGCCAACGAGCCACCAGATATAGTTGGTATCGTCGTTTGCATGCCTAGAGAGGCCAACGACCTGATCAATAATTAGTTTGCCGACATAAAGTGTTGCCGCCGGAATGGCCGCCCGAATCAGGCGCAATGCAGCGTTGCCCAGAAACAAACCAGGCGAAACCTCCCAGACTAACTTAAAAAATGCAGGCAGGTTACCCAGAGCGGCAAAGCGTTCGCGCCAGCTTACCTGATCTTTCGTATCAGCAGGGGCAGCGTGTGGAATTTCTTTTTTTGCCATATCTAAAAAGACAAGCCCAACACGGGATTAGTTCATCCGTTTATTGGACCTGTCTCTGGCTCTGCCTCAGCAGAAGCAGTGGCAAAAAGGGGCTTCCAACAAGGGCTAGAAAGCCACCGATTTAAGGCGTAGGCCTGTGTCTTCGGGTAAACCAAAAACAAGGTTCAGGTTCTGAACAGCGTGGCCTGCTGCGCCTTTCGTTAGGTTATCAATGACGCTCGTAATCAGCAATTGTCCATCGTGCACTTCCAGATGAAGGAGGCATTTGTTGGTATTGACCACCTGCTTTATATCCACTGGCGCATCGCTAAGGTGCGTAAACGGGTGCGCTTCGTAGTAGGTGCGGTACAACGCTTTGGCTTCGTCCAGAGTTCCGGCAAAGGGCGTATATACGTTGGCCATAATGCCGCGCGTGAAATCACCCCGGTAAGGCACAAAATTGATCGCGTGACTGAAGTCGGGATCAAGTTGGGTTAAGCTCTGTCGAATTTCGGCCAGGTGCTGGTGGGTGAAGGCTTTATAAATCGATACGTTGTTATTGCGCCACGTAAAGCCCGTTGTCGGTACCAGTGCCTGACCCGCTCCCGTGCTGCCCGTAATGGCACTCACCTGTACATCGGCCGTAATTTTTCCGGCTTTCGCCAGGGGCAAAAGGGCCAGTTGGATACTGCTGGCAAAACAACCGGGGTTGGCAATGCGCATCGCTTCCTGAATCCGCTCCCGATTAAGTTCCGGAAGACCATACACGAAATCGTCCTGCTCGTCGCGAAAGTCAGCGCTAAGGTCAATCACGGCAATATCGTCGGAGACCTCATGCTCGGCCATAAAGGTAGCCGAAGCGCCATGTCCTGAACAAAGGAAAATAGCATCCAGCCCTTCCTGAGCCAGTAACTCACCTACTTCCTGACCTGAAAAGGTCAGGTCGGTGTCGCCCAGTAAGTCCGTATGCGTCGACCAGACCGGTTTGCCCGCCTGACTTTTGCTGTGGGTAAACGACACCTCCACAAATGGGTGATTAATCAGGATACGTAGCAACTCGCCACCCGTATAACCTGCTCCCCCAATGATACCTACTGAGATTTTATCTGTCATGCTTTCTTCGCAACGGTCATTTGTAGCCATTGCAGGGCCTGATTCGACACATCTTCATTAAACTGGTCAACATAAACGCTCGTAAAACCAGGTCGGTCGATGGTCAAATCACGGCTGAATTGGTGGTTGTGAAATACTAGATCTGGGTAGTTCGCCAGTGGAAAAAATTGTAGCCCGGTGCCATTTTTGAAAAAAGAAACGGTCGGACAAAAGATGGAACACAAATGGGCGGGTAACGATTCCAGCGTAAAGGCAATCGTTGCTAGTTCCGACAAAGCCGCCACCTCCGACAGTGACAGGCTGTTGACCGCTTTATGAAGCCGGTCGCGCCGATCGGGGTAGTCGTCGGCCAACTGGTCCATTAACTGGGCTGTCTGCGGCAACTGACCACAACCGACCAGCAGAAAATCGGTTTCGTCGAGTAACTTTCCAACCAGTTGTTGCCAAAAACTATGGGGCAAAAACCGGCTGATTTCCCCACTCTCCGGGAACAGAACCAGCAGCGGGCGACCATCCAGGAAGGGCAACTTCTGCCGAACCGTCAGTCGGGCAGCTTTCGGGAAATTGAAGTAGGGCTCGATGTCCGATAAACCGGCGTGTACGCCAATGGAGCGCAGCATAGCCAGCATGACGTCCAGGTGATGAAACTCGCCGTCGGGCAAAAAGAACTCTTCATCCAGCAAACCACCAAATCCCCGCGAACCGAACCCAACCGCTTTCTGCACTTTAATCGAAGGCAACAGGAAATGCATGGGCGAATCCGAGAATCGGACATCGATCGAGGCCGTGTAGGACTCCTCTTTTAAGAGTTCTATAGCCGCTTTTGTCGTGTGAATGTGATCACGCCACTTGGCAAACCGACTGATTGATCGGCGGTTTGTGTTGGCATGATTGAGGTGAATTAGTCGGCGGATATATGGATTGTTGGCCAGGATCGGATCGCACCAGTCTCCGGCAACCACATCGATGACGCAGGTCGGGTGTGCCCGTTGAATGAGTGGAAACAGATAAGACAACGTCAGGGCATCGCCCAGATGCCCTGACGTCATGAATAAAAATCGGGGAACATCGGCGTTACCCTCGACAGTCTCCCGCCGTTTATGATAACCGCGTGCATACGTATCAACAACCACATCAAGCAGCTGCAACGGATACGATACGCTTCGGGGCGCACAATATTTTCTCGGCTTACCGATCACTAATTATTGATTATTGATTTTCTCATAGATCATTACCTGATTGGAGGCAACTTTTGAGAAGCCGCGCACGTCGTCTCCGGTCCAGGCGTTGTTCATTTCGCCATAAGAACCAAATTTCGACGACATTAGGTCATGATCCGACTCAATACCGAGCACCTGAAACCGATAAGGAGCCAATAGCACGTGTACTTTACCCGAAACATGCGCTTGTGTATCAGCCAGGAAGGTTTCAATATTTCGCATGACGGGGTCCATAAACTGACCTTCGTGCAGCATGGTACCATACCAGTTGGCTAGTTGCTCTTTCCAGTAGAGCTGCCACTTGCCCAGCACGTGTTTTTCGAGTGCATGGTGTGCTTTGATGAGGATCAACGGGGCCGGTGCTTCGAAACCAACCCGACCTTTAATACCAATGATCGTGTCACCAACGTGAATATCGCGACCAATACCAAACGGACCGGCCAGCTCGGTAACTTTCCGAATCGCATCGACTGAATTCGCGAACTTCTCACCGGCTACTTCCTTAATTTCACCGTGCTGGAAGACGAGCGTAATGGTCTCTGGTTCCGTTTTGGTTATCTGGGTTGGCCAGGCTGATTCGGGCAGGAACTGATCCGACGTCAGGGTTTCTTTTCCGCCAACCGATGTGCCCCACAAGCCCTTGTTAATTGAATAAGCGGCTTTGTGCCACTCCTGATCAACGCCTTTGGCCTTCAGGTACTCAATTTCGGCTTCGCGCGACAGGCGCAAATCACGAATAGGCGTAATGACTTCTGCGTCGGGCGCTATAATCCGAAATGCCATATCAAAACGCACTTGGTCGTTTCCGGCACCGGTACTTCCGTGCGCAATGGCCGACGCCCCAATTTCGCGGGCGTATTCGGCGGCAGCAATAGCCTGAAAAATCCGTTCGGCACTTACGGAGAGTGGATACGTATTGTTTTTCAACACGTTACCAAACACCAGGAACTTCAGGCATTGTTGGTAGTAGTCGTCCGTTTTCGAGATCGTTACGTGGGATTTTACGCCCAGCGAGTACGCCCGTTCCTCAATGGCTTTGAGTTCGGCATCCGAGAAGCCGCCCGTATCGACCAGCACCGAGTACACATCCATGCCCCGATCTTCGGACAAATATTTAACGCAGAAGGAGGTATCGAGACCTCCGCTAAAGGCAAGAACTACTTTTTGAGACATCAGAAGAAGAGACACCCGGCGCGTTTACGCCTGTTGTCAGAATGGTTTTTGCGGGGCAAATATCGGGCTTTCAGCGTTATGTTGCACGAATGAATTGAGGAGAGTTACAACAACACCAGCAAACTGCCCGGCAAAATCCGAACGTCAGCCTGACCGGACGCTAGTGTTAATGGTTCCCCATCCGCATGAATCAATAAAGGCCCCTCAGCCTGCACCGTTGCTTTGGTAATTGACTGTCCACGCCAATAAGCTGACTGGTCGAGCGATTTATTGAACAACCGCCAAGTAAGCATACCGGCGGCCTGCATGGGAAAGGGGCGGATTTCGCACTGTTCCAGCCGACCATCGGCAATGTTGGCGGTGGGCGCCATCCAGGCGTTATTCCCAAACTGCCCGGCGTTGGCAAACGTTAACGAAAATATAGTCCGCTCCTGATTATCAACGTTAAACGCATGGGGTTTGTATTGTCGGAACGCCTGAAACGCTGTGCGAATGTACGTCGGCAGGCCTCGTACGGGTTGCCGGGCAAAAGCATGGGCCACATAGGCTTCGAAACCCAGCCCGGCCGTGCAGAAGAACGGATGCTCGTTGATTTCACCGCTGTCGATCACCACAGGTCGGCCGTTGAGAGCACGTTCAATGGCTTTTATGGGGACCAGTGGAATGCCCAGATGCCGCGCCAGCCCATTTCCCGAACCAATGGGAACAATGCCCAGCGCCGTTGCCGAGCGCCGAAGCGCCTGGGCCGTTTCATTGATGGTGCCATCGCCCCCAATAGCCAGCACCCGATTGACGCCCCGAGCAACGGCCGCTTTTGCCAGTTCGGTAGCATGGCTGGGATGAGTGGTAAAGATGGCTTCAGGCGCAAAGCCGAGTTCCTCCGCCCGACGCATGAAGGCGTCCTGAAGCAGGGCTTTCTGGGCAACGGTCGTCGTGCCGGACAGCGGATTTATAATGGCCAGAACGGCCGAGCGATTAGCCACTCAGGAAAAAAAGATAAACATGATCAGAATAAACACGACGATAAACACGTAGTACCAACCGTCGGAGAAGATATACGGTTTGTAATCATCGTAGAATTTGCGGACTTTTTTCATCGGTTGTTACGGAAAATCTGCCGCAAAGATAATCAGTTTGCCGCTCGTATTGACTAATGCAACGAGCCCGCACCTGGTTTGAGGGCCCGACCTTAATACCGGCCACCAACTTTTCGGCGGTTCAGGCTGGTGTTGCTATCGATAGCGGGCAAGTGATTGGGGCGTTGGGTCATTCCCGTTGTGTCCGTCAATGCGGCCAAAAAAGCGACCAAGGCCTTTTGCTCCCCTTTGGTCAGATTGAGTGCCGCTTCGGGCAGGGTCTGTTCATCAAGCTGGATACCGATTCCCCGACCGCCACCCCGGTTATAGAAATCAACGACCTGCTCCAGCGTCTGATAAACGCCGTTATGCATGTACGGCGCGGTCAGCGCTACGTTCCGAACAGTGGGCGTTTTAAAGGCAAACCGATGCCGGGTTTTCTGGTACGTATTGTATTTCCCCTGATCCGTGTCAAGTTCGGCATGTTGTGTTTTTCGTTGACGAGGTACGCCAATAATCTCGCTCTCCGTTTTTTCGTAATGGGGTGGCACAAACCCATTATAGATTGGGAAAAAATGGCAGGTCGCACAACGGGCTTTGCCCAGAAATAAGTTGAAACCTAACTGCTCTGGATCCGTCAACGCGACCGGCTCTCCCCGCAAATAGCGATCTGGACGGGCATTCAACCCCGTCAGGCTCCGGACATAACACGCCAAGGCGTTGCGTACGTTTGGGGCGGTCAACCCGGCCGGGAAAGCGCTGGCGAACGCTTCCCTATAGGCGGCACTAGCTCCAAGTTTTTGTACAACTTCGTCGGGCGATGTACGCATTTCGTGCGCGTTGCTCAGCACATCATGAGCCTGGTCTTCGAGGTAGAACGCGCGTGAATCGTAGAATTGAGCGTTTTGCAAGCCAGCATTAATGAGCGTAGGTGCATTTCGAAGAACCTGCTGCCGACTGTTGAATGATCGACTTTTGTTTCGTCCATCAGTAAATGCCCGTTCGGGCTGGTGGCACGACGCACACGTCCGGGCGTTGTTGCCCGACAGCAACGGCTCAAAGAAGAGTGTTTTACCCAACGCTACTTTCTGAGGAGTGCTGGCAAACGCACCAAAATTAATCAGATAGTCGGGCCGGAAAGCGCCCGAGTCAGACAGCGTCGCTACGGTTGGCGACAGAAAGCGGCCGGTGGTAGCGGCCGGAATACCGAGTTCCTGGCGGGCCTGTTGCAGCGCCCGGCAAAGCGGGTAAAGTTGATTCCGGATAAAGCCAACCCGATCAAAATTGGTAAAATCAGAGGCCCTTTCCAATACCCGAATGGCGGCTGTCCAGCATTGGTCAAGTTGGGCGGCTCTGGGCGCAGACAGGCGTTTAGCGTATGGGGTAAAGGCCTTTTGAAGTGTACACATGCTTAAAGCGGCTTCCGACAGCCCCGTTCGGGCTTCCGGAGCATCGTAGCCCGTGATTCCCGCCGTCAGCAGTCGAAATAGTTGCTGCCGCATGGCATCCAGCAGGTTGGTATCGGTTAACTGATCGGCGGGAATGCCCTGCTCCAGACGCGATGCATAGGCTTGCAACACGGTTATTTCGTGAGTTAAATCCGCTTTTCGGGTGTGATTATAAATCGGAAACAGGAACGGCTCAACGACTTGCAGCCCCGTGGGTAAGATGGGCGTTTGCCCCGGCTCGGTCCCTTCGACTTCGATGACCGGGGGCCCATTGACGTGACTCGCCAGAAATGGCTGATAATACTCCAGCAGCCACTCTATCCGCTTGTAAGCCAGTCGACTTCGGACAAAAGCGGCCTTAAGTGAATCGGTAGGTGCATCGGCAGCAACATACCCAGCTAATTGCTGCAACTGTTGCTGAAACGTTTCTTTATCGTTCAGAAACTGTTTGTGAACCGCTGGCCCAACCGATCCGTCATCTGTCGGCAAAAAAGCCAGACTCCCTACTACCAGAAAAAGCAAACGAAGTATGTGGTACATAGAGTCCTTTAGCTGCTCTTTTACACATAGAATTTCAGTTACGTTTTAGTACCACAGAGCCACAAAGAACACGGAGAAATATATATGGCTCTGTGGTACTAGAATCTCCCTCAAACTCATTTAGCTGTAACAGTCCGCTGCCAGTTATCCAGCAATACAGCCGTAGCAATGCCTACGTTAAGCGATTCAGCGTCGCCATAGCGAGGAATCGTCACGCGTTTGGTTACGTACCGCTCCGTTTCGGGCCGGATACCATTTGATTCATTTCCCATGACCAAATAGCCCGAACTACCAAAATCCAGCGTGTGAACGTCTTCACCATCCAGAAAAGCGCCGTACACGGCATTCTCGGACTGTTGCAGAACCCCTTCAATAGCGCCGTACCACCAGCTTACCCGCGTAAACGACCCTTTACTGGCCGAAATGACTTTCGGGTTATAGACATCGGCCGTCGTTTCCGAGCACAGCACCTTACGCACGCCATACCAATCGGCAATGCGGAGAATAGTCCCCAGGTTGCCCGGATCACGAATATCATCTAAAATAAGGACAATCTCACCGGGTTCAGCCAATAGCGGGCGGTTCTCTTTCGTTTTGACCACAGCCAGTGCGGCATTGTTACTTTCGAGCGTGCCGGCCCGCTGAAGGTCGGCCACTGACGCGATTTCGACGGGCGTTCGTTGGTGGTCTGTCAGGCGAGCGTTTTCTTTGTAAAATTCTTCAGTCGCTACAAGCAGTTCGGTTTGAAAATCGGACTGTAATACTTCCTGAACGCTCTTGGCGCCTTCGACCAGAAACGCGCCATGTTGCTGCCGATATTTTTTATGGTGCAGCGACTGAATATATTTAAGTTGATTTTTAGAAAGCATGATTAAGATGTATGATCTAGGATGTAAGGTGTCTGATTGGTTTGCGGGCTATGCATCCTATACTCTACACGCTACATTGCGAATAAGCCTATTGCTGCTGGTCGTTTCGTTATCAGGCTGTTTGAGTTCAAAACAGTTGAAAACGAACGGATACATCCTCACCGCGCAAACAGTACGGGGGAATCGGGAAATATCCAGTGAAAACCTGTTGGGCCTGATTCCGCAAAAGCCCAACCGACGACTACTTGGCTTGCCCATTACGACCCAGTTATGGCTGTACCAGCTCGGCCAGCGCCGATACGACCGTGATCAAGCATTACGCAACTTACAGGCCAAAACTAATGAATTTGAACAGCAAAGCCAGCTTGTCGCCAATCAACCCAAAGAACTTAAGAAGCTGAACCGGCGCTATGGCCGCCAGTTAAAGCACCTTCGTCAGAAAGCCGAAGAGGGAAACTGGGTCATGCGAAACCTGGGTGAGCCCCCCTCCTACTTCTCCGAAAAAGACGCACAGGCCAATGTGGTAAAGATGCAGAAGTACCTTTCCGACAAAGGTTTTTTCAACGCAAAAACGGCCTATAAGCTCGATACGCTGCGCCGAATTCAGATTCGGGTCAATTATCTGGTTACTGAAAACGAGGGCTTTTATTTGCGAAATATCGTTTACGAAATAGCCGATCCGCGCGTCGACTCCATCGTTCGCCAATCGTTCGATAAATCGAAGCTCCAGGTAGGCGAGCGGTTTGATTTCGACAACATGTCGGGTGAGCGGCTTCGAATCGAAACGTTATTGCGCGATCAGGGCTATTACACCTTCTCCCGACAATACATTCGGGCCACCGATGTCGATACCGTTCGGCGGGGGAATGACCGCCGTTTTCGCGACGGCCTCGAACCGGGCGACTCGTCTCGGCGGAATGTGGATGTAACGCTTCAAATCATGAATCCACCGGGCCAGTCGGCCCATCCAATTTATCACATTGGCCAGGTGGAGATGCAGATTAGCGCAGCAGAATCGCTGCCACCAGTCGATAGACCCATAGATTCCACGGGCGCGGTAAGTTTACCGGTTGTGCCTTTTATCCAGTTCGATACGGTCAATCGCAACGGGGTCAGGTATTTACTCAGCGGCCGTAACTTGTCCGTACGTTTGCTGGATTCAAAGATTCTGCTCCGTCCCAATCAACTATTCAGTCAAAGCAATTATCGCGATACTCAGCGGCAACTCTTCCTGCTGAACCAGTTCAAATTTGTCAATCTCAATTTTATTGACACCACGAATCGTCGACTCAAAACGCTGATAACAGCCACCCCATTAGACAAGTATGAAGCGACTGCCGAAGGCGGGTTCACCGGGTTACTTTATCAGGGTACAGGGTATCCAGGTGGATTCGGCAGTTTGATATTCAGGGTGCGTAATATGTTTGGCGGCCTGGAAACGTTCGAAACCACGCTTCGGTATGGACTTGAAGCGCAGACTGGCTTCGTCCCTAACCCGAACAATCCGAAACAGGTCGTTTATACGTCTCAGGAGTTAGGCGTTAGTAGCTCCCTGACATTCCCTCAAATTCTTTTTCCAGGACGTTTCCGCTTCGCCTTCACCCGCTATGCACCCCGAACCCAAATCAGTTTAAGCTTTAACAATACGTTCCGGCCCGACTTCCGGCGATCGCTTTTGCGGGCGACAATGGCTTATACCTGGCAGACTACACCTACCAAACAGTTTAGCTTTCTAATTGCTGACATAAATCTCATTAACGCAGGAAATGGCAGTGTACCCGTTATTAGTGAAGCGTTTAACAAGCAGCTAAAAGACCTAACAGCGCAGGGTAGTACTGTCTATTTAAGTTTTCGACGCTCATTAAGTTCAAGCTTTAGTTTTGCCTACACATACAACACGAATATTCCGGGACAGAACCGGCGAGCCAATTTTTTGCGTACCGTTATTGAGTCGGGTGGAACAACGCTCAACTTTGTCTCGGACAAAACGATCTCTCGCTGGAGCGACACTGCAACCGGCATCGGCTTGCAGTTTTATAAGTTTCTGCGGGGTAATGTCGATTTTCGACACTACATTCCGATTCGGAACCGTACCACAGTGGCTTTCCGCGTCAACACGGGTGTGGCTTATGGCTATGGACCGGACGGTGGGCCGGTTCCCTATGAGAAATTATTTTTCGCGGGAGGAAGCAACAGCGTCCGGGCCTGGTTGCCCCGGCGTTTGGGTCCGGGTTCGGCGTTTCCATACCAAACCGACCCCACGGTACCAGCCATCAGTAATGGTCAATTTATTTATCTATTCGAGCAGCCAGGCAACGTACTCCTCGAAGGCTCAGCCGAACTGCGCGGGCGTCTCTTCCACCTGGGTGCAGACGTAAACGGGGCTATTTTTGTCGACGCAGGCAACGTCTGGACGCTGACAGATAACCCTTCCCGACCGGGCTCTGTTTTTCGGTTCAATACATTTTTCCCACAGATTGCGGTTGGTACAGGAGTGGGATTACGGCTTGATTTCTCCTTTTTCGTCGTTCGTTTCGATGGAGGCATTAAGGTCTGGGACCCCGCCCGGAAATACTATGATGCTAAAGAAGGAACGGTAGATAATCGATTCATTCTGCCGAAATTCTCGCTGGCTAAGTTAACCAGCGGACCAAATCCGCTGGTCATCAACTTTGGTATTGGCTACCCTTTTTAATTGATATTATTCTCATTTATACTGAGTGATTAAATCGTCTCTACGATTCCCTGGTCCGTGTCCTCACGGACCACACTCTGGTGGAACAATTTGGCTCACGCGCGGAGCAGTTCGTGAGGATACAGACCGTGGTGTAACAACCAGTGTACTTTTTCCATCCTGAAGAACGCTGCATCTAAAACCCACAGTTAAGGTATTTTAACGTCAAATACTGCCAAAATGACAGCATTATCGGGGCTTTCTTCGTAATTTTACAACTCCGTAGGCAACCAAGGCAGCACGACCATTGATTATCAACGGATCCTGATCATCGATTTTACACTATTATGACGCTCATACCCGAACTGACTATATTGCAACCCGCCGATAAAGAACAAATTGATCTTCCCCGTACATCGGAAGATGAGTTGGCTATTGGCAAAAAACGGCTGTATATTGAAAGCTACGGTTGCCAGATGAACTTTGCCGATAGCGAAGTCGTCGCGGCTGTCATGCGCAATGCAGGCTACGCAACCACTTCATCAGCCAACGAGGCCGATGTTATTTTCCTCAATACCTGCGCCATCCGCGACAATGCCGAGCAGAAGGTTCGCCACCGGCTGAAGCACCTTACAGGCCTGAAACGCCAGAAACCCGAACTCATGGTTGGGATACTTGGCTGCATGGCCGAACGCCTGAAAACCAAACTTCTCGAAGAAGAAAAAGTGGTGGACATTGTAGCAGGTCCTGATGCTTACCGCGACATTCCTAAACTGGTTGAGGAAGCCGAATCAGGCCAAAAAGCCGTCAATGTTTTTCTTTCCCGCGAAGAAACCTACGCCGATATTGCTCCTATCCGACTGAATTCCAACGGCGTAACAGCGTTTGTTTCGATCATGCGTGGTTGCGACAATATGTGCAGTTTCTGCGTCGTCCCCTTCACGCGGGGCCGCGAACGCAGCCGCGATCCACACAGCATTATCCGTGAGGCCCAGGACCTTTTCGATCAGGGCTATCGGGAAGTGACGCTGCTTGGGCAAAATGTAGACTCGTATAAATGGGTAGAAGAGGTAGCAGGAGCAACTTCTCACTCTTCACTCCTCGCGCCTACTACCACTACAACCACCTTCGCGCTCCTGCTCGAAATGGTTGCCCTGATCCACCCCGATCTTCGGGTTCGGTTCTCGACCTCGCATCCAAAAGATATTACGGATGACGTACTACACACCATGGCCCGGTACGACAACATCTGCAAGTATATTCACCTACCCGCTCAAAGCGGCAACAGCCGGGTGTTGAAGTTGATGAACCGGACCTACGACCGTCCCTGGTATATCAACAAGATCGACCGCATCCGTGAGATTCTGGGTGACGACTGCGGCATCTCGACCGACATGATCTCGGGCTTCTGCACCGAAACGGAAGAAGAGCACCAGGAATCGCTGTCGCTCATGGACTATGTACGTTACGACTACGCCTACATGTTTGCCTATTCGGAACGGCCGGGGACACTGGCAGCCAAAAAATACGCCGACGATATTCCAGAGGACATCAAGAAACGTCGTTTGAACGAAATTATCGCTCGTCAACTCGAGCACTCTGCCGAACGGAATCAACGACATATCGGGCAGACACAACGCGTGCTGATTGAAGGCTCCTCCAAACGATCCGACGACTTCCTGTGCGGCCGAAACGACCAGAACAAAATGGTCGTTTTCCCGAAAGGAGATCACCAGAAGGGCCAGTACGTCAACGTGTTAGTAACCGAATGCACATCGGCAACCCTCCGGGGAGAAGTTGTCTAGTGTTTACGGTATTCGATTTTCGGTGAATCAGGTTAACATGATTAACCCACCGAAAACCGAATACCGAATACCGTAAACTTTTATGAATCAACAGGAAATTCAAAGCGTCAAACAACGCTTCGGTATAATTGGTAATGCAGCTGGCCTCAACTACGCTATCAACGTGGCGATGCAGGTAGCCGCGACCGATCTGACTGTGCTCATCACGGGCGAGAGTGGCAGTGGTAAAGAGTCTTTTTCCAAGATTATTCACAGCCTGAGCGCCCGCAAGCACGGTCAATTTATTGCCATCAACTGTGGAGCCATTCCCGAAGGCACCATTGACTCGGAGCTCTTCGGCCATGAAAAGGGCTCCTTTACGGGGGCGGTTGATTCCCGAAAGGGTTATTTTGAAACGACTAACGGAGGCACCATTTTCCTGGATGAGATTGGTGAGATGCCCCTGGGAACACAGGCTCGCTTGCTTCGTGTCCTCGAAAACGGTGAATTTATTCGGGTTGGCTCCTCGAAAACTCAAAAAACGGATGTACGGGTCGTCGCAGCGACCAACGTCAATTTGATGGAAGCGGTGGAGAAAGGTAAATTTCGGGAAGACCTCTATTACCGGCTCAATACGGTGCCTATTTTCGTGCCTCCCCTGCGCGAACGTGGGATGGATATCGAACTGCTATTCCGCAAGTTTACGACCGATTTCGCCGAACGATACCGCATCAAACCCTTGCAACTGACCGACGCAGCCAAACAGGTGTTGGTTCAGTATCCGTTTCCGGGAAATATCCGGCAACTGAAAAACATTGCGGAACAGGTATCTATTCTGGAATCGGAACAGAATAAACCTATCGACTCGGAAACCTTGTCGAAATACCTGCCGCAACAGCAGCCGCCGAACCGAACAGTCGCCTTGTTTCCGCAGGCGAGTGGCAGTGCCGATAACTTTTCGGAACGCGACCTACTCTACAAAGTGCTATTCGATATGCGCCGGGACGTGAATGACCTGAAAAAGCTCGTTCGCGATGTGCTGCTGGGCAACGGCCAGGATACCGGACAGATTCTGCATACCCATAAAGATTTGTTCGATTCGATTTCATCGGATATGGATAATCGGCCATTGGCAGAAACGAACACAGCTCGCTTGTTACCACCCGTTAATGGAATCGTTAGACCCGAAACGGCACCACCCCGCGCTACGGCACCGGCCTCAGAGACGTATGGCAGTCACCCGCCTGTACAGATTTACGACGATGTGGATGGTGATGTAAACGACCTCACGGAAGTGGAAGACGTGACCCACGAGACGGAAGAAGATGATTCGCTCTCGCTCGAACGACAGGAGAAGGAAATGATTCTGAAAGCCCTTCGGCGCAATAACAACAAGCGAAAGTATGCCGCTCAGGCACTCGGTATTTCGGAACGCACGTTATACCGAAAAATAAAGCAATATGAAATTGATGAAGAGTAAACTAATGACGAATGAAGAATCCAGCGTGAAGAATAGTAAAAAGAAAAGGCTGCTCGTCTTATTCTTCATTCTTAACTCTTCACTCTTCGTTTCCTCCTGCGGAGTCTATTCGTTTACGGGAACAACGCTCTCTCCGGCCATTAAAACAGTGACGGTCAATAACTTCGTCCTCGCGACGGCGGGCGGCCCGGCTAACCTGCCACTGACGTTCAACGAACGATTAAAGGAATACTACCAGCGCTATACCAACCTGAAGGTTGTTCCCACCAATGGCGATATGGTTCTGGAAGGAAACATCACTGGCTACGACCTGTTGGCCGTTGCCCCAACTGCCCAGGACCAGGCTGGTGTCAACCGGCTTCAAATCACTGTTTTAGCCCGTTTTTATAACAATAAAGACGAAACGAAGAATTTTGAACAGTCTTTTTCCTTTTATCAGGATTTCCCGCAGGGCCAAACCCTGAGCCAGAACGAAAGCCGCCTGGTACCCAAGATTTTGGATCAGATCGTCCTGGATATTTTCAATAAGACAGCGGCTGACTGGTGAAAAGATTTACGGCTTACGATTTACAATTTACGCTTGAAAAAGGTACTTTCGCAGATTGCCCCGCTGAGCGGAACCCTCATCAATTGTCCATCGTAAACCGTAATTTACTTCGTGCTCGCCCTCGACAAAGAAACATTCTCTTACTGGGTCACTCACCCCGACGACCTTGCTCCTACCGACTTTGTTCAACTACAGGAAAGTCTGGAGACGTATCCCTATTGCCAAACGCTGCATACCTTAGCGGCCAAGGCGGCATCGGTTCATCAGCGGAGTCAGGCCGTTCCTTTTGTGCGTCAGGCTGCGGCCCATGCTTTAAGCCGGAATGCGTTGCGGAAGCTAATTGAGAATGAATTTCAATGGTCAGAAAACCTTTTGACGAAGCTCAACGAGCTGTCAGCCAGGCACGTACCGGTTCCCGACGATTACCAGCAGGAGAGCTACGCTTTGTTCAAATCAAAGGCGGGCGTTAGCAATGGATTTCCCAAATTACCTCTGCTGAGGCTACCCGGTCAGCACGACCAGTCTGCCGAACCCATTGTCACCACACCTACGCCGGAAGACCCAACACTGATCGAAATAAACCTGCAAAACGACCTTGTACAAATTGCGGAAACTACACCCGCTCAACCAACCCTCTCCCCCGCCGATGTTGAACGCCAGCGTCAATTGGACCTGATTGATAGCTTCATCAAGAAAGAACCCCGCATTTCGCCCGTGCGGGCTAAACCTGGCGAACCCCATACACAGGAAGACCTGACCAAACGGACAAAGCCCGTTGGCGGCAGTCTGGTAACTGAAAGTTTTGCCAAGATTTTGGAAAAGCAGGGAAAACTTGACAAAGCCAGGGAAATCTACGAGAAACTTATAGTGAAAAACCCAGAAAAAAAGGCGTACTTTGCGGCAAAAATTAGCGAATTAACGAGTGCGGACGGAGGATCGACTGAATCGTGAAACCACTCCTATTAGCTGTTAACTATTTGTCTTAACTGTTTAACGCACCGGCGATCCGGTAGCTACTGATTTCATGATAACGGCAACTATTGTCATCATTTGTATTCTCACCGTTCTTCTGATTCTAATTGTACTCATTCAGAACTCAAAAGGCGGAGGCCTGGCTGGCGAATTTGGCGGCTTAGGCTCTAACCAGCTAATGGGTGTAAAGAAAACGACGGATTTGCTTGAGCAAATTACGTGGGGCCTCGGCGTTGCCGTTATGGTGCTGTCGCTAGCGTCTTACATCATGGTAGATCGCACGCAGGTAGGCGGCATCAATAGCGCCAACGTAGATCGGGCACAAACCCAGACATTGCCAGGCGCAGCTGCGCCAACACCAGCCCCTAGTGCCGCCAATGGAGCGGCACCAAGTCAGGCGGCTCCCGGTGCACAGACACCAGGCGCATCGACCTCAGCGCTGACGCCCCAAAAGTAAACTTGCAGTTCATACAGAAAAAGCCGTGTCCTCTCAGGCACGGCTTTTTCTGTATGGCTAGGCTACTGCCTGAACGAGTAATTGCCGGGCAATGGGCAACAGCGTTTCCTGAATGGGATAACTCTTCTGGCTCTCCAGCATAAACGTGGCTGGGTTAGGCATGTGTCGATGCCGCCGAATCAGATCCAGCTTAATATTCTCAACAGTATTGACTAGACTTTTTCGGACAGCCTCGATAAAACGCAGTTGTACCAGGCGCCCACCCGGTTCCTGATCCGAATACAGTGTCAGGCAAAAGTAATACACATGTATCTCTGCCTGATCAGTCGTTTGAAGGAGCAGATATCCCTCTTCGGGTCGTAGGGGCAATAAACCCACCGGAGCCAGTATCAAAGAGTTGGCAATATCGAGCCACCGTTGCTGGCCTTCCGTGAGCATAGCCTGAAAGCGGGGCAGCGCAAATTCCATAATTGCGTCCACCTCTGCCATAAACGACGGGTCCGTTACCTCAGATTTATATTCGATTCGCGGTGGTGGGCCAGTAACTCGACTAACTCGCTTGGGGAAAGCGGCATTTAGCGTACCTTTGCCCCTCGAAAAACGAATACCAGCGTCGTAGTGACTTCGCAGTTCAGGCAGATCAGGACAAAGTTTGTGTTCAACGAAGTTTTTCTGAACCGCCTGTAAGTATGCCATCACGACATACTTCTGATATTCGGCGTCAAGCCAATTTTGCGTAAACCAGTCAGGTTGTAATTTTTTCATAAACCAGATTACATAATTTTTTAGGTGTATGATCTTGTTAAACTAACCAATGATTGTGAAACTGCCAAATTCTGTTCGTTAAAAATGCGCCATCTGCCGAATGAAGTTTAGTAAACAAAGGCAATGGCAGTATGGCAGACTTAAACCGGAAAAATTGGCAGTTTAGCGTATTGGCACAGTAATTGGCGGTCGAGAATCGACGTGTAAGTACAAACACAAACAGTTAAAAACCTTAATCAACTCATTATCATGGTAGCAGAAACGGAAAGCGTTAAAGTGAACGTGAAACCGCTGGCCGACCGGGTGCTGGTAGAAGCCGCACCGGCCGAAGAAAAGACGTCGTTCGGAATTATCATTCCTGACACAGCTAAAGAAAAACCCCAGCGTGGTACGGTCGTTGCCGTTGGTGCAGGTAAGAAAGATGAGCCCCTAACGGTTCAGGTAGGCGATACGGTGTTGTATGGCAAATATGCCGGTACAGAAATCACCGTCGATGGTAAAGAGTACCTTATCATGCGTGAATCCGACATTTTCGCAATCCTTTAATTCAGTTCGTCGTTCGTTGTTTGTGGTTCGCGCAAGTCCCGGCGGGGAACCGCAACTACAAACTGTAAACCACAAACTTTTTCAAATTCTAAGAAACAATGGCTAAGAAAATATTTTTCGATACCGAAGCTCGTGAGCGCATTAAGAAAGGGGTTGATACCCTTGCCGACGCAGTTAAAGTTACCCTCGGACCTAAGGGCCGGAACGTCATTCTGGACAAAAAATTCGGCTCACCTGTTATCACCAAGGATGGTGTAACGGTAGCAAAAGAAATTGAACTGAAGGATGCCATGGAAAACATGGGAGCTCAGTTAGTAAAAGAAGTAGCGTCGAAAACAGCTGATTCGGCTGGTGATGGTACCACGACAGCCACCGTACTGGCGCAGGCGATCTATTCGATCGGCGCGAAAAACGTAGCGGCTGGTGCCAACCCAATGGACCTGAAGCGCGGTATCGATAAAGCAGTGGTAACGGTTGTTAAAAACCTGGCTGAACAGGCTCAAACCATTGGTGATGATTTCGGCAAAATCGAACAGGTAGCAACCATCTCGGCTAACCACGACGAAGAAATCGGTAAAATGATTGCCGAAGCCATGAAGAAAGTTGGCAAAGAAGGCGTCATTACGGTTGAAGAAGCGCGCGGAACGGAAACGGAAGTGAAAACCGTAGAAGGTATGCAGTTCGACCGTGGCTATTTATCTCCTTACTTCGTCACGAACACGGAGAAAATGGAAGTTGAACTGGAGCGTCCGTTCATCCTGATCTCGGAGAAAAAAGTTTCGTCAATGAAAGAATTGCTGCCTGTGCTGGAGCAAGTTGCTCAAACAGGCCGCCCACTGCTGATCATTGCTGAAGATGTAGATGGCGAAGCACTGGCTACGCTGGTTGTAAACAAAATCCGTGGCGCGCTGAAAGTAGCTGCCGTTAAAGCACCTGGCTTTGGCGATCGCCGGAAAGCGATGCTGGAAGACATTGCTATCCTGACGGGTGGCCAGGTTATCAGTGAAGAACGTGGTTTCAAACTGGAGAACGCATCGATCGAATACCTGGGCCAGGCTGAAAAAATCCTGATCGACAAAGATAACACGACTGTTGTCAACGGTGTTGGTGAGAAAGAAAACATCACAGGCCGCGTCAATCAGATCAAAGCCCAAATCGAAAACACGACATCAGACTATGATCGCGAGAAATTGCAGGAGCGTCTGGCCAAACTGTCGGGTGGTGTGGCTATCCTCTACATCGGTGCAGCTACCGAAGTAGAAATGAAAGAGAAGAAAGACCGCGTTGACGACGCCCTGCACGCAACCCGCGCAGCCGTTGAAGAAGGTATCGTAACCGGTGGTGGTATTGCTCTGATCCGGGCGATCTCTTCTCTGGACGCTATCAACGCTATCAACGAAGATGAAAAAACCGGTATAAACATCATCCGTGTCGCTCTCGAATCACCGCTACGGACAATCGTTGCCAACGCTGGTGGCGAAGGTTCGGTTATTGTGAACAAGGTGAAAGATGGGCAGGGTGGTTATGGCTACAATGCTAAGAACGATACGTTCGAAGACCTGTTCGCTGCTGGTGTTATCGACCCGAAAAAAGTGACCCGTCTTGCGCTGGAAAACGCAGCGTCTATTGCTGGTCTGTTACTGACAACGGAATGTGTTATCGCCGACGAGCCAGAAGAAGCTCCAGCCGGTGGTGGCCATGGTCACCCAGGCGGTGGCGGCATGGGCGGCATGATGTAATTCATCAGCCATTCACAAACGAAAAGGTCCCCGGTCAACTTGACCGGGGACCTTTTCATTTATATAAATCTATACGCTCCTTATAGTAAATTCCTGGCTGTTAAGGTATAAAATCTAACTTTTGGGCAAACAAAAAAGCCAAGCGAGACACTCTCTTGGCTTTCTGATTTACTCAACGTTATGAAAAACTTTTCTTTTCGACACAATAATAAAACAAAAATGCGAAAAATTGATTCTTTTTCTTAATTATTTTTTTAAACAAAGTTGCAACACTCTGATATACAGTACTTTAAAATTGAAGAAATACTCAAAAAAAGATTAAACTTTAAGTATATTTACCTAGTAGACTTATAAAAGTCGCACTATGAACACCGTAATCAGGTAAATAAAAGTCCATCCCGGATGGTTACCGTTCGGTCAGCTAAAGCAGCTAATCCTTCATTGTGCGTCACGATAATAAACGTCTGACCGAGCTCATCCCGGAGCCGAAAAAACAATTGATGAAGTTCTTCAGCATTGCGCGAATCGAGGTTTCCGCTTGGTTCATCGGCAAAAACGATAGCAGGCTCGTTAATCAATGCCCGTGCCACAGCGGCTCGTTGTTGCTCTCCCCCCGACAACTGCGAGGGAAGATTCGTCAGGCGATGTTGCAGGCCAAGCGTCGTGAGCAATACTTCGGCCCGTTGCCGAACGGCCCGTTCCTCCTTGCCAGCAATGAACCCAGGCAGGCATACGTTTTCAAGGGCTGTAAACTCGGGCAGCAAATTGTTAAACTGAAACACAAAGCCAATGCGCTCGTTTCGAAACTGTGCCAGTTGACGGTCATTAAGCGTAAAAACGTTCTGACCAGCAATGTGCAGCTCACCGGAATCGGGCCGATCAAGCGTGCCCAGAATTTGCAATAGCGTGGTTTTACCGGCTCCAGACGCGCCGACGATAGACACAACTTCGCCTGGCTCGATGGCTAGATTAATACCTTTGAGTACGGGCAAATCACCGTAATTTCGGCGAATATCGGTTGTGTGAAGGATTGATTGCATCAAAAATGAAGAATGAAAAGTGAGGAGTGAAGAGTGAAGAATAACGAATTCAGAGTAATTATTCTTCACTCTTCACTCCTCATTCCTCATTTCCTGTTTAACTTGCCGCACAAAAATACGATTTCCAATCCTCTTTGTTGCAGTTGTCATGAATATACACGAGTATCAGGGCAAAGAAATTCTCAAAAAGTACGGTGTCCGCATTCAGGAGGGCATTGTCGCTGAGTCGCCCGAGAAAGCCGTTGAAGCCGCTAAACTCCTGATCGCTCAATCAGGTCAGAAGTTCGTAGTGGTAAAGTCGCAAATCCACGCGGGTGGGCGCGGAAAAGGCCAGATCGTCGGCTCTGAGCAGCGTGGTGTTGCTTTGGCCAAATCGGTAGATGCCGTACGCGACATTACCAAGAACCTCATTGGAAATGTACTGGTTACGCATCAGACAGGACCGGAAGGCAAGCGGGTGAATAAAGTTCTCATCGCTGAAGATGTCTATTACCCAGGGCCATCGGACCCGAAAGAAATGTACATCGGTATTCTGCTCGACCGGACAAAAGCCTGCAACGTGATTATGGCCAGTACCGAAGGTGGTATGGACATTGAAGAAGTAGCTGAACATACGCCCGAAAAAATTGTGAAGGAGTGGATTGACCCAGCGGTTGGTCTGCAGCCTTTTCAAGCCCGAAAAGTGGCTTTTGGTCTTGGACTCGAAGGCGAGGCATTCAAAGAAATGGTGAAGTTCGTAACATCGCTTTACAAAGCGTATGTAGATACGGATGCATCCATGTTTGAGATCAACCCAGTATTGAAAACGTCGGACAATAAGATTCTAGCCGTCGATGCCAAGGTGAATCTGGATGACAATGCCCTGTATCGCCATCCTGAGCTGAAGGCAATGCGGGACTTGGCCGAAGAAGATCCGCTCGAAGTAGAAGCGTCTGCGAATGACCTGAACTATGTAAAACTTGACGGAAACGTTGGTTGCATGGTAAACGGGGCAGGCCTGGCCATGGCTACGATGGATATTATTAAATTATCGGGTGGCGAACCGGCCAACTTCCTCGATGTTGGGGGCGGTGCGAATGCCAAAACCGTGGAAGCTGGCTTTCGGATTATTCTGAAAGACCCGAACGTAAAAGCCATTCTGATCAATATTTTCGGGGGTATCGTTCGTTGCGACCGCGTGGCGACGGGTGTTGTCGAAGCCTACAAAGCGATTGGCGATATTCCGGTTCCAATCATCGTTCGGTTGCAGGGTACAAACGCTGAAGAAGGCGCGAAAATCATTGATGAATCAGGACTGAAAGTACAGTCAGCCGTTCTGTTGAAAGAAGCCGCCGAAAAAGTGCGTCAGGTAATCGCAGGACTATAATCAATATATCCGACAGCAAGATACTGTCGGATACAAATAAAAAAGCCGGCGTGTACACGCCGGCTTTTTTATTTATTGTAGGCTCAGTGCGTTATCGGGCACTGGCATAATATTTCTGAGCGTCGGGCAGCAGTTTCTGTAAGTCAGCGATACGGCGTTCGTCGGATGGGTGGTCCGATAAAAACTCAGCAGGTGCTTTCCCCCCACCTGCTTTGGCCATCCGTGTCCAGAACGTGATTGCTTCTCTTGGATCATAGCCTGCCATCGACATAAAAATCAGCCCTAAGTGATCGGCTTCTGATTCCTGTTTACGGCTGTGAGGAAGACCGACACCATATTGATAGGCTAATGGGCCAACGACGCCAAATGCCTGCTGGAATATAGCCTGTGTCTGCGCGCTTTTACCCGATGTGCCAATACCGGTTGCTACCTGACCAGCCTGAAGAAGACCATTGGCCACTAATCCTTCACTCATCCGTTCGTTACCGTGTTCAGCAATGGCGTGAGAAACCTCATGCCCCAGTACCGTAGCCAAACCAGCTTCATTCTGTGTGTACGGTAAAATACCAGAGTAAACGACGATTTTACCGCCGGGCATACACCAGGCATTTACCTGATTACTTTGCACCAAATGATACTCCCATTTGAACCCTTCAAGCCGTTTGCTGTAGCCGTTGCTGTTCATATAACTTTCAACAGCCCGACGAATACGATCGCCAACTCGATTGACCATTTCAGCATCGCCATTACTGGTGCTGATAACCTTACTTGTATCCAGGAATGCTTTGTATTGCGTGAAGCTCATAGAAAGCATGTCATTGTTAGGTACTAAAATCAGTTGCTTTCGTCCCGTTAAAGGTACTTTCTCGCAAGCCGTAACAGCAAAAGCGAGTGACAACATGACAATTATGATTTTTTTCATTTTTATGTGTTTTTAATGGTAGTATATTCTGACGTTATATGACGTGCAAAGTACTAGAATTGTTCAAAATTTTATGAACCGATGCGGTCAGCCCCTCATTAGTCCTTAGATTTGTAGCATTTGGATTGGTTTAATGTAACGCGGACATGCTGTCCGCACAGATGCGGACAGCATGTCCGCGTTACTCTATGAAAATTATTTGCGTTGGCCGAAATTACGTTGAACACATCAAGGAGCTCAACAACGAACAGCCCGAGGACCCGGTCATTTTCATGAAGCCCGAAACGGCTATTCCTCTGAAACATGAGCCATTTTTCTACCCGGATTTTTCCACGGATGTTCATCACGAAGTTGAGATTCTGGTGAAAATCAATCGAGTGGGAAAGAATATTGACGAGAAGTTCGCCCATAAATATTATGACGAAATAGGCGTCGGAATTGACTTTACTGCCCGTGATGTGCAGAGTAAACTGAAGGCAAAAGGCTTGCCCTGGGAGCTGGCGAAAGGCTTCAATGGCTCTGCTCCTATTTCAAACTTTGTTTCTAAAACCGATTTTCCTGATTTACAGAATCTGAACTTTCGGCTGGATATCAATGGCGAAACCCGTCAGGTAGGAAATACAAGCCTGATGCTGTTCAAGATCGACTACCTGATTTCGTTTGTATCGCGGTATTTTCTGCTACAACAGGGCGATATTCTATTTACAGGCACGCCGAAAGGCGTTGGCCCCGTTCAGGTGGGCGACCGCTTGACGGCATTCATTGAAGATAACCCAATGCTTACGTTTGACGTAAAATAGGCGTCCTTATTGATCGGACTCTAGCCAAGGTTGCGGTTTCCAATTGACTTTACTTTTGAAACAAAGACTAATTTATAATCTGGTAGTAGCTGCTCTGTTTGGTTCAGGGGTAGTCCTTGGACAAACCAGCCCTCCGTCTGCACCGACCAAACCCGCTGCTCAGACGGGCTACATTCAGCCCGGCACGATCGAGGCCGGTTATTTTCAATTTCCGATTCAGCCCGGTGGGGCAAACTCCCTCTCAGGTGGCATGGGCGACTTGCGCCCCAATCACTTTCATGCAGGTCTGGATATTCGTACCGGCGGCCGCGAAGGACTGGATGTCCATGCGGCTGCTGATGGTTACGTAGCACGAATTGCTGTATTCACGGGGGGCTATGGAAATGTCATTTTCATCAAACATCCCAACGGTCTGACCACCGTTTATGGCCATTTGAAGGCCCTGAAAGATACCCTCGGCACTTACCTGCGTGAGCAGCAATACCAGAAAAAAACTTTTGAGATTGACCTCCGTCCGCAACCGGGCCAGTTTCCGGTTAAGCAGGGGGATGTGATTGCGGCTTCGGGCAATACGGGTGGGTCGGGTGGACCGCACCTTCATTTCGAAATTCGAGATGTCAAAGACAATTTGATCAATCCATTGCTGTATAATTTTTCGGAAATCCAGGACAACGTACCGCCCTATTTCGAACGAATTGCCATGAAAACGATGACGCCCACCTCGCGCATCAATGGCGAGTATCAACGCATCAGTTTCGTCCCCGTGCGTCAGTCCGATGGCTCTTACACGATAACGAAACCCATTACGGCGTCGGGTCTGATCGGAATGGAGGTGTTAGCCTATGATAAAACGAGTGGCTCTCCGTACCGAAACGGCATCAGTTGTCTGGAAATTCGGCTCGATGGGCGGGAAGTGTTTGCCTACAACATGAACAGTTTCCCGAATGAGCAAACCCGGTTTATGAACATCCACGAGAACTACGAAGTGGAGCAGACCACCGGCCAGCGTTACCACCGAGCCTACATTGCGGATGGCAATATTCTGAATCTATACAAGCTACAAAGTAACGCGGCTTACCGGGGTCGATTACCGTTGCTGGATGGCCAAGCGCACGAGGTCACCTTAATTCTTTACGACGCCTACGACCATTCTGCCAAATTGACCTTTACGATCATGCCCGAAGTAGCAACGACCAACCCGCTCCGGACAGACTCCATAGCCGTTCAGCCGGCAAGCTACTCGCCTGAATCAGTCAACGGAGAGACAGCCGCGACCGTCACTACTGACGAAAATGTACTGAAGTTAACGGTCCGAAATATAGTCGCTGGCAATGCACCAGTCGCTAAACTTATCACAGGTCGGACCGTTGTGGAACAACCGGTTAGTTATGTTCGCAACAACCAAGCGGTTTATCTTATAGATTTGCGGCAGGCTTTGCCCGACTCGGTTCAGTTTGGCCGGGGTGTGATCCGAACAAATTTCAAAAAACGGGTAATACCGGGGCGGGCCGAGGTCGTTACTGATGGAAACACACGATTGGAGTTTGGCGCTAAAACATTGTTCGACACGTTACACCTGGCCATGCGGCCGTTGCCGGGAGGAGGAATCGAAATTAACCAGCCGACTATTCCACTCAACGATTACCTAACGGTTCAGTACGTACCGAATTACTCAATTACCATCGATACCATGCGCACCAAAGCGTATTGGGTAAGTGGCGGTCGCGAAAGTTTTCTGGGTGGAAAATGGAGCAAAGGCAAGATTGAATTTAAAACCCGTTCGCTGGGCCGCTTCCAGTTAATGACCGATGCCAATCCGCCGTCGGTCGAAATTTTGAGCGCGACACCCAAAGGCATCACGGCCAAAATTAGGGATGATCTGTCCGGCATTTCTGAATTCAGGGCACTAGTGAATGGCGAATGGGTACTTATGCAATATGATTACAAACGAGCCCTGTTGTGGTCAGACAAGCTGAATCCAGAGGAACCGTTTGAGGCCGGTGCCGAAGTGCTGGTTCAGGTTAAAGATCATGCCGGAAACATTGGCTCCGACAGTACAACCATTGACGTGCCCCGTCAGCCGGTAAAGCGTAAAGCCGCGCCGAAAAAGGGACGAAAAAGATGATGAAGTTAGTTTACAATTTTTGGTTTACGTTGGTCTGACTGCCCTACAAATCAAAAACCGTAAACCAAAAACCAAAAACCATAATGAGCCTACACATTGGCGACCTAGCTCCTGACTTTACAAGCACTGACCAGAATGGCCAGCCCATTAAACTGTCTGACTACCGGGGCAAAAAAGTGGTTCTCTACTTTTATCCGAAGGATAATACACCTGGTTGCACGGCTCAGGCTTGTAGTCTTCGCGATAGCTATGCCGATTTGCGGGCCGCAGGATACGAGGTTCTGGGAGTGAGTATCGATGATCAGAAATCTCACCAAAAATTTATCAGTAAATTCGAGTTGCCGTTTACGCTTATAGCCGATACCGATAGGAAGGTGGCCGAGGCTTATGATGTCTGGAAAGAAAAGTCCATGTACGGACGGACGTATATGGGCACTGTCCGAACAACGTTTCTCATCGATGAGAACGGCGTCATCACCGATATTATTAACAAAGTAGACACTAAAAACCACGCAGAACAGATTTTACCTTAATGCGATCCTTCCGCCGGGGCAGCCATAACGCTGTGCAGGCGGGAACTCGCCATCGTTGATTAAAAAAGCGGGATTTTATCCGCACTACTACATGGAAATAGACCAACTCAAACACACTGCAACCGCCGTTCGGCGTGACATTCTTCGCATGGTAGCAGCCGTTAACTCCGGGCACCCCGGTGGTTCTCTAGGTTGTACTGATTTTCTGGTCGCCCTTTATTTTGAGGTGATGAACCGGAAAAAAGATGCCAATGGCAATCCTGTCTTCGACATGGATGGCCGGGATGAAGACATTTTCTTTCTGTCGAATGGCCACATTTCGCCAGTATTCTATTCAGTACTGGCGCGGGCGGGCTACTTTCCCATTTCAGAGCTGGCTACGTTCCGGAAACTGGATAGCCGGTTGCAGGGCCACCCTACAACGGCTGAACATCTGCCAGGTGTTCGCATTGCATCGGGTTCGTTGGGCCAGGGCTTGTCGGTAGCCAGCGGTGCGGCTTACTCCAAAAAACTGAATGGCGACAAAAGCCATGTATACGTTCTGATGGGCGATGGAGAGCAGCAGGAAGGTCAGGTTTGGGAAGCGGCTCAATTTGCTCCGAACAAAAAACTAGGTAACCTAACCGCCATCATCGACCTCAACCACGCCCAGATTGACGGCACGACCGACAATGTAAACAGCAACCGCGATCTGGCAGCCAAATACCGTGCGTTCGGCTGGTTTGTCGACGAGATGGAAGGAAACGACATTGAAGACGTCATCCGGACGCTTAAGAAGTCGCAGGAAAATCCAGAAGTACCGACCATGATTCTGATGCACACCGAAATGGGCTTCGGCGTCGAGTACATGGTTGGCAATTATAAATGGCACGGCACGGCACCCAACGCTGACCAATTGACGCAGGCGCTGAACGGGCTGCCCTTATCAATTGGTGTAACGGATTATTGATTGTACCAAACAGCCTCTGGCTGTTTGTGGCGGAATGCAAAATCAAACAGCCAGAAGCTGTTTGGTACACAGACACATGAACATCAAACGCCTGGTCATCGAAAATTTCAAGTCCATTGAACGGATCGAGCTCATTGAGCTGAGTCCGTTCACAGTCTTTGTCGGTCCTAACGGGTCGGGCAAATCGACTATTTTCGAGGCTTTGAAATACTGAAATCTGTACAATAGAATAGGTGATTTAAGTGAAAGCTGATTTGGAGACAAATCAGCTTTTCTAAACAGGCATAATAGAACTGACGAAGTCAATTTTTTTGATGAATTAACAGACGTAAGGGATTACGTCTCTACACTATGAAAAAATACGAATACACGGAGAAAAAAGATACGCGTTCGGGCTTCGGCGCGGGCATCGCAGAGCTAGGCCGATCAAACCCTAACGTTATTGCACTAACCGCCGACCTGGCGGGTTCGCTTAAGCTAGATGTCTTCATTAAAGAAAACCCGGAGCGTTTCGTTCAGTGCGGGATTGCCGAAGCCAACATGATTGGTGTATCAGCGGGGCTAACCATTGGCGGCCACATTCCTTTCGCGACAACATTCGCCAACTTCGCTACCGGCCGGGTGTATGACCAAATCCGCCAGTCGGTTGCATACTCGAACAAAAACGTTAAAATCTGCGCTTCCCACGCCGGTTTAACCCTTGGCGAAGATGGCGCTACCCACCAGATTCTGGAGGATTTGGGTATGATGAAAATGCTACCCAACATGACCGTCATCAACCCCTGCGACTATAACCAGACGAAAGCCGCTACCATGGCCATTGCCGACCACGTAGGACCGGTTTACCTGCGCTTCGGACGTCCGGTGATTCCGGTATTTACCCCGGCTGATCAGAAATTTGAAATTGGTAAAGCGTGGACCGTTAATGAAGGGAAAGACGTCTCGATTTTCTGTACGGGCCACCTTGTCTGGGAAGCCATCAAAGCGGGCGAAATGCTGGCCGAAGAAGGAATTGACGCCGACATTATCAACATTCACACCATAAAACCGTTAGATGAAGAGGCTATTCTTGCATCGGTGAAGAAAACGGGTTGTGCTGTATCGGCCGAAGAGCACATGATCAATGGTGGATTAGGCGATAGTGTTGCCCAAGTATTGGCTCGCAACTACCCTGCCCCGCTTGAATACGTTGGTGTACATGACACCTTCGGTGAGAGCGCTACACCCGACCAACTGATGCAGAAATATGGACTCACGGCCGACAAGATTGTCGAGCAAGTGAAAAAAGCAATGGCAAGAAAATAGGGTTTCGGTTTACGGTTTGTGGTTTATGGTTTGTGGTTGGCTGACGCCTATAACGTGCTTACGCGTCAGCCAACCACAAACCATAAACCACAAACCATAAACTGTGAACCGTTGACCGAATGACTGACGAAGAAATCCTCGCCAAATACCGCGACCCGTCGAGCCGGAACTACGCCTTTAATCTGCTGGTGCGCAAGTATCAACAGAAAATATATTGGCATATCCGCAAGATGGTCATCGATCATGATGACGCCGATGATCTGGTGCAGGAAACATTTATTAAAGTCTGGAACAGTCTGGAACAGTTTCGGGGTGATAGTCAGTTATATACATGGGTGTACCGCATTGCGACCAACGAGTGTCTGAACTTCCTCAACAAGAAACGCCGGCGCTTTTTTCTGCCCATCGGTGATGTTGAGGGAGAGTTGATGGAGAAGCTGGAAAGTAATTCCAGTTACGTGACATCGGGAAGCGAACCCACGGGTGAGGAGGTGCAGATGAAGTTGCAAAAAGCACTGCTCAAATTGCCCGATAAGCAACGGCTTGTGTTCAACATGAAGTACTTCGATGATATGAAGTACGAAGAGATTGCTGACATTACTGGTACATCCGTTGGCGCCTTGAAAGCGTCCTACCATCTGGCCGTAAAAAAAATAGAGGATTTTATCACAAAAACTGATACAACCGATTAAACCCAGGCCAGCTGATACTGTCAAACACCTATAACCGAATTGGAATCGTGTAATACACACACCACTTACCATGAACGAGGATAATAACTTCCGGCTTGACGAATTACCACCAGAACACCCGATGCGGCAACTTCCGTTTGCGGCACCGGATGGCTATTTCGACACGCTGCCCTCTCGGGTGCAGGCGCGTGTTATGCACAAGCCCAAACCAGCCTTTAGTATCAGTTGGTCATGGCAGCGCACTACAGCCTCATTGGTTGGGGCCAGCCTAATTGCGCTGCTGGTCTGGCAAACGTTGCCGCAACGTCAGGAATCGCTGCCAAGTGAAGCACTGGCTGGCGTGAGTGATGACGTCATTACGGCTTATCTCGACGAGCAGGGTATCAATGCCGATGAGCTAGCCGATAGCCAGCAACTCCATTCTTCTCTGGGCAATGACACAACGGCTATTCAGTATTTGAACGTGCAGCCCGCCGACATTCAGCAGCATATTAAGGACGAGGTTCTTTCGGACAATCCGAATGTAGGCTCCTGATTTATTTAGCATGGTTAACTTTACCGCGATGAAACACGCATGGATTGGCTGGATGATTGCCCTGACACTGACGACCCAACTCGCCAACGCACAGAATGATCTCAACGGACGCCAGAAAATTGAATCAGCAAAGATTGGATTAATCACCAATCGACTTAACCTGACTACCGATCAGGCCCCTCAGTTTTGGGCAGTTTACAACGAATACAACGCCAAGAAGCAGGAATTGAACCGGCGGGTTCGGCAACTGACCAATGAACCATCCCGCACTAACCTGAACGACAATCAACTGGTAAACGGCCTTCGCGAAGTCAATGCGACGAAGCAAAAACTGGCCGATCTTGATGAAGAATACATGAGCCGGTTTCTGAAAGTTATCAGCGCACAGCAATTAGCTGAGTTGTATAAAACAGAGCAGGTATTCAATAAAATGCTCCTCAATAAGTTGAATAACCAGAATTAGACCGTATTCGCTATCAAAAGAAAGCCTGACCCACAGTGGGTCAGGCTTTCTTTTGATAGTACTATTCACGTTCCGTTAAGGTGTCTTCAGCGCATAAAGCTGGTTGAACAGCAGCTTGAATGTACCCTGCGCCTGGGCGCGGAAGGTGATCTCGGGGCCAAAGGCAATTAACTTACCCGAGCCAACCGGCGCCATAAACGCGGTAACCCCATCCTGCAGATACCCTTGTCCCCAGGCCCAGCCACTGCGTAGCGGTTTAGCCGTCGAGAACCATGCCAGCGGTTTCACTTCGCCTTTGGCAATAGCATCTGGCGCTACTTTAAATACCGGGCTAGCATCAAAATAGACATCCGTTTTTGTAGGCATACCCCAGGTAGCTTGCTGAGTAGAGTCAAGGTCCACTTGTAAAATACTGCCTGGAATATAGTATTTCTCCGCTGGTAGCGGACGCTCCTGCCCACTAGCACTCATTTCAACCAGTGCATTTTTGATGGGTAAACCCAGGTGATAAGCGAGGTTCGTACTCGTACCGATGGTGACCACGCTTCCGCCCGCTTCCATAAATTGTTTCAACTTCGGAATTGACTTATCGGCAGTGATCTTACCGAGCCACGGCCGATACTCACTTGGTAACTCTTCTGCTTTTGGCTCTCGGGAGGCCGGAAACTCCCCTTCGCCCCGACCGGCCGTTGCATTGCCAACACCCGGAATAGCGCGGGTTACGAACAGAATCACATCATATTTCTTTCGTAAATCACCCGCGTCAATGTCCTGCGCATACACCAATTGGACCGGGAAATGGTATTGCTCCATCAGCCAGCGGGTCCAGCCCGAAGGCATCGAGCCACCATACGTATCCCAAAGGGCAATGCGCATGGGCGACACCTTGGTCATGGACGTGGTTGGTTTTTTAGACAACCCCGTCACGGCTAGCCCTAATTCGCTGGTTGACTTATCCAGTATAGCTTTCGCTTTGGCCGATGCCGGCACAAAAAATGAACCAGCCTCAATGCCAGACTTATCCCCTACCCCATTTGGCAGACGGTATACATCGACACCCGCTTTAAGCAAATCATTGACCGCGATAAATGAGTTGTTGGCCCGCGCGCCCAGCACGTAGCCAGCTCCGGCCGGACCATCTACATGACCCTTCGGTGACTGTAGTTCGCCATACGGCAGTTTCTTAAACGGACCATCGAAGCCATCCAGAACCCGATCAAACTGAACCCCCATCTGATAGGCAAGTGTCCAGCCAGCAGCATCATAGGGCCGAACGGGCGGACCACCGGGATACTGGAAATCATTCGGGTGATCCTGCGGCTCGAACATGTCAATGACGTGTGGCCGGAAAGCCTGATCGGTTTTTACCACATAAGAACCCGCCGGATATTTCTTGCCAGCTACCGAGAAATCGGCGGTTGCCTGCTGAATCTGGATGCCGGTTTTTATCAAGGCATTCACGAATTTAACCGCCGTTGGAAAATCGGGCTGGTTCGCCGTAATAATGAACCCCCGAGGATCGCGCAGAACGGGCGCTTTCATAATGGTATCATAATATTTGATCGGCATTCCACCGCCACGAGGCAGTAATCCATTCTGATCTGGGTTAGCTAAAGCACCGGCACCAGGCGTCGATTTCTTCTGAGCGGCCTGATAGGCCTGCGTAATGGCATCAATTCGTTTTGGCGATAAGGTCCAGTAGTCACCACTGCCCCGCTCAATTGAGTTCTTGCCCATCCGGTAGATGTTGTACAGCAACTCATCAGCGTGCCGGGCGGCATAGTTCAACGTAGCATAGTTGAGTGAAAGCGAGTAGTCGATTGATTGCTTAAAATGCCACTTTTGCGGTGTAACCGGGAAGGGCGTATTGCCGTTCGGAATGAGTCGCTGTGGAACCAGCGGAACATCTTCAGGAGTTGGATTGCCGATAATTTCGGTGAGCAGGCCAATCATGTTGTGAAAGTGCGTGGTAGTACGCAACCCGCCATTATACCAGGTCGAAAAAACAGATCCGCCAAGACGCGTATAACCCGGTTTGTTCTCCGCATTTAGTCGGTTGATCATCGCGGCTCCTAAAGCGTCAATACCGGTAATCATCAGTGGATCAAACACATAGTTGAACGGATCGCGGTAGGGCGGCCCCGCCAGAACCGAACCGGCTGGCCCGCGCTGGTGGTGGTTGTACATGATCTGCGGCATCCACTCAACAAATAGCTGACGACCGATATTCTGAGACTCTTTCATGTTCATAATGAAGAAATCCCGGTTGTTATCGTGCCCAACGTATTTCTGATATAAGCGCGGCAAGTTATCCAGCGTTCGTTTCTCGGGTGTCGGATTGCGCATATACCAGTTCGACACAATCTCCTGCCCATCCGGGTTGGCATGCGTCAGCAGAATAACGACATTATCGAGAATCTTCAGCGTCTCGGGATCTTTGCGGCTGACCAGCTGATAAGCCGTTTCAATGAGCTGGTGAGTGCCAACGGTCTCGGTGGCGTGCAAACCGCCATCGATCCAGACAATGGCTTTCCCTTCATTGGATAGGGCGCGGGCTTGTTCTTCGCTGATGCCTTCGGCACGGGCTAACTTTTGGGAGATTTCTTTGTAAGTAGCCAACTTTTTGATGTTTTCCGGCGAAGAAACGATCAGCATAAACTGATGGCGTCCTTCTTCGGTCAGACCAATATCAACCAGTTTGGTCCGGTCTGAAGTTGCCAGTTTTTTAATGTAGGCTTCGGTCTGGGTATAAGTAGCCAGGTGGTAATCGTCGCCGATAGCAAAACCAAAGTGCTCTTTGGGCGTAGGGATTGTTTGTGCCTGCACAACCAGTACGCCCAGCGACAGCACGAACATAAACGAATGGAGAATTTTTTGAATCATAAGAATATTGGATCGGGCAGTTGTGGTAACGCATACAAATTAGGCACTTATCTGCACAGACTACCAAACCTTTGTTACTTTTTTTAACAGTATGCCTTTTTTTATATTGCATTATAGACTATTGCCAAAATCAATATTAAGTATTTATACTGTCCGCCCACGTATATAGTGAGCTTATTCTGGTCTATAAAAAAAGGGATTACAGTTATGTAATCCCTTTTTTTAGTATTTAAAAAGCCCGTTATACGTCCGTAGCACCAGTCTCTTTCCAGCTTCTGGACGTTGCCGATTCCAGCACCGCTTCGCAGACTTTCTGGGTTTGCAAGGCATCCAGGAATGTAGGCGCACAAGGTTCGCCAGTTTCAAGACTCTTGAAGAAATCAGCGGCCTGGTGCACAAAGGTATGTTCATAGCCAATGATCGTTCCGGGTATCCACCACCGCTTCATGTACGGCTGATCGCCATCCGTTACAAGTATCGAACGCCAGCCCCGCACAATAGAATCATCCGCATGGTCGAAATACTCCAGGCGATTCATGTCATGTAAATCCCACCGAATAGACGCATGCTCGCCGTTGATTTCCAGTGTATATAAAGCTTTATGGCCACGGGCGTAGCGCGTCGCTTCGAAAAGCCCTAACGAGCCGTTGCCAAAATGGCAATGAAAAATACAGGCATCGTCGATACCGACTGGCTGGACTTTACCCGTTACCTGATGCATCCGCTCTTTGACAAACGTTTCGGTAACGGCCGATACATCCGTAATAGCCCCATTCAGCCACATGGCCGTGTCGATGCAGTGAGCCAGCAGATCACCGGTTACACCCGACCCGGCCGCATCGACATCCATACGCCAGGTACCGGTTCCGCCTTGTGGCACATCGGCACTGATGGTCCAGTCTTGCAGGAAGTTGGCCCGGTAGTGAAAAATCTTGCCAAGCTTGCCCGAATCAATGATTTGTTTGGCCAGCGTAACGGCGGGTACACGCCGGTAGTTATACCAGACGGTATTCTGAACGCCTGCCTTTTCTACAGCGTCTACCATTTGCTGGGCTTCGGCCAGGGTTCGGGCGAGGGGTTTCTCGCATAGAATCATCTTCCCGGCTGCGGCTGCGGCAATAGCAATTTCGGCGTGGGTATTGTTGGGGGTACAAATATCGACGGCGTCAATATCATCGCGGGCAATGATGGCTCTCCAATCCGTTTCGATGGACTCATAGCCCCACTGATCAGCAAATTTCTGTACACTCTCTTTGTTGCGCGAACAAACAGCCTTCAGTACCGGACGGTATTCCAATTCAGGAAAAAAATCGCCGATTCGTTTATATCCATTCGAGTGCGTCCGGCCCATTAAACCGGCTCCTATCAAACCAATTCGTATCTCTTTCTTGGGTGTCATGTTGTTGGGTATTCAGTTTAGGGTATTCGGTTTACCGACTATTCACGCCAGCCATGTTCGTTCCGCACCTTGATCATCGTCCCCAGAATGTCATTCCAGGTTTGCTGGTTATTCATTACGGAATTGGGAAACATACAACCATCCCAACAAATGTGCTTAAAGGCTTTGGTGAGTACCCCATTTTCGTCGCGCAGCCAATACCCAGCATCATGAACGACATCGAGTTTACCGTTTGGGTCTAAAGCCTGGCAATGCCGACCGGTCTTATCGTGCGATCCGGAACCGAATACCGTACCGTCATTTTGCGCCACGTGGAAGTCGATTGTCCATGGACGCAGGGCTTTTGTTATTGTTTTAAGGGCTTCCTCCAGTGTTTTCCGGTCACTCCAGTCAAAGTCAGGGGGCAAAATACGATCTTGCTCACGGTTGTAGCCCAATGTGTACAACAAGGTATGGGCCATATCGGCCTGAAAACCCATATTTGGGCGATCGACCGCTTCCAGCGTTTCAAGCATGGTTTTCCAGCTCTGCATTCCGCCCCAGCAGATTTCGCCTTCAGCGGCCAGCTTCTCACCAAAATCAGCGGCTACATCGCAGGCTTCACGAAACGTTTGGGCAATGATTTTGGAGTTCCCTTCGGGATCGGCATCCCAGGCCTGGGGCGAGCTGGACGAATCAATGCGGACAATGCCACTTGGCCGAATACCCAATTCGCGTAGCCGCTGCCCGAAGTGACAGGCTTTGCGTACCATTTCGACAAACGTAGCCCGTTCTTCTTTACTGCCCATTGCCGAACCTGCCCAGATGGGAGCTACCAGCGAACCAATTTCAAGGTCATAACCCGATACCTTATCCACCAGGCGTTTGATGTCATCGTCCGTGCTGTCAATGTTAATGTGCGGGTCAAGAAGACCAATATCAATACCGTCGAATTTGACACCGTCTACCTCCGCGGCAGCCGTCATTTCGAGCATCGTATCAAACGGAATGGGTGGCTCTGAATCCGGACCTTTACCGACAATACCGGGCCAGGTCGCATTGTGGAGTTTGGGATAGTTATTCTCGTTCATGAGGGATTGGTTTGTAGGTTACAGATTGTGGTTGGTCGTTTGCGGTTTTTGGTTCTTGGCGGTTTGTCGTTACAGTTGCATATCCGTGGTCTGTCTCATTATCCGTGACCCGTGTTTTCACGGGCCACTTTAGCGTCAGCAACAGTTTCGGTCTTATTCCGCGAATGAGGATGTTTAGTTTGTCGTTTGTGATTGCTGACGCGACTATGGCCCGTGATGACACGGACAAAGCGCAGGCCACAGATGCACAACCGTAAACGACAAACCGTAAATCTATAAACTCGTTTACAACACTAAGTCAGGGTTGCCCGGACCAAAGTGTTTCAGCATTACAATGGGGTCCGTTGTTGAGGCATTTACGATGGTGACGCCCGTCATGGCCGCTTTTTCGCTCACAAAAAATTCGTCATTCGTCAATTGACCGTATCGAATCAAAGCGGGGGTTTCGATGTGCCAGTCGTTTAATTTACCATGGCCCTGCATCATAATCAGGCCGTAGGCAGCACTGTCTTTGATGGTTACGGTCTGGCCGGGAAAAACAGTAAGCTCTTTGGCACTGAACGCGTCGGACTTATAACAAACCCAGTTTTCGATATAGCCTTCCATTTCCTCAAGCGGCCGTACGGGCAGGGGTTTCATAAACCGATTGGCCATCATCTGCGGGTCAACGTTCAGATCCCAGTCGATGGCTTCCATGAGTTGGTCAAAATCGCCAATGCGGTCTTTGGGTGTCCCATTCCAAAGCAATTCTTCCGGAATAATGGCTTCGTTCACCAGCGACTGGTACATGGCGAACACGTCAGAGGCTTTCTGAGGCTCGTAGGTACACAGGCTACCCGGCGCGTGAAGCAATCCCGGCGGCACGTCCCAACCCGTTCCCGGTTCCAGTCGATAGGCCGACGAATAATTCGTGATCTTGTTATCGCCTTTGGTGAAGTTTTGCAGACATTCTTTGATTTGCTCTTTTGTAGTGCCGGGAGCGATACCAAAAAATGTATAAGGAAAATCGCCACCGTGGTTATTGACCTGGGGCGGGAAATAATAGGCTTCGGGTTTTCCTAACTGGCCAATCAGGGCCGCCTGCTCATCATTATGGTGCAGGTGGTGCGGCAAAGGACCCATGTTATCGAAAAACTTAGAGTACATCGGCCAGGCGCCGTACTCGTTCCACAACCGGTCGCCGATCAGTTCGCCTTTCAATTCATTCACGGCATCTTTCAGCAAGAACTGAACCTCAGCTCCCCCATCGTTGAAGACAACATGGCTTAAGCCTTCATTTTCACCAGTTAAAGGGCCATTTTTAGCGGGTGTCGTCGACGAGAACCAGCGCTCATCAATACCGCCCCGTTCGCCCCCCAGCACATAATAATCGTCGGGGTGTAGTTTGATTCGGCGGCCAGGTACACAAAATGACCGGGGAACCCAGGTCGGGGTTAACCGCAGGACGCCCTGCCCTTGTTCCAATGCTTTTTCTATCAAACTAAATGTTGACGTTGTTTCCATACAGGGTTTTATTAGTAATCAGCTAGCGATGTTTTGTCAGAAAGTCAGTAAGAGCGGCTTTCTCATGTAAAATTTCAATTTCCAGATCGTAGGATCGGGTTTCTCCGGGCGCCAGAAACAGGAGTTCCTTTTGTTCACGCGCTTTAGCCTGACCAATCAGCGGATTGGTTGCCGGTTCGAGGCCCGTCACGTATTCCCCTTTTCCCCAGTGTTGCCAGTTGATCAACCAGGGCAGTTGGTCTTTGCGAAACCGCAACGCCATGGCAATTTCCAGCTTCTCATTGTGCAGGCCAGCCGTACACAAACCAGAACTATCGGGAGCCGCATCGATCGATGCGACGGCTTCACCCGTGCCGTTGTGCGTAACTAAAGGAGCCGGACATTTACGAAAATCATTGCCTTCATGAAAGATGTCGGCATTGATACCGCCTTCACGAGCTTTCCAGTCTCCCTGCCAGATAATATCCGTGCCTTCGTCGACCAATGGCCAACCGAAATTAAAGTGGTAGAGCAACATGTGTGGCATGGGTGTGTTGCCCCGGTTGATAACCTCGTCGTGAATCCGAATGAAGGGTTGCCCTAAGGTGCCCGAAATCGTCCGTTTCAGTTCAAGGCTGGGGCCAAATATCTTCGTCTCCTTTATCCGACCGGTGATACTCATTTCGAGTTGGCCTGTCAGCAGATCGGGTTGAATAATGGATTCGATTTCGGCGGGGCTGTTGCTTATCTGCCCATGCAATCCCCGTTCGCCATAGGCATCCTGCTCAGGACCACCCACATGCGACAGCCCACAGGTAATCAGCAGACCACCCCCAAATGTCCGGAGCCAGTCAGCACCCTTATCTGAAAAAGGTTGGGGCGGGGTAATCCCCGTGTGACTGAGCCAGGCGAGGCTGTGTTGGTTAAAGAAAGCATCAGCGATGTCCATCGCCCGATCAATGACCACTTTATAACGGAGGCCCGTTCCGGTATTGATCCAGGCGATGCGCGTCCCGCGACCCGTTCCATTGTCCAGTATGGACGTTTCAATTCCGCCTACTTGAGCCGGATTCGTGACTTTATCTGTCCAGGGTTGTTGAGCCAAGGGTAGTTGGGTGGTTAACAGTTTATCGTTTACAGTTTGTAGTTTACGGTTGGTGGTATGTGGTTTGTGATTGTTTACCGCACCGGCAGATCGGCGGAAGCATTACGCATGCGTCAGCCAACCGTAAACCACAATACTGCCAACCACAAACTATAACTGCTTCAGCATCAGGTTGCGGTATTGCACTTTCATGGGTGGACCAACGTGTACCTGTACACCCATCAGACCCTTAGCTTTGCCATTAACGGTATCCTCGTCTGTGACTTCGCTCATGAGTACATCGTTAATGTAATGCTGCAACCGATTCCCTTTTATCACTAACCGAAATGTATTCCAGTCTTCAGCTTTGATTTTTGTTTTGAGCGAGTCCGAATTTCCCAGTGAGCCAGTCACGGTCAGTCCGCCCCAGGCATTATTTTTCACGTTGGCCCGAACAGCTTCGGGTGTGGCGGCACCGGTGTAGGGTGGAATGGTTGTTTTCTGCCCCCGGTAAGCCAGCGTTGTCCGCTTGCGCTCCTCGTAGTTCTGTCCGGTGTAGCGATTCTTACCATCAATGTCGGCCTGATACCCGCGAAGAGCGAAGGGCACATCGGTCAATTGATCGCTGCGGTAGTTGATACCGGAATTTCCTTCGCTGGTAATGTTAAACTCCCCTTTGAACTCAAAATCGCCCGGCTCACCACCGCGCCAAATGATAAAGTTGTTGGTCTTCAGAAGCGTCGTTGGGGTAATCTCACCGACTAAATTACCATTCTCCACCCGCCAGTACGTCGGGTCGCCGTCCCAACCCTTTAGCGTTTTGCCATCGAATATCTGAACAAACCCGTCTTTATCTTTCTTCTGTGCCACGCAGGACGTTCCTAGGCTAGCCGTCATGGCAACGGCCAACATAAGCCCAAAATGCATAACGCTGATGCTGATTTTTTTCATTCTGTGAATTTGTTTTAGTAGGGTGGATATCCTGCCCGCCTGGTCATAAAAACCCATGCCCAGGCGGGCAGGATGTGGGAATGCCGCACCACCACTTACATGTTATTTCCCTTTCGATCCGCCACTAGCGGCTTTATACACTTCGTTGTTCTGATTACCACCCGATTTCAGGTAGGCAACTAGGTCTTTCAGCTCGTCGGGATTCAGGCTGTTGATCAGGCCCGGCAACATAATGGAGACGGTAGAGTTTTTCTTCGAAACGACGTCTTTCTTGGCCACTTTACGTAGCTGATCTGGGGCAAACGGATTCTGAGAAATCGAATAACTTCCTTTGTCTTCGTTAACCAGACGACCCAGTACAGACTCCCCGTTTTTCAGCGTGAAAATGGTAGACACATACTGATCTGAGATGGCTTTGTCGGGGTAAATGATGGCTTCCAGTATATCTTTATTGGAAAACCGAGTGCCAAGCTGGGTCAGGTCGGGCCCAATATCGCCCCCCTGGCCGCCCATCGAATGGCAACGGCTACACAAAATGGCCGAGTAGATTTTCTTCCCAGTGTCAAAGCTCCGGCTTGTCGATCCACTATCGAGCACCGCTACCGCGTTGTCCAGTTTCCACGGCCGACCGGGACCTTTGGGAGCGTAGTCGCTCACAAAATCGTTGCCCGATGCTGATAGCAGATCGGCTCCCGACAATTTGTTGTATTTCTCAAACTGATCTTTTGGTACGTGGTTCAACGCCAGTTTGCGGGCTCTGTCAATGAAGCCAACATAGCTGCGACCGCCCTGATATTTGAATGCGTTGCCGAACCAGGAGAAGTATTTTGCCCGAAGTTCCGGCGTCCAGCCCGTATCTTCCCGGCTAAGCATAACGGCATAGAATGTCTGTTGCAGGGGCGGCACTTTGGCCAGCATACTGGCGATGTCAAGCCCGTATTGTGGATTGCGCAGAATAAGATCGGAAGATGCCGTACTAGTTTCGAGGCCCAGGTCTTTACTTCCCGGTTCATCTTTGATGTCCATCAACGCCAGCGTCTTCGTGACCACACCCGGAGCTTCGAGCGCAATCAGGACCTTGCTAAGACCCCGGTTCATCAGGGCAGTTTTTGCTGGATAATGCGGGTTCAGGTAGGCAATTACTTTTTCTTTATCGGCTCCCTCAGGCATGCCCATCCGCAGGAAAACCAGTTCGAATGCGCGACACAGGTCAAACTGCTGCGACTCCGGCAACTGATCGTATTTTATCGTGACCAGCGCATTCAGCAATTTACTTTTCTGCGCGGCATCGCCTTGCCGGGCCAACGCGATAGCGGCTTGCGTTAAGCGTTGTGGATCGGTCTCGGTAAATACCTTGTTTTGCCATTGGGCTACCGGCTGGTGTTCAACAGCAATCCGGGCAGCATACCGCACAAAACGATCGGGATGATTCAGGTTAGGCCAGGCAGCGGCAACAGCGGCCGGGTTTGCCCCCTGATGATACTGTTCCAGTTGGGTTCTGAGCTGATGCTCTTTCGTCAACACAGGAGCTTTGGCAACAGGCGTTACCGACTCGGTGCCTGTATAGGTGATCCGGTACAGATCCGACTCCAGCCGACGCCCGCCCGTCAGGAAATACAGCGCGCCATCGGGGCCGAACATCCCGTCTGTTAGTGGAAGTGGTGATCCTGAGATAAACTCTTCGCGTTCGGCCTCATACGATGCGCCTTTAGGTTTCAATTTAATCGAATATATAATTCCGAAGCTCCAGTCGAAGGCAAACAGCGATTGACGATAGCGTTCCGGGAAGCGGGCATTTTCGCCGAAGACAAGGTTCGTTGGTGAGCCCTGACCAATGTTCAGGACTGGTGGCAGATTGTCAGGGTTGCCGGGGAGCCATTTGCCATTGCCTGTCCGCCAGCCAAACTCAGCACCACTAGGCACGTGGCAGATGCGGGTAGGCCGATACCAGGGCAGACCAAAATCCCACTCCATGTCCGAATCATAGGCAAACATATCACCAGCTTCGTTGAAGGCAATATCGAACGCATTCCGAAAACCAGCGCCTATTAGTTCCCACCGCTTTCCTTCCGGATCAATATTAGCGATCCAGCCACCGGGGGCCATTCGGTTATTGGCGTGGCCACGAGGGTCCTTTATCTGCGGAAACAGGTTATCTTCTTTCCAGTTGGATGGCAGACGGTAGGCGTCCATTTCCGGCACATCGGTATGGTTACCGGCAATGACGTATATCGATTTCTTATCGGGCGAGAGTTTTATACTGTGGGGCCCATGTTCGCCCGGTTCACCTTTCAGGGCTTTCAGTAAGGTTACCTTGTCGAACTGGTCGTCGCCATCGGTGTCCTGCAGCCGATAGAGCCCGCTTCCCTTATCGAATTTTTTATTTTGCCAGTTATTCACCATCACGTAGAGGCTATTGAAAGCATACAGCAAGCCCTGTGCATAGCCCATAACCACCGTTGTATCGCCGGGTTGAACAACACCCACTTTCAGTTTTTCTATTTTGGGCTGCGATGAACCCGAACCAATTGGCGGCAGTTCGAGCCGATACAAAAAGCCATATTGATCAGAGGTGATCATGCGGCCTTTGTCATCAAACGCCATTGCTACCCAGGAACCCTCTTTGTTGTCGGAGGGACTGTATAAGTGCTCTGCTTTAAAGCCGGGCAGTAATTTCAGCTTGTCGATTTTGGGGTTATCAGCAACCGGATTTATCGAATTTGCACCCTGCATACTAATCCAGGACGTTCCGATCAGAGCGAACGCAGCAACGACTAAAAGTAGTTTGGCTGGTTTGTAGAACATAATTCTATTGAGTAAGTAAGTTTGTAGCAATGCCCCATGAATGGCATGTCGGATAACAATCAGGCGTATACTTCTTGGTATAAAGCACATAAACAGGGCAATATACCGACCCATTCTTGGCTGATAAACGAAAGAAAAGAAGCAGAGCCGAAACGATTCTGCTTCTATTGATTCATTATTACCAACCTACATTAAACATAAAAAAGAACTTGATTTTCATTTCCCTTCCGGCTCAAAAGCGTCCGTTTCGCTATACATAAAATTGCTTGCGTATGCGTTGGGTTCTTAAACCCGACAGACGAGGACGGTGCGCCGTTACGATTCTCAAAACCTCCTTAGTTGATTGCTTCGGTTTTAAGAAACCTCGCTTGTCAGTTTTAAGAAACTGACCCCACATCAACATCGGCCTATGATTAGAAATAAGGCGTCAGGGCCGACTCAACGGCAGGAAGTCCATAATAATCGTCCAGAACTGTAAAGGCATTCGGTGGCGGAACGGCTCCAGCCGGGAAATAGTAGTCGGCTGGATTGGCTTTCACTTTAGCGCCATAAGCCCCAATGATCTCCTTCACGCGACCCGTTCTGGTCAGATCAAACCAGCGTTTGTTTTCAAAAGCCAGTTCAACCCGTCTTTCTCTGAAGATGGCTTCCCGCATATCGGCCTGCGACGATGCTTTCGTTGGTGCCAGCCCCGCACGGTCCCGCACCTTGTTTAGGTGACCAGCCGCTTCTCCCGCTTTCCCCTGCTCATTCAAGGCTTCGGCCATAAAGAGAAGCACTTCGGCGTAGCGATATACCGGCCAGTTTTGACCCGTGTTGTTGTTGAGGGCGTGCGGCCGTGCGTATTTTTTAATATATGGGTACTTCTTCTCAGCCCGAAGGCTAGTACTCAACGTAACGGTTCCAATCGAAATATCTTTCCGTTTGTCACCCGATTCATAGGCTGCAATAAGATCTGGTGTAGGAATATTATTGCTCTCCTGGGAGGTCGGCTGTGGATTTGACGTACCCACGATAGGGGCAATCTCGGCTGCGGTAATAGGCGATGGCAGAAAACGGTAGATCTGATTTCCATTATACCCAGCCGAACCTTCCAGATACTGAATCTCAAACACCGACTCCGCATTGTTTTTATTTGTATTGGTATACGAAAACGCGTCATTATAATCAGGCATCAGTGAATACCCGTCCTTAGTGATCACATCTCTCAGTACGGGTTCAGCTTGCGCCCATTTCTTCTGCGTAATGTATAAATTCGCCAGCAGCGTTTTAGCCGCTCCCGACGTAGCCCGACCGGCCTCCTGAGTAGCTTTATTAGGCAGAGCGGTACTGGCGGCCAACGCATCTTTCTCAATCTGAGCATAAATTTCCTCCGTTGAGGACAAGGGCAAGGCGGCATCTTCGCGGCCCGTAACCGGCGTTAAATGCAACGGCACTTTACCGAACAAGCGAACCAGATCGAAGTAGGAAAAGGCTCTCAGAAATAAGGCCTGGCCCTTGATATTATTTTTGATTGCCTCACTGGTAAACGTGATGCCGGTCCCATCGATTAGTGACAGGATTTGGTTGGCGCGCGAAATAACGACGTAATTCAGGCGAAACTGCTGCAAAACGTTATCATTTGCCGTAACGCCATTGGCCGTCGGAACGGCAAAATCAGCTACATTCTCCGTTGGGTCAACGGCACCATACAGTGTATTTCGGGCGTAATAAGTATTGTCGGAGTGCATTTCTTCCAGCACCCATGCCCGTTCGTTATACATCTGTCGAAACGGCACATACGCGCCGTTGACGGCTTGCTGGAAATCAGCTTCTGTTTTGAAGAAGGTGGCCGAACTCAAGGCCGTTTCCGGGATTACAGTCAAAAAATCTTTCTGGCAACCGGTTAGCGCAATGCCTAACAACCAGGTAGCAATAAGTCTTGTTTTCATTCTATATAGGAAATAAGAATGTTGAAAATGAGTTTGATAAGCTTGCTGGCTTAGAAGTTCAGGTTGATCCCGGCCGTGTACGTACGTGGGACCGGATAGTTGGAATAATCAACACCCTGGCTCAAATTGTCTCCGGGTCCATCTCCGGCTGCGTTTCCACTGGTTTCCGGGTTTGGCCCGCCCCAGTACTTCGTAAATATGTACACCTGCTGTACAGACGCATAGAGCCGGGCCGATTTGAAGAACTTGTTCAACGGACCGAAACTATAGCCTACGGTTATGTTTTTGATGGTAAAAAACGACGCATCGGCCAGGAACTGCGAACTGTGCCAGTCGCGCTCGATACCCGTAAAGTTCCCCCCATTATTGGTTGCGCCAAACTGACCGGCTCCGGGTGTAATCACTGTGGTGGCCACATTTGTCGTGATGCCATTATTGACAACCTGCGTGTTCTGAACACGGAAGCGATCTTTTACGCCCTCAACCATGTTGAAAACCCCGTCCAGGTTTGCGGTGCTATATAAGTGGCGTACCCACAACTGATTGCCATAGGACCCGGAACCGGTAATCGAGAAGTCGAAATTGCCGTATTTCAGGTCGTTTGTAATCCCGTAAGTAAACTTGGGAAATGGACTACCCAGAATGGTCCGGTCGTCCATGTCACCACCGTTCGTAATGATGCCATCGCCGTTTACATCCTTGAACTTGATTGTGCCAATGGCCGACCGCCCTGGAATAACAGGCGATGTCCGCAACTCTTCTGCCGTTTGATAATACCCTTCTTTGACCAAACCATAGAACTGACCGAAGGGCTTACCAACTTGTGTAATGTGGAAACCCGTGCCACCATATACCCGATCGATACCGGGTGCCAGAGAGACAACTACATTGCGGTTGAAGGAGATATTGGCGTTGGTCGTCCATTTTAACCGACCCGTCGTATTTTTGGTGGTCAACGAGAACTCATGGCCCCAGAACTTAATCTCGCCAATGTTGTCGTTATAATTGGTAAAGCCGGATTCCTGTGGAATTTGTACGGCATACAGCAGATTCGTGGTTCGTTTGGTGTAGAAGTCATAAACGAACTGAATCCGATCGTTAAACAGCCCCAGGTCAAGGCCGACATCAAACTGTTTGGTCGTTTCCCAGCCTAAATTAGGGTTGGCCAGCGATGTTACAACGGCTCCCGTAGCGACGTTGCTGCCAAAGACCGCATTCGTCGTGTTATTGACCAGCGCGTAGGAAGTGTAGTTACCAATGTTGTTATTTCCAATTACCCCATAGCTGGCCCGGATTTTGGCAAACGAAACCTGCGGTGTTGATTTGAGAAAGTTTTCATCCGATACAACCCATCCTACTGACGCTGAGGGGAATGTACCGAATTGGTTGTTGGCCCCAAATCGGGAAGAACCGTCGGCCCGTATGGCCGCAGTGAATAAATATTTTCCTTTGTAGTTATACGTTAAGCGGGAAAGATAAGATGTCAGAGTCCACTGCTGAATATCGTTCCGTGTATTAGCGGGAGTGCCTGCCCGATCGATATTGAGCGCTCCCTGGATCGTTGGAAGCCGGTCATCGGCATAGGTATTGGCCGAAATCCGGGTAAACTCCTGCCGGAATTTCTGGTTCGTAAAGCCTGCCAGCAGTTCAAAATTATGGTCGTTGAAACTCCGTGAGTAGGTCGCCAGGTTTTCGTTCAGCCAGGACACGTTTTCCAGACTTTGCCGGGTCGACGAGGCCGTTGTTGGTATCGGAACATTGATGGCACTCGTTGCGGTCGACGGATTGAAGTAGAAAAACTTGGAGTTCAGGTATTCAATGTTAATAGTCGATTTAAGTGTCAATCCGCTGATGGGCCGATATTGAATGTATGCATTGGCCAATAGATTCGTGTTCCGGGTCTCGTTGACCAATTCGTTCGCGGCACGCACCCAGTTCGGGTAATTGAAAATGTTACCTGTACTACTTGGCAATGTGTTGTATTTGGTCAATTGGCCATTGGCGTCATAAATGGGCATAATCGGCCAGGTATGCAGCGCATTGAACAGAATTCCAGTTCCCCGGTCGCCGTCGGTTCGGGGTGTATTATCGAACACGTAAGACGGCGCTGCGTTGAAGCCAACCGTCACGCTCTTCGATAAATTATAATTCGAATTCATCCGCAGGGAATACCGCTTATACTTATTATTCAGAACAACCCCATCCTGATTAAATACACCCGCGACTAAAGACGTATTCGACCGTTCTGTGTTGTTTGATATACTCAAATTATAACTCTGAATAGGCGCTACCCGAAGCAACGCATTGTACCAGTCGTTGTTTTTCCCTTCGTATTGAGCCGGATTTTGGAATATATCCGGCACGGGCTGCAACTGGTCTTCGTAAAATTCCTTCTTGAACTGGGCGAACTGAACCGCGTTCAGCATTTTAACCCGACCTCGCATCGGTACTTGCTGGACACCCGCAAACGTATTGAAACTAATGTTGGTCTGGCCGGGCTTGCCTTTTTTGGTGGTAATCAGCACCACACCATTGGCCGCCCGCGACCCGTACAGCGAAGTCGAAGCAGCATCTTTCAGCACGGTGAGGTCCTCAATTTCATCGGGGTTAAGCTGGGCAATATTCCCCGTAATGGGGAAGCCGTCAATAACGTACAAGGGATCACTACCGGCCGTAACCGACACTTGCCCACGAATCCGGATGGATATGCCCTGACCGGGCTTCCCCGTCGTTTGGTTTATTTGAACCCCGGCCAACCGGCCTTGTAATTTTTGCCCGATCTGCGAAACGGGTAGGTCTTTGATTTCTGCCGCGCTTACCGTTTGAACAGCACCCGTTATTTCTTTTTTCAACTGGCTACCATAGCCTACCACAACGACCTCATTGAGCGTCTGGTCATCCGGCGCCAGCGCAACATTCAGCGATGTCCGGTTACCTACCACGACTTCTTTCCTTCCATACCCAACAAAACTGAATACCAGGGTTGCATTGGCATCGGGCACTGTAATTCGAAAGCTACCTTCGCCATCGGTTGTTGCTCCCTGCGTAGATCCTTTAACAACAACACTCACACCCGGTAAGCCATCTCCTTTTTCGTCCGTCACCTTACCCGTTATGGGTATATCCACTGCGCTCTTATCTACATGCTTTAGGGCGTTTAGCGCCATCAACTCATTGGGCAGTATACGCTCTTTTTGCTGGCTTTGGTTGGGCTCTTGAGCAAGGCAGGTAAATGAGCCCGCTACCATGCTTAGTGCTACTAACTGATAGAGTCTTTTCATGGGTATAACAGAATTGAGTGAAATAGGCTGGAATTAAATGGCTTAGGAAAAAGCTAATTTGATAGCCAAATATTACCAGCTCATTCCCGTTAACTTTCCTATACATACCCATTACTATCATTATTTGGATAATATTCTTGGTATTTTCAATATAAATTTAAACATATAGTGGTTCCATATCTGGTCGGTTATGGATCATGACCTTCGGATAAGATTGAGCGAAGTACGTTAACTGCCACATAAATTACAGGCAGACGACGCTGCAGTTATAGACCTAGAGTACATTCATGGGCCTACTGACTTTTTAGTCAACCCAATGTCAATTTCTACTTTGCCATGCTTTACCATATTAAAATTAACGACTACTCAAACACGCCAAAGTACCAGCAGATTTATAACTCAATTGTGGAAGGTATCGAGAATCGGGACATCCTACCGGGTGCCAAGCTCCCGTCTATCCACGAACTTTGTGCGGAATTTGATGTCTCCAAAGGCACCATAGAACGTGCCTACGAACTCCTGAAAGAGAAGGAAATAATTGGAGCCGTTAAGGGGAAAGGCTTTTATATTAACTATACGCCAACCGGAAATAACTTAAAAATATTCCTGTTATTCAACAAGTTAAGCGCCCACAAGAAAATCATTTACGACTCCTTTGTGGAACTGTTAGGACCAGGCGTCGCTATCGACTTTTTTATTTACAACAATGATTTTCGCCTGTTTAGGGACCTGATTCAGCGGCAGGCCCGCAACCACACCCACTATGTGATCATCGGGCATTTTTTTGAAGGGGGCGAAAAAGCCGATGACCTGATCAATAGCCTGCCCAAGCACAAACTGGTTATTCTGGATAAGTTGCTGGAAGGAATAACGGGCAGTTACGGGGCCGTTTTTCAAAATTTCGAACGAGACCTGTACCAGGCGCTGACGGACGCCCTGCCGTTGCTGAAAAAATATACCACGCTATGCATGCTCTTCCCCTCGTACAGCTACCACCCAAAGGCCATCCTGAACGGGTTTTACAAGTTTTGTTACGAGCATGGATTCAAAACGCGGGTGATCAACGACATTCAGAATGAAGTAATTCAGCCCCAGCATGCATACATTAACCTGATGGAAGAAGATCTGGTCGAGCTGATCAAACGGATTAAAATAACCCCTTACATTGTTGGACAGGAAGTGGGTATTCTGTCTTACAACGACACACCCCTGAAGGAATTTTTACTGGATGGCATCACGGTCATTTCCACCGATTTTGCTCAAATGGGCCGCACAGCCGCCCAACTGGTCTTAAACGCCAGCGTGGAACACGTAGAGAACCCGTTCCACCTGGTCGTCCGAAAATCACTGTAATCAGAACCGCACAGGGCTGCCTGTGCAGTTCCGGATTAATACCTCACTACTTTAAACCGGGAGATGCCCCCGTTGAAGCGGATTGTCATCTTCTTGCTGGCCGTGTCGTAGCCAGGGCTGACAAATTGGCCTCCGCCAACATCGGTAAAATCATCTAATTGTTCCAGGTTAAGCGCCCCATCTTTTCTGATCTGGCAGCCAACTTCTTTAGGAATACGAACCGTAACGGAAGCGGCCCCCACATCTAATTTTATGTCGGACTGATCAGCTTTGGCACCCAGTTTTAAATCGAGATCGGCCGCACCGGCGCCGAGTTTCAGGCTTCTGACCGCATAAGCGCTTAGATCCAGATCGCCCTGACCAGCGCCGAGGGCCACATCCATTGTCCAGATCGGCGTTGCGTTCAGGTGCACATCCACCCGGTTTTCAAACTTACCATCTTTTAAGTCGATGTTCTGTTTTTCCTCTGTTGGCTTTAGTTCGATAGTCGGAATGTGCGTTGTTGCATCGCGGTCCACTGACATGGAATACGTGCCAACCGTCTGCTTCGTATCGGCTTTTATAAGTTCGGAGGTTGGTTCACTGATAAAAAACCGCCCGGCGCCACCCGATAATTTCAGCACGGCTTCCCGCGTGTCGCCTTCCATCGATTCGGAAAACGTATTGGTATGGGTTTCTGTCGTTTCCGAATCACGACGATCACGTTCAGACCGATAATCATCTTCATTATCGTTATCGCTGTCAGCATTACCGCTGTCATCGTCGTCATCCTCTGAATCGCTTTCATTATTGTTATCGTCGTCATCATCGTGATTCCAGCGCATATTAAACTCATCGCGGTCTCGGTTGTGCGACAGAAAGCCAAACAGAGTTGTTGGCACCGCTACGGCCAGCATAACCGTGGTAATGAAAGCTGCCGGATTACCGCGTCGCTCCAGAATCAGATTAACGCCAGCCAGAATGAGGAGCACCGGCCACAAATTAACGAGCGAATGCCAGTTTACATCTAAAACCCCTGCCCGCCGGGCCAGAAAAAGCACCCCCAGCGTGAGCAGAAAAATACCCCAGAATAACCCGTTTCTTCGTTGCATAAGACTTATTGGATAGGATATAAACGATGTGTGGTGTAGGATATATGATGTATAATTCGCTGTCGGATTAATTATATCATATACCCTACACCCTACATCATTTACAAGGTTCCGCTGGTTGGATTAGTAGGATCGTTTTGAGAAGGGTCGTTTTTGTACGGATCACTTTTATAGGGATCGTGTTGATTCGGGTCGAAGGGTGTCCGGATACGATCCCGAAAAATCAGCCACAAACCAATCGCAATCAGGATGAAGGGCCACAAATCGCCAAAGTCGATGTCGAAGTAGCGGTCAATTAAAAACATGACGCCAAGGAGAATCAAAATCCCTCCACCGAGGAGACTCCGGTCGGGCGAGGCAGGTTTATTGGGATTATAAGGGTTCATGAAAATAGGGTTTGCGTAAACGGTTGATTGAAGCACAGAGCCAGCCGAACGACGCTCGGGCAATGCGATCCACAAGATAACATAAATGATAATCGCCGGAAAGTGGGGCAGAAAAATCCCGATGACAAATAACAGACGCACCAGCGTGCGGTCAATTCCAAAATAATCCGCTATACCAGCGCATACGCCCCCAATCTGGGCCTGGTCAGCAATACGTTCTAAGCGTTTGTTCATGGCTTCTAGTGTCTAAAACCGATGTAAACCTAGCCGATGAACACCTCCTGCAAAAGTAGAATAGGAAGAATGGACGCGCTTATGGATGGATGTATGTTTTCAATGATAGTAGGTAATACATAGTAGTGGATTTGGGTTTGCAGTATTCGGTTTACGGTGTTGACGCGCTCATGTGTATACCGTAAACCACAAACCATAAACCGAGTACCATAAACCACAAACTTACTCCTCTTCTATCGCTTCGAGGATATCCATTAACTCGCCAAACTCTTTATTACCCGGTTGTTCTTCAATGCCTCCGCTTAAGGCAATCCCGCGCACCGCCGATAATTCTGCCAGCAGTTCATGAACATTTTCAGCAGAAATACCCGTTCCCAGCAAAATGGAATACCGGGTCGTCTGCCGCTGGAGAAGTGTTTTCAGCTCATCCTCCATATTAACGGGTCCATTGCTCTCAAGCAGTACGTAGTCAGCATTGGCCGCTCCCGTTTGGAGCAAGGTATCAAGCTGGTCGAGTGTCATCTGAGCGACATCGGCCCGAAGAATGAACCGGAGTTCCCTATCGGATGTACCCAGTGTGCTCAGGTAAGGAAGAAGAGCCGCTTCGTCGACCTGTAGCAAGTCGGGCCGGTATGTTTCCAGGAGTTGCTCGATGGATTCAGGATCTACCGACCGGGTTTCGCCAACAATCTGTACACCAGCAAGCCAGCCCCTTATTTCGGCAAACTTCGTTGGGGCTACATAGTCTGGCGAGTCGGCATCCATCGAAAAGCCAAGCATGTCGACGCCCATCCCCGCGCAATAGCGGGCATCGCTGAGGTTCGTAACATTCGAGATTTTAACCAGCGTTTTGAGAGCCATAGAAGCAGGTGGCTGTAAGCCGTAGTGAGAATTGTATATGACGGCAAAGGTACGGACACGTGTGCATAGTCCTACGCACTTCCTGTTCGGATTGTTCAGCTTCGGACAATAGTGTACGATTTCGGACAATGGCTGTTGGGCAAAACAGGCCAATCCAGATCAGAAAACCGGATTTGATGATTTGGCAAAGCATTTGTTCTACAAAGGTTAATCTTATTCTTTTGGCATGAAACGAACATACCTGGGTGAGTTTGAAGAAGTGGTCTTATTGACCGTTGCGGTGCTTCACGAAAGCGCTTATGGCGTGGCAATCACCGATGAACTGGATCGGCAAACGGGCCGATCGGTCAGCATCAGTGCCGTTCATGCGGCCCTGCATCGACTGGAAGAGAAAGGCATGCTCAAGTCGCAGATGGGGGAAGCGACTGCCGAACGGGGCGGTCGGCGAAAGCGCCTGTTTACGGTCACGGCCCTGGGTAGCCGTGCGCTGCACGACATCCGGTCCATGCGGAATCAGTTGTGGGATTCGATTTCTCCGAATGCCTTACCAGCGATCAGTATATGAATTCTACATCTCTCGGCAACGGCCAACCACCCCGCTGGGCCGACTGGCTATTAGAATGGTTCTGCGCCCCTCACTTGCTGGAGGAAGTCCAGGGCGATCTTTATGAGCGGTTTGTGCGGGATCTTCAAACCGAAGGCATCCGAAGGGCAAATCGTCGCTATTGGACAAATGTACTCCGTTTTATTCGGCCCTTTGCCTTGAAACGGAAAGTGAATGACTATTCCCCAACTCCTTTATTCAGTCCTGCAATGCTACAGAACTATATTAAAATCGCCTTTCGTAACCTGACTCGCAACAAAGCGTATTCGACTATCAATATCATTGGTCTGAGTATAGGTCTGGCAGCGGCCATGCTGATTATGCTTTATACCAAAGATGAAGTCAGTTATGACCGCTTTCATGCCCATCATCAGGCGCTTTATCGAATTACCAGCAAATCACTAACGCCTAACGGGGCAGTCGATTACTTACAACCTTATACAGGCATTTTTCCCGGTCCAAAGTTTCACGAGGGTGTACCAGAGATAATGACTTTCGTTCGGTATCGAGAAGACACGAAAGATATGAGACAGGGCACTGAGGTAAAAAGTCAGCTTATTCACTTCGCAGACAGCAGTTTCTTTTCTATATTCTCCTTTCCACTGTTAACTGGCAATCCAAAAACTGCGCTACAAAACCCAAAATCGGTCGTAGTTTCAGAAGAGGTAGCAGAGAAAAATTTTGGTACCATAAATGCTCTTGGGAAGACATTGTTTTTTAAAGACGATGACAAATTTGAGCCTTATATCGTAACAGGAGTCGCTAAAAAATGCCCGCAGAATTCGTCAATTAAATTCGATATCCTTATGCCTATGGTAATCAAGGATGAAGATATGGCGAACAATGAAAATTGGTTCAGTGTCTTCATGAATACATTCGTCATTCTTAGTCCCGATGCTAACCTAAAAATGGTAGAGGCTAAAATGAACCAGGTTTATGTAGCTGACGCGCAGGAGAGCATTAAATCAGTAGCTAAAAAGCTCGGCATTACGGGTAGAACGGTTTACTCACTGCAGCCATTTACCGACATGCACCTGAGCAAAGAATTACCAGCAAGTAACGGACTTGTTGACGAAAGTAATCCTACCTTTTCGTATATTTTATCCGGTATTGCGCTGTTCATTTTACTGATTGCCTGTATCAATTTTATTAACTTAACTGTAGCCCGTTCCTTGAAGCGGGCAAAGGAAATAGGTGTCAGAAAGGTAGTTGGTGGGGCCAGAACCCAACTAATCATCCAGTTTTTAGGTGAATCCTTCATCCTGTGTTTTGCCGCCTTTCTCTTTTCTTTTATGCTACTTGAACTGGCCTTGCCTACGTTCAATCAACTGGCGAATAAAGCTCTTTCACTCTCGTATTTGTTTGATATCAAACTGGTTGCTGGATACATCCTCCTATTCATGGTGACGAGCCTACTATCCGGGTTCTACCCCGCTCTTATTTTGTCAAGCTACAGTCCCGTTCAAACGTTATATAGCCGCGTCAAACTTTCTGGAAAAAACTACCTGCAAAAGTCATTAGTTGTGCTACAGTTTGCGTTAGCCTCTTTTCTAATCATTGCGTCACTCACTATTTATTCTCAATTTGATTACCTGACCAGTAAAGACTTAGGCTATAATGATAAAAACCTGGTCATAGTTGATAAAGCAAACTTAAAGCGCAGCGAAGCTAACCTTCTGAAAGAAGAGTTAGTAAAAAATCAAAACATCGTTGATGTTGCGCCTAAAAATGGTGGCAGGTGGGGTACAACCGCTAAAATTAACGGAGAGACTCAAGTAAACTTTGATTACGAAACGGTTAATGAAGTCTATCTTCCCCTCTTGAAAATACCTATTTTAAAAGGAAGAAATTTCTCCACAGTCTTTCCATCAGATTCGTCCCAGTCAGTACTGGTAAACGAAGCATTTGTCAAAAAAGCTGGCTGGAAGCAGCCTATTGGCCAGGTAGTTGATTTCTGGTTTAGAAACAAAAAATATGCCGTAGTCGGCGTTGTAAAAGACCATCATTTTGAGTCGCTAAGTCAGGAGATAAAGCCTCAATTATTTACCATGAAACTAGGTAATGATTATGGTAAGGTGCTTATAAAAATTAAACCCAACACCGAGACGGCCAGTCTTCATTTTATTGAAAAGACCTTCAAAAAGCTATTCCCGATTAGTCCTTATTCGTACGCGTTTATGGACCAGGAAAACCTTAAGCGATATGAATCAGAGGCTAAGTGGAAACAAATGATGCTCTTCGGAGCAATCCTTACCATTTTTATTTCATGCATCGGCCTTTTTGGGTTGGCTACCCTGTCTGCCGAGCGACGAACCAAAGAGATTGGCATTCGGAAAGTGTTGGGCGCATCGGTAGCGACAATTGTGCAACTACTATCAACTGATTTTCTGAAGTTGGTTTCCCTATCGTTCATTCTCGCGTTTCCGGCGGCCTGGTATGCCATGCAGCAATGGCTTAACAACTATCCGTATCGAATAGGCATTAATGCCTGGATGTTTATCGCCACGGCTATCATCGCCATTTCCATAGCTTTTTTAACGGTCAGCTGGCAGTCCTTACGAGCTGCGATGACTGATCCGGTAAAAAGCTTAAAAACTGAATAATACTTACCTGTTATGAACCGCTCAAACAAACCGCTCGAATCACCACCCCGCACAGCTGACCGGCTATTGGAATGGTTCTGCGCCCCTCACTTACTGGAGGAAATCCAGGGCGATCTCTATGAGCGGTTCGTGCGGGATCTTCAAGCCGAAGGCATCCGAAGGGCAAATCGTCGTTACTGGGCAAACGTGCTCCGCTTTATTCGGCCCTTTGCCTTGAAACGGAAAGTGAATGACTATTCTTCACCAGCACTACTTAGCTCACTTATGTTCCGCAACTATTTTAAAACCTCGCTTCGCAACCTGACTAAGCATAAAGTCAGTTCGCTGATTAACCTCTTCGGGCTTACGCTGGGCGTAACGGCCTGTCTGGTCATTTACCTGATTACAAATTACGAACTGAGTTACGATACGTTTCACCCGAATGGTGAGCGAATTTATCGGCTGGTGGGAGAAGCGCAATATGGTAAAACGGGCGAGAAACATCCCGTAGGTTTCCCCCCGAATGCCGTTCCGGCCGCTATTCGAAAAGAAATCGCAGGTCTGGAAACCGTAGCCGCTTTTCACAACATTTCTTCCGAGGTGCTCGTCCCAAATGGGAAGGAAAAGCCGAAGCGATTCGAGGGCAACAAACACAATGAGATTGTGGTCGTTGAGCCGCAATATTTCGACATTTTCACGTATCAATGGCTGGCCGGCAACCCGAAAACAGCGTTGACAGAACCGTTTGATCTGGTACTGTCAGCCCGAAAGGCCCGTCTGTATTTTGGCGAACTACCCATCCAGGAAATGATTGGCAAAGAAGTCATTTATCAGGATTCCGTACGCATGCATGTAGCTGGCATTGTGAACGATTTCGCACAGCCGAGCGATCTTGTCTTTACGGATTTCATTTCCTTTGCTACCATTCAGGCGAGCCAACTCAAACGAAGCATAGATCTGAGTCAATGGAACGACATTTGGTCCGCTTCGCAGGCCTTTGTCAAGCTCCCTGAGGGAACAACGCCCGCCCAACTCACAGCTCAGTTTCAGCGTTTTGGCAAAGCTCATTTTACGAAGGAAATGGAGTTGAAATTTACGCCTGCTCTACAACCCCTTTCTGACCTTCATTTCAATGATGATTACGCAGACAACTACTCTCGAAAAGCCCACTTGCCAACGCTTTACGGCCTGATGGGTATTGCCGCCTTTATACTACTGATTGCCGCCATCAATTTTATCAACTTATCGACGGCGCAGTCGGCACAACGAGCCAAGGAAACCGGCATTCGGAAAGTGATGGGCAGTAGTCGGGCCAATCTGATTCTCCAGTTCTTGAGCGAAACGACGTTCCTGACCGTCGTGGCTGTTTTCCTTTCGCTGGCACTCGTCAAGCCGATTCTGATCGCGTTTCAATCCTTGACGCCCCAGGGACTGACGTTCGATTTGTTTAGCTGGCAAACAGTGGCATTCTTGTTGGCGGTTACGATAAGTACATCACTTCTGGCTGGGTTTTACCCATCCTGGGTGCTGTCTTCCTATGTTCCCGCCCTAACGCTGAAAGGGCAGACGTCAACTAAAAATGGGCAAAAAGGCTATTTACGGAAGGGGCTGATTGTCTTTCAGTTTACGGTTTCGCTGGTGTTTATTATCGGCACACTAATGGTCAGTCGACAACTCAATTTTATGCGAAACAAAGACCGGGGTTTTTCGACGAATGCCATTGTTTCCATCCGGCCCGGACGAGACGAAAAGGCCACCGTACTGGCGCAGAAGCTCAGCCAACTTGCCGGTGTTGAGCGCGTTACGAGGGAGTGGTTTCCACCAATGGGCCCGGCCTTTATGGTTACCAAACTAAAATATCAGGGCAAAAAAGAGATTGAGATGGACGTATCGGCCAAAATAGGCGACGAAAATTTCATTCCACTGTATCAGTTGCGCCTGCTCGCGGGTCGAAACTACATCAAGAGCGACTCGCTCCGGGAACTCGTCATCAATGAAACCTACGCGAAAGCTCTGGGATTTAAAAAACCGGCCGATGCACTGAATCAACTGCTTAGTTTCCAAGACAAAAAGTATCCTATTGTTGGGGTAGTAGCCGATTTTCATGAACAGTCGTTTCATGAAAAAATTGGGCCCGTGTTCATCGGCTATATGCCGCAACGATCAGCAAATATTGGCGTAAAACTGGCCACTAAGGGCCGTCAGGTTAGCGATATGAAAGCCACGCTGGCCAGCATGGAACAACAGTGGAAAACGATCTATCCTGACAATAAATTCGAGTATACGTTTCTGGACGACTCCATTGCCAAGCTCTATGAGAAAGAGCAGAAAACGGGCCAACTCGTTAACACCGCCACCGCCATTGCCATTCTCATTTCGTGCATGGGTCTATTCGGCCTGGCCACCTTTACGGCCCAACAACGGACTAAAGAAATTGGAGTTCGAAAAGTGCTCGGCGCATCGGTGGCCAGTATTGTTACCCTACTCTCGAAAGACTTTCTGAAATTGGTAATCGTGGCCTTAGTGCTGGCCTCCCCCATTGCCTGGTGGGCGATGAATCAATGGCTCAAGGATTTCGCTTACAAAGTCGACCTTAGCTGGTGGGTCTTTGCGCTGGCGGGTATTCTGGCTATTGCCATTGCGCTGGTAACCGTAGGGTTCCAAAGCATAAAAGCTGCCCTGCTGAACCCGGTAAGAAGTTTACGATCCGAGTAGAGACGCAACCCTTTGCGTCTCCCATACGTCAGCAATACGGACGGCTTTAACTGTCTTTATGGCTAAAATAAGGTTGCTGACGCATGAGAGACGCAAAGGGTTGCGTCTCTACTACTGGACTTTCACGCGGTTATAAATCTCCCGGAAATTTTTAACGCTTTCGGCAATTTCGGGGCCGTTATTTTCCCAATGGTATTCATATTCGGCCGAGATTGGCCCTTTAAAGTGCTGGCGTTTTAGCTCGGTAATGACCTGCTCTACGTTGCAATCGCCGGTGCCCCAGACAACATCGTGGTATTTCCCCTCCGGTGTATCTTTCTTCACGTCTTTGAAGTGCATACCCAGCACGTGGCCGTTTAGCTTTTTCAGGCATTCGACCGGGTTCAGTCCCGAACGTACCCAATGGCCAATGTCCGAACAGGAACCAACGTATTTGCTACCGCCAATAGCCGCCAGCACCGTGTCGGGATGCCAATAGCGCGACGGTTTGGGGTGGTTATGAAGCGCAACGTTGATTTTGTACTGCTCGGCTAGTTTTCGTACCAGTGGCATCTGTTCCGGCGTGGGCTCCGAGTTGATGTTCAGGATGCCCATGTCTTTCGCAAATTCGAATACATTCTTCCAATCCTCATCCGTTTTGGGGCTGACAACGCCGTACGCGACCACCGTGAGGCCGCGGTCTTTGATCAGCTTTTTGACCGCCTGCCGGGTCGTGGCATTCATGTTAAAGTCCATCTTCCCGTCCAATCCGCCCCCAATAACCTGACCGGGGTATGCCTCAACGTATTTAAGCCCACAACTGTCAATCTTCCGCAGGGCTTCCGTAAAAGGAAACAGACGAAACGAATAGGCCTGAGCGCCCAGTTTCCAGCCAGCTTTATCTTCCGGGCCTTTCTGCGCCAGCAACGGCAGCGCGCTCAACGCCAGGAGCGCCCCACAGATCAGCGATTTTATTAGGTATTTCATGGGAAAGAGAATGATATGTTCCTGAACTAAAGAGCAGGTGGTATCAACTTTACCCACTTTGTGTGTCGTTTACAGACGGAGATGTTTTAAGAGAAAGAATGTAGACCCAATCACCGGCGTCCGGTTCAGGACGGGCCAATGTCCAGAATCGGACATTCCCCAACTGCATAACTCAACCAAAACCGGCTTTATGGCCTTGAAAAGCCCATCATTAGTTCTGGCAAGGCATTTGATCAGCAAATATAGAACTAATTAGACCCCATGAAACGGACCTACCTGGGCGAGTTTGAAGAGATTGTTCTGCTCACCGTTGCGGTGCTGGAGGGACAGGCGTATGGCGTAGCCCTCACCCACGAAATCATCGAACAAACCGGCCGCTCGGTACGGCTGAATCAGATTCACGCGGCCTTACAGCGTCTGGAAGACAAAGGCATGGTGAAATCGGAAATGGGCGAACCCACGCCGGAGCGCGGTGGCCGCCGGAAGCGATTGTTTACGGTGACTGTTTACGGTCAGCGGACCTTGCAGGAAATTCAGGAAGTACGAACCACGTTGTGGAACCGGTTACCAAACCCACTCAACCCGGCCATTAGCCTATGAATCAGTCGCCTACCCCGCCCCGCCTGGCTGATCGGTTGCTCAACCTCTTTTGCGCCCCCCATCGGCTGGAAGAAGTGCAGGGCGATCTGCACGAGGAGTTTGCCTGGCAGGTTGAACGTATTGGCGAACGGCGGGCCCGCTGGCGCTACTGGCGGGATGTACTGGGTTTTATGAAGCCCCGGACGGGCGGATCATTTGCCATCAAACGTCAAGAAAAACAGAACTCAACTATCTTCTTACTAAGCCCTGTTATGCTCCGTAATTACCTGAAAACCGCCTGGCGCAGCCTGGTAAACAACCGATTCTATTCGCTGATCAACATGACGGGTCTGACCGCCGGGTTAGCCGTGGGTATCCTGATTTTGCTCTGGGTGCAGGATGAACTGAGCTTCGACCGGTTTCATCACCAGGCAACCAGCATATACCGGCTCGAAAACTGGGCTGGTACGGGCAATAGCCGCCAAATCTGGACATCCACTGTTGCCCCAATCGCCGAGCTTGGCAAGCAGGAACTGCCCGACATAAAAGACGGCGTCCGCATTTCTCACAACGGCACTTATACCCTGTTTAGATACAAGGATAAAACCTTCAATGAGGAACACACCCAGTTTGCCGATCCGAGCTTGTTCTCGGTATTCGACTTCGCACTCACGCAGGGAAACCCGGCAAAGCCCTTCCCGGATAACCACTCGGTTGTGCTGACCGAAAGCACGGCCAAACGCTATTTCGGCGACGAGAACCCACTCGGAAAAGTCCTCATCGTCGATAAGAACAATGCGTTTAAGGTGAGCGGTATCACGCCGGATTTTCCCAAAAATTCGAGCATCCAGGCCGACATGATCCTGCCTCTTCCGTTGCTGTTCGAGGGCATGTATCACAACAGAACAGATGGTAGAAATCAGGCTAACGACTTTAGTAATTTTAACTACAGCACCTATTTGTTGCTTCAACCAGGCGCATCCACCAGCAGTCTGACCGATAAACTACGTACGATTCACCTCCGTAACAAGCCCGACGATACAGACCTTACGTACCTGCTTCAGCCCCTGCCCGACATGCACCTCTACAGAGCAGATGGTTCGGAAGGCGGGATTGAAACGATCAGGATGTTTTCTATTATTGCCCTGCTTATTCTGGCGATAGCCTGTATTAACTACGTTAATCTCTCCACAGCCCGTTCGTTGCTACGCTCCAAAGAGATCAGCATGCGCAAGATCGTAGGCGCGGCCCGTAGCCAGCTATTTGTGCAGTTCCTGACTGAAACCGCGCTCTTGTTTTCCTTGGCGGCCGTGCTGGCCATTGGCCTTATTTATGGGCTGCTCCCTTTCTACAACCAGATTTCGGGCAAGCAGCTTGCCCTTGACTTTTCTGACTACCGCATCTGGCAGCTCATTGGCCTGACGATCCTCGGAACGCTGGCCGCATCGAGCCTTTATCCGGCCCTGTTACTCTCTTCCTTTGAACCCCTCAGAGCCCTGAAAGGAAAGGTCTCATCCCGGCTTAATGAAGCTAGTTTCCGAAAAATACTGGTTGTCGTCCAGTTCGCGGTTTCTGTCATCCTGATCGCGGGAACGTTCATTATCAATAACCAACTACAGTACATCCGCTCGAAGGAACTGGGGTACGATAAAACGCATGTATTTGGGTTTTTTATGCGGGATATGAGCCAGCATTACGATGTGGTAAAAGCACAGCTCCTGAACCAGCCCGGCGTCGATGCCGTTACCCGAGCCAGTTCAAACATTGTCAGCCTGGGCGGTCAAACCGGCGATAATGAATGGGATGGGAAAGAGAAAGGTGAAACCATGTTTATGTGGCCGGTAGCCATCGATAAAGACTTTATTCCATTCTTTAAAATAAACTTGTTGCAAGGCGCCAATTTTACCGGTGCCGTTGCCGATTCGCTGCATTTTATCCTGAATGAAACCGCCGTAAAGACGGCCCGGATTAAAGACCCGATTGGGAAACGATTCAGACTGTGGAATCACACCGGAACGATTGTCGGCGTTGTCAACGATTTTCACTTTGCCTCGATGCGGCAGAAAATAGAGCCCGCTATTTTCTACTACGCCCCCGAGCAGATGCAGGCCATTTATGTTAAAACAACCGGCAATGACGCCAGGCTGGCTGTTGCAGCTGCCCAACGGTCGTGGAAGCAATACAACACGAATTATCCGTTCGACTACACCTTCCTGAACGATTCATTCAACAACCTCTACAAGTCGGAGCAGCAATCAGGGATGCTGTTCAATATTTTCTCCACCATTGCCATTCTCATTTCCTGCCTGGGTTTATTTGGTCTGGCCACCTACACAGCACAGGTACGTACCCGCGAGATTGGAGTTCGTAAGGTACTGGGTGCCAGCACAAGCGGCATTATTCAACTGTTGGCCAAAGATTTCATCAAACTGGTTCTGATCGCCATTGTCATCGCCGTTCCCGTCGCCTGGTACACGATGAATCGGTGGTTGCAGGATTTCGCCTACCGAATCGACATTCAGTGGTGGGTCTTTGCCTTATCGGGGCTGCTGGCCCTCGCCATTGCCCTACTCACGGTCAGTTACCAGAGTATCCGGGCCGCGCTGATGAACCCGGTCAACTCATTACGCAGCGAATAGAACAGCCATGCATACGCCCCCTCGGTTCGCCGACCGCCTGCTTCGGTTGGTCTGCGCCCCTCATCGGCTGGAAGAAGTGCAGGGCGATCTGCACGAGGAGTTTGCCTGGCAGGTTCAGCGCATTGGCCTGCGACGGGCCCGCTGGCGCTACTGGCGGGATGTGCTGGGTTTTATGAAGCCTTTCGCCATAAAACGAACGACGGCGGTTGGAATGTCCCGACGGGGAACCGTGCATCACCCACGATTCGGAGAATACCCATATGCAAATTCAACAACTACTGCTATGTTAAGCAACTATTTTACCATTGCCTGGCGAAACGTGCTCCGCTACAAATTAAACAGTACGCTTACCATAACCGGTCTGGCCTTAGGACTGGCTTGTAGCCTGTTGATAATTCTTCATGTGCGGGAAGAGTTGACCTATGACAACGGGTTTTCAAAAGCAGACCGGATTTTCAGAATTACGTCGGAAAATATTGACAAGAAAAGCCGACAATGGGCAGCAACGTCACCTATTTTGGGAGTAGAAATGCAAAAGGCTATCCCTGCGGTCCAAACCGTGGCCCGATTTCATCGCCCATATCCAGATCGGGTATTCAGCTATGCACCATCCGGTGGAGCGCCAAAGCTGTTCGAGGAGAAAAGCGGGTATTATGCCGATTCGACCGTGGTGGATGTATTCGACCTTTCGTTTGTGAAAGGTGATCCACGAACAGCCCTCAAACAGATTGACGCCATTGTCCTCACGGAAGCAATGGCAACCAAATACTTCGGGAATGAAGACCCATTAGGCAAACGGATTCAGGATGATCTGGATAAACGTCTATTGACCGTGACGGGTGTCATAAAACCCTATTCATTCCCCACGCATTTACAGTTCGATTACCTGATTTCTATGTCCACCTTTTACAGTTATACGGACAAAAATACGCTGGAAAATAGAGGGTGGGCTGGCTTTTATAATTACGTCCTACTGAATAATGGTGCCTCACGTTCGGATGTGGAAGCGCGAATTCCGGAGTTCATGGTCAAGTTTTACGAAGCCAAAGGCGAAACCAGAAAAGAAATCCTGGCAACCCGAAGAACGCCTATTCAACCCATTACGGACATTCACCTGCACTCGAAGCTGGAGAAGGAAATGGGGCCTAATAGTGACATTACTTATGTGTATGTTTTTTCCATAGCGGCCCTGTTTATCCTGCTGTTAGCCTCGGTGAATTTCATCAATATGGCCACAGCCCAGGCATTTAACCGAATGAAAGAAGTGGGCGTTCGAAAGGCATTAGGTGCCCGCAAAGGCCAACTCATCAGACAGTTTCTGGGCGAATCATTCATACTGACGCTGGCAGCTGCTTTGGTAGCCTTTGGTTTATTCCGGCTGGCCATTCCTTTTTATAACGAACTGGCAGCAAAGACGCTTCGCTTTGAGCAATTGCTGACGGCATCGAATACAGTACTACTGGTGCTACTGATTGGGCTCATCAGCCTGATTGCCGGTTTTTACCCGGCCTTATTCATTTCTAATTTTGATCCCGTTAATGCCCTGAAAGGAAAGAAAAGCCAGTTTTCTTCAGTTACACTAATTCGAAAAGGTCTGATTGTGTTTCAGTTCAGTGTTTCGGTATTCATGATCTTCAGTACGATTGTCGTATACCGTCAAATGAAGTTTTTCCAGACAAAGGACCTGGGCTTCGACCAAGACCAGGTAATAGCTGTAAAGCTGTACGGGCGTGACATGTGGAACAAAGCCGACGTGATTCAGCAGGAATTTCAGAAAAATTCAGCCATCACGAATGTAGCCCGTATTTCTACCTTACCGGGTGACCGATTCGGTACAGATATGCTCGCGCTGCTGGGGAAACCTGACGATGCGACTCAACTTCGATTTATGTGGGCTGACGAACATACGCTCCCACTTTTACAGGTCGGGATGAAAGCAGGTCGAAATTTCGTCAGGAAAACAGAGAACGCCCACTTTTCGCTTATCCTGAACGAAGCGGCAGCCAAAGCTCTCAAACTGGATTCGCCCATCGGGCAAAAAGCGGTATCCTTAGGGGACACAGGCGAGATAGTAGGCATTGTCAGGGATTTCCATTTTGCCTCCCTGCACACCACAGTCGATCCACTGGTTATTGTTCAGCATCCAGGACAGGCCAATTACTTTCTATTAAAAACAAAAGGAAACAACCTGGCAGAAACTTTACAGTTCGCCCAATCTACGTTGGCTCGTTTGTCGCCCGGCAGTCTGTTCATCTACACATTTCTGGATGAAAAAATGGCCCGTTTATATGATTCAGAAAAACGGGTGGGCAATATACTGAATGTGTTTGCCCTCTTTGCTATACTTATTTCCTGCCTGGGCTTATTTGGCTTATCTGCCTATGCTGCCCAGATACGCACAAAAGAAGTTGGCATTCGGAAGGTGTTGGGGGCTACGGTGGCCGGACTTATTGTACTGCTTTCCGGAGACTTCCTTCGACTGGTACTCATTGCCATTGTTCTCGCCTTTCCCCTGGCCTGGTGGGCTACGAGTCGGTGGTTGCAGAACTTTGCCTATCCAACTTCCATTGAGTGGTGGATGTTCGCTCTAACCAGTCTGGTAACTAGTGCAGTTGCTGTTCTAACAATTAGTTTCCAAAGCATTAGAGCCGCCCTGATGAACCCCGTGAAATCGTTGAGAAGTGAGTAGTACCGACCATCCCGGTCGGCTGGATAAATATTAGTTCAAGTCCGACCGGGATGGTCGGCACTACAGCAATGAAACTGAATCGCCGGACCACTCCACCCCGCTTAGCTGACCACCTACTCCGCTTCTTCTGCGCTCCTCACCGCCTGGAAGAAGTGCAGGGCGACTTACACGAAGAGTTCACCTATCAGGTTGAACGTATTGGTGAACGGCGGGCCCGCTGGCGCTACTGGTGGGATGTCCTGGGCTTTATAAAGCCTCGCTTTGCCGCCAGACCTAAATCAACGTATTCAACAACTTTCCTAAGTCCTGCTATGATCCGAAACTATTTGGCCATTGCCCTGCGCCAGCTCTGGAAAAACCAGTTGTTCAGTGCGTTGAACATTGTTGGGCTCACGGTTGGCCTGGCCGTCAGCACATTCATTGCGCTGTATGTCTGGCATGAGTTCCACTATGATCGGTTCGAACCCTTCGCCGACCGCACCTATCGGATTATGTCGGTCGCTACATATGGCGGAGAGGAAATCAGCTTTCCCAACTTGCACGAATCGTTTGGCCGTCAGATAAAACGCCAGGTTCCAGAAGTTGAACAAGTTGTCCGTTGGTCGGATGGGCTCGGCGACGTGGTCTTACAATCCGATGCAACTCATCGGTTCAAAGAACTGAACATTGGTTATGCCGACGCATCGATCATACCCGTAATGGGACTGAAACTACTCCAGGGCGATCCGCAAACAGCACTGAGCGAACCAGGTCGTATCGTATTGACTCGTCAACTGGCAGAGAAATATTTCGGCGATAAAAACCCGGTTGGAAAAACGCTGATTTTCGACAAGCATTTCCCGCTTACCGTATCGGCCATACTCGACGATTTACCGACAAATTCAGTAATTGGCTTCAGGGCATTGGTTTCCCTGAGTTCTATGCCTACTCTGGGGGCCAAGCAGCAGCAAGTCTGGAAAGGAGGTGGTTTCCTGAGCACGTATGTGGTCTTACGTCCGGGTACACGTCCAACAGCCGTCGAGAAGAAACTGCAACAGGTAAAATCAGACCTGCAGTTTGTTGATCTTTCGGCCAAATACCTGCTCGAAGTCCTGTCATCCTTACACTTGGATAGCCGTAGTGAATCGAAAGGTACCCGGCAATCGCTGTATGTTCTGCTCACCATAGCCCTGGTCATTCTGGCACTGGCGGTCATTAATTATGTTAGCCTAACCACAGCCCGCGCTACCAAACGAGCGAAAGAAGTCGGCATTCGTAAAGCCATTGGCGGGCAACGCCAGGAGCTTATCGGCCAGTTTTTTATCGAATCATTTCTAACCACTACGCTGGCCTTTGGCTTATCGCTGGCGGTACTTCAGGCACTGTTTCCCTGGGCCAATCAAGCTCTTGGTCTGCAGATGGACAACCGGGTCCTGGCGCAGGGGCCTTATTGGGGCTTGATGCTGGCGTTATGGCTGGTCTGCTCGGTACTGGCAGGAGCGTATCCGGCGTTGCTCCTATCGGGATTTCGGCCGGCAGTGGTGCTCAAAGGAACAACGAACGTCCGGTTTGGTGGCGCTGGATTACGACAGGTGTTTACCACCCTTCAGTTTACCGCTAGCATTGGTTTGCTGATTTGCAGCCTGGTGCTCTATACCCAGATGCGGTTTCTTCAAACCAAGAATTTGGGTATCAATCGAGAACAGGTCGTTGGTATGTATATCGACAGTGAACTGACGTCCCAATTCACAGCCATTCGCGATGCGGTTCGGCAGTGGGCGGGCGTCAACAATGTTGCCGCAACGAATACAAAGTTGTTTTCGCCTAACATCATGACCTATTTCATGGAAACGGCCAAAGGAAAAAAACAGCTTATGGTCAACGCACTGACCGTAGATAAACCTTTTTTCGACATGATGGGGGTGCGCTGGCAATACCCACCCGCTGGCTGGGAAACGGGTGCCGTTTCAAAAGAGTTAACCGTTTATAATCAAACCGTTCTGAAAGAAGCGGGTATTCGCGGCAACCCTCTTCAGCAACCGTCTCCTTTTAAAGGCACCGCTGCCAACGGAAGCCCCGATGGCGTTGTCGCCGATTTTCATGTACATAGTCTGCATGGACCGGTTTCGCCAATGATGCTGAGCGTTGTGAGTGATACAAGTCGGTCCATTACGGCCAATGGTGGGTATTTACTGATTCGGTTACGGCCACAAACCAATGTTCCGGAAGCACTCGCCCAACTCAAAGCTATTTATGAGCGCAGTCGCCCATCAGCGCCATTTGACTACTATTTTCTGGATGAAGCGTATGACAAACTCTATGCGAAAGAGGAACGGTTAGCCCGCTTATTCAACGGCTTTACGGCCCTTACGTTACTGGTAGCCTGTTTGGGCTTACTGGGTCTGATGACCTTTTCGGTCGAAGCCCGCACAAAGGAAATCGGGGTGCGGAAGGTACTGGGCGCATCGGTCAGCAGCATCGTTACGCTTCTCTCTAAAGACTTCCTGAAACTGGTATTGATATCCATTCTGGTAGCATCGCCCCTGGCCTGGTACGCCATGAACAAATGGTTAGAGGGATTTGCCTATAAAATCGACATTGTGTGGTGGATCTTTGCCCTGGCTGGAGGACTCGTAACGGGAATTGCCCTACTCACAATCAGCTTCCAGAGCATTCGGGCTGCTCTGATGAATCCGGTCAACTCATTACGCAGCGAATAACCGTATGCCGACCGCCAGACGGGCGGTCGGCATACAGCAACTTACTGAATCTTAGCCAGCCACAGCGAAGCGTTGATGTGTAGGGCCGGGTGCGATGTGTAACCCGAAGGCGCATCGCCCGACCAACCGTTAAACAGGCTATCGTTCGGATCACCCGTTCCGTCGTCGGCGGGTGAGCTGTCCCCGATAAACACAATACGTCCACTGCCATAAGTAGACAACAGCGCCATCACGCTCGTTGTGCTGCCTACGGTGCTGCTCATCCGCCAGAATAATCCCTGCACATTCGCATTGCTGGCCGGGTAAAGGGTAGCGGTCGAACCGTTATAAAATGCCAGCTTAGACGCCGTTCCGGCTACACCACCCAGTACTTTCTGTGCGTTGGCGTTCGAGCCTGTGTACACGTTCGTGGTTGGTTTCTCACTGATGTCTACATAGTCGATCGTAAAGCCAAACGGCTTGTTATTATTGATTCCGTTGTTCGACATCAGGTCATTCCAGACACGGGGTGAATCATAGCCGTCGCCATCCCGATCCGATGGATTATACCCATTGGGATCCGTGCCCGTCAGCGAGGGAGCCGTGTGGTCGGCAATCATCATCAGCCCTCCCCCATTCGAGACAAAGTTCATGATCGCTGTTTTTTCCGCTGCCGAAAACAATCGGTTCGGTTCCACCACCACATAAACGGCATAATTGCTCAGGTCCTGTGGATTAGCCGAATTGCCATAGGTAACGACTGAGCCACTGGGCAGTGTTTCGACCAGATTTCCCCGCTTCACCAGCTCGATGGCCCAAGATGATATAGCGCCCCGCCAGTACGTTTCTGTGGTGCTCGACGTAATGCCTGTATACGATGGTGTGGGGAAACGTTGCGCAAGTGTTTCAACCGTTGTTCCGCCGGTGTACATCGGTACGTTTTCAGTACCGTCGGCATCAATTTGCCAATCGGCACTGCCCGCGTTTTCGCGTTTACTGGCATCAAACAAAAAGGTCTTACCCGTCGCAGGTGGCGTTGTACCACCCGAATTGTCGGTAACGGCTATATCGTCGATGTTGATTCGGTTCGTTGACCCGGACACTTTTCGAATTTCCAGACGAACACTACCGGCTACATTCAGCGTAAAGGTTTGCGTTTGAAGCGTTGAGGTTGTTGTTACTGTAGCCCCGGTTTGCGTCCAGCTACTGCCCGCATTGGTCGAGTACCACAAACTCCACTGGCTTGCCGCATCGGAGCCATAGGTACCATGTTTGATACTGACCGTACTGATACCCGACGTGACGTCGAACAGCATGGTTAGTTTGCCCGTATTCCGAATCCGGGCCGACCAGGCTCCAGCTTTCAAATCGCCACTGAGATTCCCGATTACGCCATCATACAGATTCCAGGATTTTGATTGGAGCGTTACATTGTCCCCGCTGGATGAGCCGGTTGGCGAAACATCGTACGCCGTTTTTGGGCTGGTCGAACCGACCTCGAATCCCTCCGATAATGCAACCGCCTGCACCCGGGCCGAACGAAGCACGGTATTGGGGTCAACCGCCGGGGCCAGTTCGCTGAAGGAATGACAGCCGACCATGATTGCCCCCGCTACCAGACAGGTAATGAAAATGGTTCTTGATTTATTGGAATTGAGCATAACGAAGTGATTTAACGAATAGAATAAAGATGCACAAAGATTATGGCTTATTTGAGATTCAAATGACAAGAAGTTATTACTATTCTGTTATCTTATAATTTAAGTTGTGTAATAGTCCCTACAGGACCGCCCTGTTACCTCGCCACCTGGGTTATCCTACACGTTCTGTTCGCCTATACTGCCACAAATTGCGCACAGGTTGACTAAAATTGCCACTCATGTTTGTACCTGGGTTAATCCCAAGCAACGAAAGCGATTTTCTGCTGTCTTTGATCAAGATACCCCTCAACTGCTGGAACTATGCTTCGGAATTACATCAAAATTGCCTGGCGCAACATTGCCAAGAGTAAAGCTTTTTCGCTCATCAACGTGCTGGGTCTGGCACTGGGCATGACCTGTAGCCTGCTCATCATGCTCTGGGTGCAGGATGAACGCAGCATCGACCAGTTCCACACCAATGGTCCGCGCATTTATCAGGTGATGGAAAATCAGCAATGGACCGGCAACGACATCAGTACTACCTCAGCCACACCCGGCCCAATGGCCAGCGCCCTGACGGCCGAAATTCCGGAGGTAGAACGGTCCGTCAAGATTACCTGGCAGGAAGAACACCTGCTGACGGTAGGCGACAAAGCGTACAAAGAAAAGGGCCGCTATTCATCCCCCGATCTATTCCAGATCTTCTCGTTCCCATTGGTTCATGGTGAGTCGAAAACGGCGCTTACGGGTCCAACGGCCATCGTTATTTCGGAGAAAGTAGCCCAAAAGCTTTTTGGCCGGACCGATGTGCTGGGCCGGATGGTTCGCGTCGACAATAAAGAAGATCATCAGGTTACGGGCGTTGTTCGGGACATTCCGGCCACCTCATCGCTTAAGTTCGACTTCGTTTTGCCCGAAGCCCCCTACGAGAAGGAGAACAAATGGCTCGAAAAATGGGAAAACAACGGCATCAGGACGTATGCCCTGCTACACCAGAATGCCGACGTGAAGACGGTCAATGCCAAAATTTTGAACATGGTGCGGCAGCATGACAAAAACGTAACAACCATCACCACCTTCCTTTTTCCGTATGAGAAGGCCTACTTACAGTCGAAATTCACGAATGGCCAGCCAGACGGCGGCCGTATCGAATACGTGCGACTATTCACTATCGTGGCTATTTTTCTCCTGATTATTGCCTGCATCAACTTCATGAACCTGGCCACAGCCCGCTCCGCAAAACGGGCAAAGGAAGTAGGGATACGGAAAGTTGTGGGTGCCGAACGGTCGTACCTTGTGGGGCAGTTCGTAGGCGAAGCCATGCTGACCGCCCTGTTTTCACTACTCATTGCCATTGTTCTGGTACCTATTCTCCTCTCGCCCTTTAATACGCTGACGGAGAAACAAATAGAGATCCAATACGCCAATCCCTTATACTGGCTGACGTTGTTAGGACTGGCCCTGGTAACGGGGATTGTCTCGGGTAGCTACCCGGCCCTGTTCCTGTCATCGCTTCAACCGGTGAAAGTCCTTAAAGGGACCCTCCGGTTCAACTCAGGAGCGGTGTTATTTCGGCAGGGGTTGGTCGTATTTCAATTTGCTTTATCCCTGCTATTGATTATCGGCACGCTGATCGCTGGTCGGCAGGTGGATTATATTCGCACCAAGAACCTCGGCCTCGACCGCGAAAATGTGGTGTATATGACGCTGGAAGGCGATCTCCCGAAACGATTCGAGCCCTTCCGCCAGGAATTGTTGCAAGCGCCCGGTATTCAGTCTGTTTCTTCGGCGGGCAACGACCCGATGGAAATTGGCAGTTCGACCATTGGTGTCGAATGGACCGGCAAGCCCCAGAATGACAAGACGCTTTTCACCCAAATGGCGATCAGCTACGACTTTGTCAAAACGATGAAAATCAAGCTTCTCGAGGGCCGGGAGTTCGCCAAAGGCACCATTACCGATAGCACAAACTACATCGTTAACGAAGAAGCGGCCCGACGCATGGGCATGAAAAATCCGGTAGGCCAGAATTTAAAATTCTGGGGTAAGTCGGGCAAGATTGTAGGCTTGATCAGAAACTTCCACCTGAACTCCTTACGCGTTGCCATCGAGCCGCTTATTCTTCGCCTGGATTCGGTGAACAACACGCTGCTGGTTCGCACCCACCCCGGCCAGACAGAACAGGCCCTCAAAAGCATGGAGCGGCTCGCCAAACAATTTAACCCGGCTTATCCATTTGCCTATCGCTTTGCCGATGAGAGCTTTAAGGAGCAGTACAAGAGCGAGACGCTGATTGGCACACTGGCTAATTCATTCGCTTTCATTGCCATTTTCATTGCGTGCCTGGGCTTGTTTGGCCTGGCCATGTTTACTGCCGAGCAGCGGACCAAAGAAATCGGAGTTCGGAAGGTGCTGGGCGCATCGGTCACCAGTATTGTCGCCCTGCTCTCCAAAGACTTTCTGAAGCTGGTTCTGATTGCCATTCTTATTGCGACTCCCCTCGCGTGGTGGACCATGTATCAATGGCTACAGGATTTCGCCTACCGAATCGACATCGAATGGTGGATGTTTGCGCTGGCGGGTTTGCTGGCGGTGGGTATAGCGCAGCTAACGGTGAGTTTCCAGAGCATCAAAGCCGCCCTGATGAACCCGGTAAAAAGCCTGCGAAGTGCCGAATGACATTACCTCTTTGGTTTCTGAACAGGCCGGGTTATCCAAATGCGTACTGTCCAGAAGCGTACGAAAAATGTCCGGTTCTGGACAATTGCTTTCTTGTCGATTTATTAAAAAGAGCCATTCCTACGCAGGATGGCTCTTTTTTTAGTTTGGCGAGGCATTTGTTATACATATACACAACTAATAAATTCTGATGAAAGGAACGTACTTAGGCGAATTTGAAGAGATCGTTTTACTGGCAGTCGCTATTCAGTCGGGCGATGCGTATGGGGCAGCGGTCGTCTCCGAGATCGAGCAACAAATGAATCGGCCGGTCAATCTGGGGGCTGTCCACTCGGCCCTGAACCGACTTCAGGAAAAAGGGCTGGTCAAGTCGGAGATGGGGGGTGTAACATCGGAGCGGGGTGGTCGGCGGAAACGGCTTTACTCGGTGACCGCTTACGGCCGACGGGCGCTGGAAGAGATTCGGCAGGTGCGTAATCAAATGTGGGATGCCATTCCCCGAACGGCCTGGTCATGAAGAAGCTCATCACTCCCCTCCCACCGCGCTGGGCCACCCGCCTGCTGCACTGGTTCTGCGCTCCCCATCGGCTGGACGAACTGGAAGGCGACCTCGACGAGCTGTTCCAGGAGCGGGTCAAGTCGGTGGGGCTGCACCGGGCGCGCCGACGCTACGTGCGCGATGTGTTTAGCCTGATGCGGCCCTGGATTATTGATCGTCCCTCTACTGAATATGCAACGTCGGATTACCCGACCCTTTACTTTCTTCATCCTGCTATGATCCGCAATTATTTCACGGTCGCCTGGCGAAACCTGGTTCGCAACAAAGCCTTTTCAGCCATTAATATCATTGGGCTAACAACAGGTATGACATGCTGTATGCTGTTGCTTTTATACATCCGAAGCGAACTTTCCTTCGACAGGCATCATGAGTTTGCTGACGATTTGTATTTGGTCAACAGCGAAGCAATCAATGCTGGCGGTCATGAAGTATACCCCAAACTTTCGGCCTCCTATGCACAGGCCCTTAAAGCTGAATACCCCGAGGTTATGGAGGCCACCCGGCTTTGGGTAAATATCATTGAAGACCGAACGTTATTGACCGTTGATGAACGCGGAAAACCGGCTAATTCCTTCTATGAAACCAAAGGCTATCAAGTTGATTCCACATTTTTCGATGTATTTTCCTACACATTCCTGGAGGGCGATGCCAAAACGGCTTTAAACGATCCTCACTCAGTCGTATTGTCGGAGGAATTGGCCCACAAACTGTTTGGCAACACGCCAGTTCTGAATAAAACAATTCGTGTTGGCGGTACGACGGGATTTGGCGAAAACTTCAAGATCACTGGGGTCTACAAAGGCGAACAGGCGAGGTCACATATCGACGCCCGTTTCTTTGTACCGATGTCGGTGGGTTGGGTGGCTGCATTTATCCGGGAACAACCTGCCACCTACACAGGAAACAATCTGTACTATACGTACGTACGCCTAAAGCCTGGCACCGATACAGAAAAGTTCAACCGAAAATTAGCGGCATTTATGAACAAGTACGTTCGGCAAAGTTTAAAAAAAGCTGGTTTTGACAAACGTATCTTTCTGGTTCCTGTAAAAAACATTCATTTATATAGTCAACTCGCCAACATTGTAACAGCTACCAGCAGCGCAAAATATTTATATATTCTGGGCTCTATTGCCCTATTTACACTTCTGATTGCTTGTATCAATTTCATGAACCTATCGACAGCTCGTTCGGCGAAGAGGGCTACTGAAGTAGGGGTACGCAAGGTGCTGGGAGCCGGGAAGCAAGGATTAGTCGGACAATTTCTGGGCGAGTCTATGCTACTCGCTATCATCTCTTTACTGATTGCCAGTCTGGCAGTCAGCCTATCATTACCAGCATTTAACCAACTTACAGGTAAATCATTAGCCACATCGGAGTTGATCAATCCACTCACGATTATTGCGTTTCTGATACTCACTCTGCTCACCGGACTGGCAGCCGGGAGCTATCCCGCGTTTTATTTATCCGTGTTCAAACCCGTAGACGTGATCAAAGGCAGATTCACCAATCAGTCTTCATCCTTAGGTCTGCGCAGGGGCCTGGTCGTGTTCCAGTTCGTAGTAGCTATTGGCTTAGTTGTTGCGACTATTGTGATTCGCCAGCAGATGAACTTTCTCCGTGACCAACCTCTGGGTTTTGTCAAAGATCAGCAACTAGTTGTGCCTCTGCACGGAAGTAACTACTCAGCGATTAAACAGGAGATGCTAAAAAACAGCCGAATAGCCGGTGTTGCTGGAGCAGACTACTATCCCGGCATAACCAACCAGACTAACTTTAGCTTGTACCGGCCCGACCAGTCAGTAAACGAAATTCAGGACGTTAAAACGAACCGAGTGTCACCCGAATTTATGCAGGTGATGCGTTTTTCACTGGTGGCCGGGCGGTTATTTTCGAGAGATTTCCCCGGCGACACCGCCAGCCGGATCGTCGTCAATGAAGCTACATTGCGCAAATTTGCCATTCCGCTGAAAAAAGCCATTGGCCAAAAGCTCAATTTCGATTGGCAAGGCACGACCAATGTTTACGAAATAGTAGGGGTTGTAAAAGACTTTCACTTTGCAGATTTACATCAGTCTATTCAACCATACGCATTTCATCTAAGTCTTGGCAATCAGTTCAACTACATGGTGGCCCATATCCAAACAACAGATATGAGCGATGTATTGCCTTTTCTAGAAAATAGATGGAAGACACTGGTTGCCAATGAGCCGTTCGAATACAGTTTTTTGAACGAAGACTTTCAGAAAAACTACCAGTCAGATACCCGCACGTCCCGGATCGTTAACACCTTCACGATTGTTTCGATCCTGATTTCCTGCCTTGGTTTACTCGGCTTAGCCGCTTTTGCGGCCCAACAACGGACTAAAGAAATTGGGGTTCGGAAAGTGCTGGGTGCATCTGTAACCAACGTAGTTGCTCTACTAACAAAGGACTTTATCAAGCTGGTCTTATTATCCATTGCCATTGCTTCGCCCATTGCCTGGTACGCTATGAACCAGTGGCTCCAAAGCTTTGCGTACAAAATTGACATCGAGTGGTGGGTGTTTGCAGTGTCGGGTTTGCTCACTCTGGGTATTGCTCTGCTAACCGTGAGCTTCCAGAGTATCAAAGCAGCATTAATGAATCCGGTCAAAAGCCTGCGCAGCGAATAAACATGAAGCCAACCCCCCTCCCACCGCGCTGGGCCACCCGCCTGCTGCACTGGTTCTGCGCTCCCCATCGGCTGGACGAACTGGAAGGCGACCTCGACGAGCTGTTCCAGGAACGGGTCAAATTGGTGGGGCTGCACCAGGCGCGCCGACGCTACGTGCGCGATGTGTTTAGCCTGATGCGGCCCTGGATTATTGATCGTCCCTCTACTGAATATGCAACGTCGGATTACCCGACCCTTTACTTTCTTCATCCTGACATGATACGCAATTATTTCACCGTTGCCTGGCGCAACCTGATTCGCAACAAAGCCTTTTCGGCCATTAACCTTCTGGGGCTTGCGCTGGGAATGGCATGCAGCCTGCTCATTATGCTATGGGTGCAGGACGAACGTAGCGTAGACAGCTTTCATGCAAATGGTAAAAGCCTGTACCAGATCTATGAGCGTCAGCATTTCGATGGAAAAGTCTACGCCAGTTACTTTACTCAGGGCTTGCTGGCCGACGAACTCAAACGGACTATTCCTGAGGTGCAGTATGCTACGGCTATGGAGTCCAATTATCCCACCACATTTTCGGTAGGAGAAAGGATCATTAAAATGGAAGGGACGTTTGCAGGAGCCGATTTCTTTACCATGTTCAGTTATCCTTTTTTGCAGGGAACAGCCGCAACGGCGCTGCGTAGTCCGGGCGGCATTGCGATCTCCCGCAAAATGGCCGAAGCCTTCTTCGGGAGTGCAGAAAAAGCAATTGGCCAGTCGATTCGTGCCGAGAACAAAGTCGATTTATTGGTGACAGCCGTATTTGAGAACCTACCGGCCAACTCATCGCAGCAGTTTGATTTTCTGCGAACGTGGGTTGATTTCGAGAAAGACAATGATTGGGCCAAAACCTGGACTAGTACGGACCCGATGACGTATGTACAGTTGCGGACAGACCGAATGGGCAAACCCATTGACCAGGCCCGTGTGGATGCCAAAATCAAAGATTTCATTTATAAATATGTGCCAAAAACGAAGGGTTTTCTGGTAGAATTAGGCCTGCAGCCCTATCCCGAAAAATACCTGCATTCGAACTTTAAAGAGGGTTATCTCGACGGGGGCCGGATCGAGTATGTACGACTGTTTAGCATCGTCGCCGTATTTATTCTGCTGATTGCCTGCATCAATTTTATGAACCTGGCCACGGCCCGCTCCACCAAACGAGCCAAAGAAGTGGGCGTTCGGAAAGTAGTTGGCGCGGCTCGTTCGGCCTTGATCGGCCAGTTTGTAGGCGAGGCTATGCTGCTCACGTCCTTTTCCATCATCATTGCGGTTGTGCTGGTGGCCTTACTTTTGCCAGCCTTCAACACCCTGACCGGCAAAATGCTCGTTCTACCGGTTACTAGTCCGGCATTCTGGGCTACGTTACTGGGTTTACTCCTGCTGACGGGCTTCGTGGCCGGCAGTTATCCCGCCCTCTTCCTGTCATCGCTAAACCCGATTCGGGTGCTAAAAGGGAGCCTGCGGTTTAGCGCCGGAGCGGCCTTTTTCCGTCAGGGTTTAGTCGTCTTTCAGTTCGGACTGTCGATCATGCTGATTGTCGGTACGATTGTAATCTACCGCCAAATGAACTACGTCCAAACGAAGAATCTGGGCTATAATCGCGAAAACCTGCTTTATATCCCGGTTGAAGGCGATTTACCACAGAAGTACGATTTATTCAAAGAAGAAATCAGTGCCTTACCCGGCATTCTGACTGTTTCCCGGATGCGGGAATCGCCAACCGCGCTTGGCCACCACGTTGATGATATCGGATGGACCGGTAAAGACCCGAACCTGCGAACAACGTTCGCCAATACGGCTGTTGGTTATGATTTTGTCAAGACACTGAAGTTGACCTTGAAGGATGGCCGCGACTTCTCGAAAGACTTTGGAACGGATACCCTCGGCTTCCTCATCAACGAAACGGCCCTGGCCAAAATTGGATATAAAAACCCAATAGGCAAACCTCTCGATTGGGGTGGGAATAAGGGACACATCATTGGTGTCCTGAAAGATTTTCATTTTAATTCGATGCGGCAGGCCATCGAACCGCTCATTATCCGACTGGATAGACGTCCACAGTGGGGCACCATTCTGGTCCGCGCCGAAGCGGGCAAGACCCAGGAAGCCATTGCGAGTCTGGAGAAAGTATGTAAAGAATTGAATCCACTCACCCCCTTCACCTATCAGTTCTCGGATCAGGAATACGCTAAACTGTACCGAAGCGAACAGGTCGTCAGTCAACTGGCTACTTACTTTGCCATACTGGCCATTTTCATTTCGTGCCTGGGTCTGTTTGGCTTAGCGGCCTTCACGGCTGAACAGCGGACCAAAGAGATTGGGGTTCGGAAGGTGCTCGGCGCATCGGTTACCAGCGTAGTGGCCCTACTTTCCAGAGACTTCCTCAAACTGGTCCTGATCGCCATTGTCATTGCCTCTCCCCTGGCCTGGTATGCCATGAATCAGTGGCTGGAGAGCTTCATGTACAAAATTGACCTTTCGTGGTGGATGTTTGCGTTAGCAGGTCTGCTGGCGGTGGGTATCGCGCTACTAACCGTGAGCTTCCAGAGTATCAAAGCCGCCCTGATAAATCCGGTCAAGAGCCTGCGCTCAGAATAACAACCTCATGCATGTAAAATCAGCAAGGCCATCCAAACGGGTGGCCTTGTCCGTTTCAGTACGTTTTGTGTCCGCTATTGGACACCAGACCAATTGTCTATTTTGGCAAAAATGCGTCTAGAGTGCGGTATGATGGCTTTTCTCAGGTTGGCACCGCATTTGATCGACAGAATCGTATAAAATAATTCCCTGCTATGAAACGGGCTTTTTTGGGAGAGTTTGAAGAAATTGTTCTGCTCACCGTTGCGGTGCTGGATGAAGGTGCTTACGGCGTTACCATCACCCAGGAGATTGAGCAAAAAACGGGGCGCTCCGTTGGTTTCAGTACGGTCCATACGACGCTGCAACGCCTGGCCGAAAAAGGCTTTCTGACGTCGACCATGGGCGGGGCTACGGCAGAGCGTGGTGGTCGTCGAAAACGTTTTTTTGCCGTTACGGCAACCGGACGTAGAGCCTTGCAGGAGGTCAAGCAAATCCGGGAGGAGTTGTGGGGCGCCTTACCTCCCCAAACATTACAACTGATGGGCAATTGATCCTAAAACAGCCATGGGAAAGCCAAACCGCCAGACTGACATGCCGAACCATTTCCGAAACGTTGGTGACGCAGCGGCTAAGCCACCCCGTTGGGCCACCCAGCTCCTGACCTGGTGGGGCGATCCCAACACGGGCGAAGAAGTGCAGGGCGACCTGCTCGAACTCTACGCCTACTGGGTCAAAACGGTAGGCAAACGACGGGCCGACTGGCGATACAGCCTGAGTGCCCTGAAGCTGTTACGGCCCATGGCCAAATCAAAGCACGTACCTGAGTACACGACCACCTTTTTTCTGAGCCCCGATATGATCCGAAATTATTTAAAAGTCGCTTTTAGGAACCTGGTCCTCCGTAAGGCATTCACCGCCATCAATATTATCGGGCTGGCTATGGGTCTGGCTACCTGCCTGTTGATTGTGTTATTTGTCCAGCATGAGCTAAGCTACGACAACTACCACGCCAAAGCCGATCGGCTTTTCCGCGTAACGATGGACGGCCAGGTTGGCGGTAAAGCGATTAATCTTGCGCCCGTTGGCGTTCCCGTTGGCCCAGCTATGTTCCATGACTATTCGGGGGTAGAGGCCACTACACGGCTGTACAACGAAGGGACGTTTATCGTCAAAAATGCGAACGAAAGTTTTAAAGAAGAGCATGTCATTTTCCCCGATTCCAACTTTTTCGAGGTCTTCTCGATACCGCTACTAAAAGGCCGGGCAAAGACGGTGCTGCTTGAACCCAACACGGTGGTACTTACCGAAACAATGGCCCATAAATATTTTGGAAATCAGGACCCTATCGGCAAAACGCTGACGCTGGGCACACGCGGCCTTTTTCGGGTAACGGGAGTCTGTCAGGACGTCCCCTTAAATACGCATTTCCACTACGACATTTTTGCGTCTATTCGCTCGGTTCAGTTGCGCGAAACGTGGCTATCCAGTGGAGCGTATACATATGTGGTTCTGCGTCCCGGCTACTCGATTGATAACCTGAAGGCTAAAATGCCCGAGTTGATCAGTAAATACATGGGGCCGGAAATCCAGAGCCTTCTGGGTATAAGTCTGGTCGATTTCCATAGAAAAGGCGACCGGTTTAGTTATCAGTTTCAGCCCATTACTGACATTCACCTTCAGTCGCACCTTGAGAATGAAATAGAGCCAAACAGCGATATTCAATACATATATATTTTCTCCGCCATTGCCGTATTTATCCTGCTGGTGGCCTGCATCAACTTTATGAACCTGAGTACGGCCGGATCAGCCGGACGAGCGAAGGAAGTAGGCATTCGCAAAGTACTGGGTTCCGTAAAACAGCAACTGGTCGGGCAGTTTTTGAGTGAGTCGGTACTGGTCACGTTTATCGCCTTGTTCGTTGCGCTGGTTATCGTGGTTGTAGCCTTACCGAGCTTCAACCAACTGGCCGACAAACAGTTTTCGGTCAGTTCGCTCATACATGGCTGGATGATGCCGGGCATGCTACTGGCCAGTCTGTTGATTGGTTTGTTAGCTGGTAGTTACCCCGCCTTTTTTCTCTCAGCCTTTAAGCCCATCAGCGTCCTGAAAGGAACGGTTCGAGCGGGCTTTAAAAGCGGCTGGCTACGCAACACCCTCGTTACGACTCAGTTTGTCGTCTCTATCAGCATGATTATCGGCACTATGGTGGTGTATCAGCAGCTCCATTTTATTCAGAATAAGAAAGTCGGATTCGATAAAGATCAAGTGCTGATTATCCACGACACCTATTCCCTTGGTGCTAAAGCGGATGCGTTTAAAGCCGAACTGGCTAAGCTCTCTTCCATCCGTAACGTTACGCTGGCAGGCTACTTACCCGCTGGAGCCTCTAACCAGGCAACGGATGGGTTTCAATTAAAAAACGGAGCTGGCGAGTCGATTACCTACCGGGAGCAGTCCTACTATATTGACGAGAGCTACGTACCGACGCTGGGGATCGGGATCGCTCAGGGCCGTAACTTTTCTAAAGCTTTTCCGACCGACAGTGCTGCCGTGCTTATCAATCAGGCAGCGGTCCGACAGTTTGGTTGGAAAAATCCTGTTGGGCAACAACTTATGACCGTCGGTAACGGCAGCCCTGAGAGCAGACGCACGTATACGGTTGTAGGCGTCGTCAACGATTTCCATTTCGCGTCGATGCATCAGCGCATTGCCCCGTTAGTCATGTTTTATGGGTCCGACAACTACCAGATGGCCCTGCGCATCCAGACGACCGATATAGCCGGTCTGCTGAAAACGGTGGAGCAAACCTGGAAAGCCCAAACCAATACGCCTTTTGCTTATTCCTTCCTGAACGAACGCTTCAACAACGTTTACAAAGCCGAACAGCGTATCGGGCAGTTGTTCAGTATTTTCGCCGGACTAACGGTCGTCATTTCCTGCCTGGGCCTATTTGGTCTGGCGATGTTTACAACCCAACAACGGACCAAAGAAATTGGCGTTCGCAAGGTGTTAGGCGCGTCGGTTGCCAGTGTTGTTGCGTTACTGTCGCGCGACTTCGTGAAGCTGGTACTGGTTGCTATCGTCATTGCATCGCCCCTGGCCTGGTACGCTATGAACCGGTGGCTACAGGACTTTGCCTACAAGATTGATATCGCCTGGTGGGTATTTGCGCTAGCCGGTCTGCTGACCATTAGCATCGCCCTGCTAACGGTCAGTTTTCAGAGCATCAAAGCAGCCCTGATGAACCCCGTCAAGAGCTTACGCAGCGAATAACGATGAAGACCCCAAAGCCATCGGGCAAGCCTATTCATCCACCCCGTTGGGCCACCCAGCTCCTGACCTGGTGGGGCGATCCCAACACGGGCGAAGAAGTGCAGGGCGACCTGCTCGAACTCTACGCCTACTGGGTCAAAACGGTGGGCAAACGACGGGCCGACTGGCGATACAGCCTGAGTGCCCTGAAGCTGTTACGGCCCATGGCCAAATCAAAGCACGTACCTGAGTACACGACCACCTTTTTTCTAAGCCCCGACATGATCCGAAACTACGCCAAAATTGCCTGGAGGAATCTGGTTAACCACAAACTATACACTGGTATCAACGTTTTTGGGCTGGCATTGGGCATGGCCTGTGCTTTACTCATTGGTCTATGGGTACACGAAGAACTAAATTATGACCGCTTTCTGCCTGATGTAGACCGCGTTTACTTCGTGCGTGTCCAGGCGGAATACAAAGGCAAAATTGGCACTAATTATGCAACGCCGGGGCCGTTGCAGGAAGCTATTGGCAGCGAGATACCTCAGGTAGCGGCTGCCACAAAAACGAACTGGGGTAGCGAAACACTTATTAAAGCGGGTGAAAAAGCAACCAAGGAATTTGGCCGCTATGCAACAGCCGACTTCTTCCGTGTCTTCGACCTACCCGCTATAGATGGTGACCCCAAGATGGCCCTGGCGCAACCGGATCAAATCGTTATTACCCGAAAATTGGCAGAAAAATTCTTTCCGGAGGGACAGGCACGGGGGAAGGTGCTTCAACTCGATAATGCTACATTTTATAAAGTGGGGGCCGTTATTGAAAACATCCCAACTAACGCAACGATCCAATTCGAATGGATGGTCAATTGGAAAGCGCAGGAGAAGGAGTGGATGAATAACTGGGGCAATAATTCGTTTCTGACCTACCTCCGCCTAAAACCAAACGCCACCGCCACGCAGGCCGAAGCGGCCATGAAGGACATGTATGTGCGTCATGCCAAACAACCTGCCGATTTCAACGCCGTACAATATCCCATTCTGCATCCAATGGCAGATGTGCATCTGTACTCAGAATACAAAGACGGCAAGGTAGTGGGTGGTGGCATCGAGTATGTCCGCACCTTCTCCCTGGTTGCGCTATTTATTCTGCTGATCGCCTGTATCAATTTTATGAATTTAGCCACGGCCCGGTCATCCACCCGTGCCAGGGAGGTGGGGGTGCGCAAGGTTGTCGGCGCCATGCGCCCTGCCTTGATCGGTCAGTTCCTGAGCGAATCCCTGCTGACAAGCTTGCTGGCGGCTGTGCTGGCAGTAGGCCTGGTTTGGCAAGCGCTGCCAACATTTAATCAACTGTTTGACAAACAGATAGCACTCAGTTTATCGACGCCTGTACTTTGGCTGGGGCTGATCGGACTAGTCGTATTCACGGGCTTTTTGTCGGGCAGCTATCCGGCGCTATTTCTGTCAGGGTTACAGGCGGTTCGAATTCTTAAAGGAAATCTACAATTCGGCTCAGGCCCGGTAGCCTTCCGCAGAGTCTTGGTGGTCGTTCAATTTGCGCTGTCCGTATTTTTGATCGTCGGCATGTTGGCGGTAAGCCGGCAAATGAATTACCTACAGGAGAAACACCTCGGGCTTGATCGGGAAAACGTGGTTTACATACCTATAGAAGGCGAAATGGCCAATCCTGAGAAAGTAGAGGTATTTCGACAGGAAGTGATGCGTTTGCCATCGGTTGCTGCAGCCACGGCGACGTCCGACCTGCCCATTGATGTCACCTGGACAACAGCCGGCAATTTGACATGGACGGGCAAGGACCCCAATCAGGAAACAAATGTATCGGCCATGCTGGTTGGTGGCGAGTTTACCCGCACCATGAACATTAAGCTGCTCAGCGGGCGTGACTTCCGACCAGGCAGCCTCGCCGACTCCTCTAATTACCTCGTCAATGAGGCCACCGCAAAATTGATGGGAATCGACAATCCGGTCGGCAAAGAAATTAACTTTTCGATGGGCAAAGGCCGGATTATCGGGTTGATGAAAGATTTCCACCTGAACTCTTTACACCAGGCAATCAATCCTTTAGTTGTGTGTTTTGGGGCAAAATATGCGCATTATATTTTGGCAAAAACCCGTGCCGGACAAACCAATCAGGCCATCGCTGACCTCGAAGAATTGACAAAGCGATTTAACCCAAATTATCCGTTTACCTACCACTTCCTGGACGAAGCCTACGAGAAGCTATATCGGAGCGAGCAGCAGGTCAGTTCGCTCGTCAACTACTTTGGCATGCTGGCCATTTTGATCTCCTGTCTGGGTCTGTTCGGCCTGGTTGCCTTTACGGCCGAACAGCGGACCAAAGAAATCGGTATCCGTAAAGTACTGGGCGCCAGCGTCCAGAATATTGTCGGCTTACTATCGGCCGATCTCCTCCGGCTCGTCTTGATTGCTCTTGTGTTAGCGACACCTGTGGCGTGGTGGGCCATTGACAAGTGGCTCAAGACGTTTGAGTATCGGCAGGAATTAACCTGGTGGATTGTCGCCCTGGCAGGGTTGTTAGCGGTAGGCATTGCCCTACTGACCGTCAGTTTTCAGAGTATCAAAGCGGCCCTGATGAACCCCGTCAAGAGCTTACGTAGCGAATAGCCATGAAGATCCTCAAACCTTCGGATAAGTCTGTCCAGCCACCCCGTTGGGCTACCCAGCTCCTGCGGGGGTGGGGCGATCCCAACACGCAAGAGGAAGTGCAGGGCGACCTGCTCGAACTCTACGCCTGCTGGGTCAGCACCGAAGGCAAACGGCGGGCCGACTGGCGCTACAGCCTGAGTGCTCTGAAACTGTTACGGCCCATGGCCAAACCAAAGCACGTACCTGAGTACACGACCACCTTTTTTCTGAGTCCGATCATGCTACGAAACTATTTGAAAATTGCCCACAGAAACTTGGTCAAGAACAAGGCTTATTCGGCCATCAACATTGGCGGACTGGCCGTCGGTATGGCCATAGCGATGCTGATCGGCTTGTGGATTTGGGATGAACTGTCCTACAACAAATACCACCAGAACTATGACCGTATTGCGCAGGTCATGCAGCGCGGAACGTTCAATGGAGAATTTGGTGCCGGCGGTTATATGCCCTTGCCGTTGGGAAACGAGCTACGGACAGCTTTTCGCGACGACTTCACCTATGTCGTCATGTCGTCCTGGACCCGCGAACATATTCTGGCCTATGGGGAAAATAAATTTACCAGAACGGGAAATTACCTGAGCCCGGAAGCCCCCGATCTATTCGCGCTGAAGATGCGCAGAGGCACTCGGGCAGGTTTAAAAGACCCTTCGTCTATTCTGCTGTCGGAATCGACAGCTCAAGCTCTTTTTGGGGACGTTGATCCTATGGGCAAATTGATGAAACTCGATAATAAGCTGGACGTAAAAGTAACGGGCGTATACGAAGATTTGCCCTACAATACCGAATTCAGAGACTTGAAATTTATCGCTCCCTGGATGCTGTATGTGTCATCGTCGGATTGGGTAAAACGGGCTCAGGACAATGCAGAATGGGACAATAACTCCTGGCAAATACTGGCTCAGATTGCTCCCGGCGCGAATTTCGACGCGGTTACAGCAAAAATTAAAGGATTACGGGTAAAGCATGTCCCCGAGACGGCACTTTTCAAGGCAGAGGTCTTCCTAAACCCCATGAGCCGGTGGCATTTATACACGGGCTGGGACAAAAAGGGAAATCTGGACGGTCGAATTCAGTATGTCTGGCTATTTGGCATCATCGGCGTATTTGTGCTGCTGCTGGCCTGCATCAATTTCATGAACCTGAGTACGGCCCGTTCCGAAAAACGAGCCAAGGAAGTGGGCATCCGCAAAGCCGTTGGTTCCGTACGCAGTCAGTTGATCAGTCAGTTTTTCAGTGAGTCGTTGCTGGTGGTCGCGGTCGCGTTTGTTTTGTCCTTGTTGCTGGTCCTGCTCATTCTCCCGCTCTTCAATGAGGTGGCGGATAAGCACATAGGCATTTTGTGGACCAACCCGATTTTCTGGCTGGCTGGCCTCGGGTTCAGCCTGCTCACGGGCCTCATTGCAGGGAGTTATCCGGCGCTGTATCTGTCTTCATTCCAGCCGGTAAAAGTGCTCAAAGGCACCTTCCGGGTTGGTCGATTTGCAACCGTTCCACGGAAGGCGTTGGTCATTGTCCAGTTTACGGTTTCGGTTACGCTGATTATCGGAACGATCATCGTTTTTCGCCAGATTCAGTACGCTAAGAATCGGCCGGTTGGGTATGATCGAAACGGCCTGATTACCGTCACTATGAATACACCGGAGCTGCACAGTCATTACAATGCCTTGCGGGAAGACCTGTTGCAGACCGGTGCCGTGGTCGACATGTCTACTTCCTCGACGCCCACAACGAACCTGAATTCACAGAATGGTGGATTCGACTGGGAAGGGAAAGACCCGAATTTCAAAGCCCAATTTGGGACAGTCGCCGTAACGCATGACTTCGGCAAAACGGTTGGCTGGCAGTTTAAACAAGGGCGAGACTTTTCGCGCGCCTTCTCGACCGATTCATCCGGTATGGTCATCAATGAAACGGCCGCCCGGTACATGGGCTTGAAAGACCCGGTAGGGAAAACAGTCAAATGGAATGGCAGACCGTTTCAGGTGGTGGGCATTGTAAACGATATGGTGATGGGATCACCGTTCGAACCGGTTTACCAGACCGTTTTCATGCTGAATTATGGCTGGGCCGATGTCATCAATATCAAATTAAACCCACAGCAAAGTGCCGGCGAATCGCTGGCGAAGATCGAAGCCGTGTTCCGTAAATTCAATCCAGGCAGCCCGTTCGATTACAAATTCATTGATCAGCAATACGAGCTCAAATTTGCTACCGAGGAGCGGATCGGGAAACTTGCTTCGACCTTCGCCATGCTGGCTGTTTTCATTTCCTGTCTGGGCATTTTTGGGCTGGCTTCCTTCGTAGCCGAACAACGGACGAAGGAGATTGGTGTTCGCAAAGTATTAGGCGCAACAGTCCTCAATCTCTGGAGTTTGCTCTCGAAAGATTTTGTCATACTGGTCGCTATTGCCTTCGGTATTGCCACGCCGATCGCCTATTACTATCTCAGTGGCTGGCTCCAGAAGTACGAATATCATACGGAGATGCCGTGGTGGATTTTCGCCGTCTCAGGCGCAGGCGCGTTGGTCATTACCTTGCTGACGGTGAGTTTTCAAAGCATTAAAGCCGCGCTGGTCAATCCAGTGAAAAGTTTGAGAAGTGAGTAGATAGCATGACGAACAACCCTCACCCACCCCGTAACGAAGGACCGCGCTGGGCTAGCTGGTTGCTGAACACGTTCGGCGATCCCAACACGGGCGAAGAAGTGCAGGGCGACCTGCTCGAACTGTACACTTATTGGGTTGGGACCGTGGGCAAACGGCGGGCCGACTGGCGATACAGTCTGAGTGTCCTGAAGCTATTACGGCCCATGGCCAAACCGAAGCACGTACCTGAGTACAAGACCACCTTTTTTCCAAGCCCCGGCATGATCCGCAACTATCTAAAAATCGCTCTCAGGAATCTGGTCCGGAGCAAGACCTACTCAGCCATCAACATCGGCGGCTTGAGCCTGGGCCTGGCGGCTGTGATGTTTATTCTGCTCTTTGTGGAGGACGAAGTTTCGTACGACCGTTTTCACAAACATGGGAATCAGCTTTATAGGGTCGTACTCAATTCAACGACCCCCGAGGGCCGCGAAGTCAGAACCGGTTCCACGGGTACGCCCGAAGGCCCAACCTTTGACCAGGAGCTGCCCGAAGTGGCTGGCTTCTGTCGTATGGTAGGCTATGAAATGCTCGTTCGCAAACAAAATGAGGGCATTTACGAGCAGGTGATGTATGTGGATACGTCCTTTTTCCGGTTGTTTAGCTTCGAACTACTGGCCGGTGGAACCACGCCCCAGACGCTGCTGAACGATCCGGGCAGTGTGGTTATTACGGACGATATGGCGCGCAAATATTTTGGCACCACCCAGGTAATTGGCCGCCTGCTAACCATCGATGCAGGAGGGAGTTTCGATAACTACCGCATTACGGGTGTCGTAAAATCGCCACCTAAAAATTCCAGCATACAGTTTGATGTGTTACGCCCGTTTGTCGCATCCTTACCTCCAGACTACAAGACCCGACGCGCCCAATGGGCTGAAGGATCACTGAATACCTTCGTGCTCTTGCAGGCCCAAACCGATGAGGATGGGGCCACAGGACAGGCGACAGATCCGGCCTTGACCGAACGGAAGATGGCTTCTGTGTTTGAAACCCACGCTCGTGCACAGCTTGACCAACTCAGCAGAGAATACGGAAACGCCAGCGTAACGTATCATTTGCAACCTTTTACCGACATGCACCTCGATGACCGCTACGACATGAGCAACGGCCTGGTGCAGGCTTCCTCATCGATCTACTCGTATATCCTGAGCGGCATAGCTGGCCTGATCCTGCTATTGGCGGGCATAAATTTTGTAAATCTAACCCTGGCCCGGTCGTTACGCCGAACCAAAGAGATCGGCATTCGGAAAGTAACCGGCAGCACACGGCAACAGCTCATTGGCCAATTCATCGGCGAAGCGTTTCTGCTAACTTTTCTGGCGTTCGTTCCGGCGGTACTCGTTGTTTACATGCTGCTGCCCCAATTCTCAACTCTGGCAAATAAGGCCTTACAGCTTGGCTTTTTAGCGTCCCCCAAAACACTCCTTCTGTTCGGCAGCTTGCTCCTGGTTGTTACGCTGCTGGCCGGTTTTTACCCCGCGTTTGCGCTGTCGGGTTTCAACCCAACGCAAATTTTATACAGTCGTTTGCGACTTGGCGGACGCAACGGATTAGGCAAGTCACTGGTTATTCTTCAATTTATGATCGCTACCGTCTTGCTGATCGGGACGGTCGTGCTGCATAGCCAGTTCGAGTACATCCAAACCGCTAACGTAGGCTACGAACGGGCCAACCGGGTCCGGATTTATGTTCCTTGGGGACGAGAGCGGCAGGGAGAACTGCTGAAACAGGTTCTACGGCCAGAACCCGGCATTGAGGCCGTCGCCCGGAAGTCAGGAGGTCACCAAAAACGAACTATCTATATTCGGAATAAGCCCGTCACTACAGCCACAGAATGGATCGACGATCAGTATCTTAGGTTTGTCAATGTGCCTGTTGTGGCAGGCAGGGCGCTCAATCTCGCTAATCCCGCCGATAGTTTGTCGAATATTCTGGTGAATGAAACCTTTGCCCGACAGTTTTTTACGGCCAACCAATCGGCCATCGGGCAGGTCGTCCAGCGCAAAGGCGATGACAACAGTAACCATGACCTGACGGTGGTTGGTGTGGTGCGCGACTATCAATACCGATCGTTGCGCGACAAACCGGAACCGGTTCTGCTGCAACTGGGGAAGCCCGAACAAATGAATCAGCTTTATGTGAAGCTGACCCCTCACCAAACGAAGGCCGCGCTGGCCACTATCGAAAGTCAGTTCAACAAGCTCATTCCTTACCAGCCTTTCTCGTTTCATTTTATGGAAGACGATCGCCTGGCTGACTACGCGGACGATGCCCGCTGGAAACAACTGATTACCTATGCAGCCATGCTCGCTATTTTCATTGCCGGACTGGGCCTGTTTGGGCTCGTTTCGCTGGCAATCGAGCAGCGGATTAAGGAAATTGGCATTCGAAAAGTGCTGGGTGCCGATCTAATCACCATTGCCCGGATGCTCTCGATGAGCTACTTAAAACTGGTGGCCCTTGCGTTTGTGATTGCGGCTCCCGTTGGCTGGTACGCGGCCCGCTACTGGCTCGATACGTTTGCTTATCGAATCGACCTAAGTGGGTGGCTGTTCGGGCTGGTCGGCCTGTCGGTGCTCGGCGTTGCGCTCCTAACGGTCAGTTTCCAGAGTGTTAAAGCGGGGCTGATGAACCCGGTGAAATCACTGCGTTCTGAATAGGATGAAAGCCCCAACAACACCCGGTCCGCCCCGCTGGGCCACCCAACTTCTGCGCTGGTGGGGCAACCCCGATACGGACGAAGAAGTGCAGGGCGACCTGCTCGAACTCTACCCCTATTGGGTCAAAACGGTGGGCAAACGACGGGCCGACTGGCGATACAGCCTGAGTGCCCTGAAACTATTGCGGCCGCTGGCCAAATCGAAACCATCCACGGAGTACCCAAAACCTTTTTTATTAAGTCCTTCTATGATACGCAACTATGTAAAAAACGCCTTTCGAAACCTGACCAAAAGTAAGGGATACTCCTTTATTAATATCACAGGGCTGGCCGTTGGCATGGCCTGTGCGGTATTGATATTTTTAGTAGTCAGGCATGAAACCAGCTATGACCGATTCCATACAAACGGAAACCGAATTTACCGGGTTGAGGGCGAAAACATAAAAGAAAAGCATACCTATCCAGGTACGTATACGGGCATGACGAACGCCTTGCATACCGATCTGCCCGAAGCGGAACTGGTCGTTCCTATTCTTCAGACTAGAGGCAGCACACTCGCCGTCCCGAACTCCGACAAACGCTTCAAAGAAACATTCGTATTTGCCGGGAATGAGTTGTTTCATTTGCTCGACTATAACTGGGTCACAGGCGACTCCCGTACGGCTCTATCCCAACCGAACACCGTTGTCCTGACGCGAGCGTATGCTGAAAAGTATTTTGGTACCACCGACGTGCTTAGCAAAACCGTTCAGCTCGATAATAAGCAGGACTTGCTGGTAGTCGGTGTACTGGAAGATTATCCAGCAACGACCAGCTTTCCATTCGACATACTGGTTTCGTTTCCCACAATCAAAAGTGCCAAGCCGGATATTGACTTGAACCGGTGGAATGGCTGGAGTGACAATTTTCAGGTGTTTGTGTTACTAAAAAACGGTATAAATCCCGCTCAACTCACCAGGCGATTTCAGCATATAGTGGTCAAGTACCTGGGGAAAGAAGCCCTTGCCGACAAACGCTTTTTCCTGAACTCGTTGTCTCAAATCCATTATGGAAGCAATCTGGGAGGCCGATCGGCTAATATACCTCTACTCAAGACACTGTCGTTCATTAGCTTGCTAGTGCTGCTGATCGCCTGCTTTAACTTCATCAATTTAAGCACGGCTCAGGCATTCAAACGAGCCAGAGAGGTGGGTATCCGAAAGGCCATTGGCAGCACTCGCTTGTCGCTGGTGTATCAGTTTCTGACCGAGGCCGGACTACTTACCTTTCTGGGGGCGCTGACAGCCATCCTGTTGGCTCAGATTAGCCTCCCGGCCGTTGCTACAACACTAGCGATTCCGCTTACTTACTCGGATATATTTACCTGGCAAACGGCTCTGTTTGCGAGCGGGCTACTGGTGTTGACAACCTTGCTGGCGGGTGTTTATCCGGCCCTTCGCCTATCGGGCATGGCCCCAATCTGGGCCTTAAAAAACAACGTATCACTCCCGCACAAGCAGTGGTTTTCTTTACGACAAGGGCTGGTAGTCGTTCAGTTCATGGTCTCGCTGATTCTTATCAGTAGCGCCTTTCTGATCAATCAGCAACTTGACTTTTTTCGAAATGCCGATCTAGGCTTCGATAAATCGGCTCTTATCACCGTAAGTATTCCTGATAATAAACCTGAGAAACTACAGGCCCTCCGCAATCAACTTATCGAATCCCCACAAATTAAGGACGTCAGTTTCTCCTTCAATAGTGCATCGGCAGAAAGCAACTGGATGCAGGGAATGCAGTATCGGAAAGGAGTTGAAACTACCGATATCAAAACGCAGATGAAAATGGCTGATTCGCATTATATGGCTACCTATGGGATTCAGTTATTAGCAGGAGAAAAACTTAAAGACACCGACACATCTTCAGCTTCGTTTAAAATCATTGCCAATGAAGTATTTATCAACCGGATGGGCATTAGCCGGCCCAGAGAAGCCATTGGGCAGCGCGTGTATTACGGAGATGGACAGGAATTTGCCACGATTGTTGGGGTCACAAAAAACTTCAATGTCAACTCGCTGCACCAGAAAATCGACCCAACGGTGATTCAGGTCGTACCGAACAATTATTATCAGGCAAGCATCAAATTACAGGGCGAAAAGCCAACAGCCGGGACCGTGCAGGCAGCGCTGGCGCACATTGAAAAAGCGTGGACAGCCACCTTTCCCAACCAGGTATTCGATTATAGCTTCCTGGACCAGGCGCTGGCGCAGGCCTATCAGTCCGAAACCCGAATGGCGAAGCTCATCGAAGCATCAACTTTCTTAGCGATTTTGATTGCCTGCCTGGGCCTGTTCGGTCTGGCAACGTTTACGGCCGAACAGCGGACCAAAGAAATTGGGGTGCGTAAAGTAGTGGGCGCGTCGGTCTCAGGCATCGTCATTCTGCTCGCCAAAGATTTTCTAAAGTTGGTTTTACTGGCGATCATCATTGCTTCACCCATCGCCTGGTATGCCATGAGTCAATGGCTACAGAATTTCGAATTTAAAGTTGAGATTCAGTGGTGGGTATTTGCGCTGACAGGCCTGTTGACAGCGGGAATTGCCCTGCTGACGGTCAGCTTTCAGAGCATTAGGGCCGCCTTGGTGAATCCCGTCAAGAGTTTACGCACTGAATAAATGGGCAAAGGCTTCTGGCGCAGAGAACATACACGTCATTCTCTGCGCCATGTATTCATACTAAGCCGCCGACGTGGGCAGGAAAATCGTTTTATTCCGCAGAAAAGCCGAAATCCAGATCAAAACGATGGGCAGTACGGCGTTCAGCGCTGTGCCATGCGACAGCTCGGTGGCGATGGCCCCCGCGAAGTAGCAGGACAGTAAGATGAAGCCAATCTTCATCGTTTTGGGGTAAATAAATAAAGCAGCAAAAACGATTTCCATAGTTCCCAACGCCAGAACATGCTGGCCGACGCCTGCTTTGCTAAGCGTGGCCACTATTTCGGGAGACTGAGTCAACTTCATTACGCCACTGAGAATAGCCATTCCGGCTGCCAGGACGGTAACAACGATGGTTATAATACGCATAACTTTAGAATTCATTTTCAGTATAAGTTAGTGTAGCCTTCACTGACTACGTAGTACAGAAACAAACGTAGATAAACTAGCTATCTATTTGTAATCAGTATCCCAAAGGATACCAGTATCTTTCAGTATACCAGCCGACTAAGTTGATCCCGTCTTGTATCTTTAGCACATGAGTTCAGTCAGTCATGAAATCTTCCCAAAAGTGGGCACGGTGCATTCCGGTGAAGCATGTACGCAGAGTTTACAGGCCGTACAGGACGCGCTTTATGTGCTGAATGGAAAGTGGAAATTACCGATCATCATTGCCCTGAGCAATGGGCCGAAGCGCTTTCGGGAGTTGCAACGCCTGGTTACGGGCATTACGGCCAAGGTGCTGAGCAAGGAACTGAAAGAACTGGAAATGAATGAATTTGCCCTAAGGCATGTGTATGCAACCATGCCCGTTACGGTTGAGTATGAACTAACGGAATATAGTCAATCATTAGACAGTGTGATTCGGGCTCTGCGCGACTGGGGTATTCAACACCGGGCCCGCATTTTAGGAAAAGATAAGCGAGACGTGTAGAAGACCGTCTGCCCAACTAAATCACTCACCCCCAAGCCTCCCGAAACTAAGCACACGCCAAATTGTGTTCGTATCTTTGTGTGTCGTTATCAACGGCGCACACTTAGTCAAAACCATTAACATCGCGGGGCTTTGAACCCCGGCAGATATGAGCAAACACGGACGAATTCTGGTCGCCATGAGTGGCGGCATCGACTCTTCACTAGCAGCCGTCCTGCTACACGAAGAAGGCTATGAGGTCATTGGGATGACCATGAAAACCTGGGATTATGCCTCTTCCGGCGGGACAAAAAAAGAAACGGGCTGCTGCAGCCTCGACAGCATCAACGACGCCCGCAACATTGCCGTTAACCTCGGCTTTCCCCATTATATTCTGGACATTCGGGAAGAGTTTGGGGATGCGGTAATCGACCATTTCACGGGTGAGTACCTCGAAGGCCGGACGCCCAACCCCTGCGTGATGTGCAATACGCACATCAAGTGGGACGCACTGCTGCGCCGGGCCGACCGGCTCGACTGCGAGTCGATTGCCACGGGCCATTACGCCCACATTCGGGAAGAGAACAACCGATTTATTCTTTCCAAAGGCATTGACTCGCTCAAGGATCAATCCTACGTGCTGTGGGGCGTTTCGCAGGCGAGTCTGAGTCGGACCAAATTGCCATTGGGCCACTTGCGTAAGTCCGAAATTCGAGAGATGGCCAAAGAGCGAGGCTTCATGGAACTGGTCACCAAATCAGAATCGTACGAAATCTGTTTCGTACCGGATAACGATTATCGGGGCTTTTTAAAACGGCGGATGCCGGGTCTGGAAGCCGAGGTAGCCGGCGGCAATTTCATTCTGGAAGGTTCCGGAAAAGTGCTCGGCAAACACCAGGGCTACCCATTCTACACCATTGGTCAACGCAAAGGGTTGGGCATGGCATTTGGCCAGCCTATGTTCGTTACCGAAATTCGGAAAGACACGAATGAAGTCGTGCTGGGCGTCGACAAAGACTTATTCCGGGATGGCATGATCGTCAGCAAACTGAATTTGCAAAAATACGACCGCATCAACGGACCTCTCGAAACGGTTACCAAAGTGCGTTATAAAGACCCCGGTACGCCAGCCACCATTTCGCAGGAAGGCGATAAAATTGAGGTGCTTTTCCACGAAGGAGTGTCGGCCATTGCACCCGGTCAGGCCGCGGTTTTCTACGACGGCGATGATGTAATTGGTGGCGGCTGGATTATGAAAAGTTTTCGCCAGGGCGATCCGCAAACGCACCAACCGGTTGCTGCAAGCACCGTAGCCTGAAGGTTGTCTTATTATTTTCAAATAAGAACTCGCCAGGAAAACAGAGACTTACCATTCTTTGTATTCCTGGCGAGTTCCTGTTTACCGCCTTATTGCCTAAATTTCCCACATGAAAAAGTTATTTCTGCTTACAGGGCTCCTAATGGCCGTTGCTGTTCAGGTATTTGCCCAATCATCCACTTCCAGTGTGGCACCTTCCAGTGCGGCACCCTCCAGTGCGGCACCCAAAGGTCATCCAAACACCGCATCATCTGGTTGGAAGCCCTTGTTTGCCAGCGACCTTTCGGATGCCGGATTTCCCAAAGGCGTGTGGAGTATGGACGACGGGGGCGTTTTGACGGCAACTGCCGATAAAACCATCTGGACAGCCATTCCTTACGACGATTTCATACTTGATTTGCTCTTCAAAACCGCCGATGGCACCAATAGTGGCGTAGTTGTTCATGCCAGCGATACAACGAACTGGATTCCAAACTCAGTCGAGATTCAGATTGCCGACGACTATGCTAAACAATGGGCCGAATCGCCCAAAAACTGGCAGTGTGGTGCTTTTTTTGGGCATCAGGCAGCCACCAAACAACAAATTGTTAAAAAGCCCGATGAGTGGAACCGATACACGATTACGTGTCAGGGCAAAATGATTTACGTCGTCCTTAACAATCAACTGGTCAACACCATCGACCTGTCGAAATTCACCTCGGCCAAAGTGAATCCTGATGGCTCAGAAGCCCCATCCTGGTTCAGTAAAGCCCCCGCCGACTTGCCTTTACACGGCTACATTGGCTTACAGGGCAAGCATGCCGGTGCGCCCATTTACTTCCGGAATTTGAAAATAAAAGTCCTGTAAGGCGGGCATCCTGTCCGTCTTACAGCGAACCCAACCGCCGTAATCGGTTGTTCAATAGGTATGCAAACCGATCCACAGACCCGTCATAGTCCTGCACTGCCCGAATTACGTTTCTCCCTTAATCTACTCTATGTAGGTCGATTGCTGCTGGGAATGAAGGCATCATCGCTGACGAACGACGAACGGATCGATGCATTCGATGAGCGAATCGAAGATATAACCGACGAATTGGTGTCAACTGAACTCCTTCACGAAGCGGCTATTTTAGCGGGTGATGTTTTGCCCACTGCCCCGCCCGACACCGACAGTTAAGCAACTTTATCCTTCAGTACACTTTATGCCCAACACTCCATCTGGCGCCCACGATTGGGCCGGCCAATCGTGGGCCGCTCTTTTTGACATGGACGGCGTCCTGATCGCTAATACCGATTTCCATATCAATGCCTGGCTGCAGTTTGCTCAGCAACATAACCAGCCGCTTACCCGCGATCAATATGTCGAACATATCAACGGGCGTGTGGCTGCCGACGCGATGACCTATGTCTTCCAGCGCCCCATTTTGCCCGGCGAGTTGATTGTGCTGACTGAAGAGAAAGAAGCTATTTATCGCGAATTATACCGACCACACCGTCAGCCCACACCGGGTTTGCTGGATTTTCTGGCGGCTTTGCGTGCTCAGTCCGTTAAGCTGGCCGTTGGCACGTCGGCTCCGGAAAGCAACGTGTTATTCACTCTGGATGAGCTTCCGTTAAGACCTTACTTCGATACAGTTGTAGATGCCAGCATGGTTCATCGCGGCAAACCCGACCCGGAGATTTACCTGACGGCCGCTCAGCGCGTCGGTGTCGAACCCGCTCAGTGTGTGGTGTTCGAAGACGCCTTTGCCGGTATCGAAGCGGGCCTCCGGGCAGGCATGAAAGTGATTGCATTAGCCACGACGCATACGCACGACGAACTCGCCGATACGGGTGCCTCTCTTATTGTCGATGATTTTACTGACTTAAGCGTTGCTGCCGTTAGGGCATTACTTGATACCTAAACGCCTTTCGACAGAACCACGAACACCCTTGGCTCTACCGCTTGAGCTGTATATTTTGTGTACTTTTGTCGTTGAGTTTCTAACGTTCGCATGACTACACAGCCCTTGGCAGAAACGCCAAATCAACCATTCATTCCCGCTCGTGAGGGATTTTTCTTTCCTGCCGAATGGCATCCGCACGTAGCAATCTGGCTTAGCTGGCCCCATACCGAAGCGTCCTGGACCAGGGAGCGGCAGGAATTGATGTTTCCGGCTTACATCGAATTTATCAAAGCCATTGCTGAAAGTGAACAAGTCTGTATCAATGCGCACAATGAGGAGGTGATGCAGGCCGCTACCCTACGCTTGCTGGCTGCCGGTGCCGATATGAACCGCATTACTTTATTGCCTCACCCGACCAACGATTCGTGGTGCCGCGATCATGGCCCGGCCTTTCTGATCAATCCCCAAACAAAAAAGCGGATGATCGTGAATTGGGGCTACAATGCCTGGGGCAACAAGTACCCTCCTTATGATCGCGACGACCGGATTCCAATAGAAATTGCCCAGTATCGCCAGTTGGATTATGTAACACCGGCAGCCTCCACGGGGAGCATCATTATGGAAGGCGGATCAGTGGAATTCAACGGAGCTGGAACCGTATTGACCAGTCGCGCCTGTCTGCTCAATCAGAACCGGAATTCGCACCTGACCCAAGCCCAAATCGAGCAGTATCTACGGGATTACTATGGGGTTCAGCAGGTGTTGTGGGTTGAAGAGGGCATCGTGGGCGATGACACCGATGGCCACATTGATGATACGGTTCGTTTTGTGAATGAGGATACCGTACTAGCCGCTTACGAAGCGAACCCGCAGGACGACAATTATCCGTTTTTACAGGATATTCACCGCGAGCTTCGGGAGATGCGCCTGCTAAACGGCAAGCCACTTACCATCGTCGAACTACCCATGCCCGATCCCGTTTACAGCGACGGACTGCGTTTGCCTGCCTCCTACGCCAACTTCCTGATTACCAACAAATCGGTTATCGTGCCGACTTTCCGATGCGACAAAGACCAACTGGCTTTAGACATTATCGGTTCGTGCTTCCCTGACCGCAAAATCATTGGTATTGACTCAACCGATATCGTGTGGGGCCTCGGCAGTTTTCACTGCCTGAGCCAGCAGGAACCTTCTGTTTAGATGTATGATGTAGGGTGTATGATATATCGACTACCCATAAAAACCATAGCATACATCTTATAGTATACACCCTATATCCTTAAAAACGTGTACGACAACAAAACCTTCCGTTCCGTCACGAACACCAGTAACGGCGAAGTGAGTCACGAGACACTTTTTCACTACCATCAACAGGATAAAGTTGTCTGGGCAGAGTATGCAGGCGGTGGAATTGTGAAGGGTTTTCTGATTGCCGTCGTTCTGGAAGGTGGCATTTTGGATATGCGGTATGAACACGTAAATACGCAGGGCGAACTGATGACCGGCCGTTGTTCCTCTACCCCCGAATACCTGCCCGACGGCCGGATTCGGTTGCACGAACAATGGCAGTGGACAAGTGGTGATGGTTCTTCGGGGTCGTCCATTGTTGAAGAAGTTCCTGCCTGAATTAACAAACTCATGAAAATAGGCTTCGATACTCGTTCGCGATTCCTTATAACATTCTTTCGCTCTATCGCTCTTTCACTCATTGTATGTAGTTGCACCCGCCAGCCTGCGCTAACGGCCGAATTGACGCCCCGATCTCTAAAGGCGATAAACTTAGAAGAAACGCTGAGTCGGCGTGACGAGCTGATGATGGCGTACTCGCTCACCAGCTACGATGCAAACAATAAAGCCGTGGCCGTTGTGAATGGTGGCTGGGGCGTCGAATCCGTACAGAAAGACCAACAACTTGACTTACAGGCAACTTCGCCACAGGGCGACCATAACCCGGCTAAGCCCGTAAGTTTAAGTCTGCCCCGGAATGGGCGCATCGTGGCCTCGCTGGTACTCATTGAAGTAGACGATTACAACCAGGCGAGACAGACGATGGCGAAAATTCAGAAGATCCATAACCTGATCGCCGTACCGGCAGGTTTGCTGTTAACGGCTACCGAAGTGCTGACTCCGTTAAAATACGTATCGGCTGGGCTGGTAGCGTCTGGCGTCGGCCTGCAACTGCTGGATAAACTTGACGATGACGACCTGCTGGGGCAGAGCAGTGTGGAGTTGCGGGAAGCGGACATTCGTCAGAAAAATCTGCGATTTATTCGGGTACCCGCTATTTTTACGGGGCAAAAGCTAAAGGACTCATTTGAGTACCGGCTTGAGTACGACATCAGCCTTAAGTCAGTGAAAATCCGGCCCGTGCGCCAATAAGGGCGCTTGTATAGCGTTGCTTACTCATACCGAATGTTTTTCCTGCCGTATCTGTTTTACTAACATAGTTAACATTACTTTTCCAGACGCTATGCGCCATTTCACCGGCGGCTTCTTGCTGGCTCTACTTGTAACAGCCTGTAAAACAGCCGCACCAGTTGTTCAGCAAACACCACCAGAACCCGTTATTCTGACGCTGGGAAACAAAGCCTTTACGACCAGCGATTTTTTTCAGTCATTTACCAAGAATCAGCTCTCGTCTGATTCAGCCCAACGAACCGACATAAAAAATTACTTCGATCTGTACACCAATCTAAAGCTGAAAGTGCTGGCTGCCGAAGCCGGTGGCCGCGACACGACCGAAGCGTTTCGGGAGGAAATGAGTACCTACCGAAAGCAGTTGGCGCAGTCGTATTTAACGGATAAAGTGCTGGTGGAGTCGCTGGCGGCCGAAGCCTATCAGCGGATGCAGACGGAAGTCAACGCATCGCACATTCTGATTCCTGTTTCTGAATACGCTCTCCCTGCCGACACCCTGACGGCGTACCAGACAATCCTCGCCTTGCGCAAACAGGCACAGGATGGAGCCGACTTTGCTAAGCTGGCGCGCGAAAACTCCAACGATGTAAGAACGGCCGAAAACGGCGGCAATCTGGGCTACATCTCCGCTTTTGGCGTTGTCTATCCGTTAGAAACAGCCGCCTTTACTACACCCGTTGGCAGCGTTTCGGCCCCCGTCCGTACGCGATTTGGCTATCACATTGTTAAAGTAAACGATCGGCGGCCAAGCCGGGGCCGGGTGCGGGTGGCGCATATTCTGGTTCAAATGAGTCCGTCGGCTAATGAAGCCGGGCAGAAAGCGGCCAAAGAGCGAATTGATGGCGCTTATGCCCAGCTCCAAAAAGGGGCATCGTTCGATCAGGTTTGCCGCCAGGTTTCCGACGATGCGACATCCAGGGCCAACGGTGGTATATTACCCACGTTTGAACCTGGCCGGTGGGTACCCGCTTTTGAAGATGCGGCTTTCGCGCTGACCAAACCGGGTGATTATTCAAAGCCCGTTCGAACCAATTACGGCTGGCACATTATCAAACTCATCGAACGCAAACCACTGGACTCCTACACGACGCTGGGCCCTTCTCTGCGGCAACGCGTAACGACCGATAGCCGGGCGGACATTCTCCGACAGGCAACCGTACAACGCCTGCAAAAAGAGTATGCCGTACAACCCGACCAGACCGTCTTACAAAGTGCGCTGGCTAAAGCCGACAGCAGCTTACTGCGTGGCCAATGGCGCTTTAGCGAACCACTCGACCCGGCCCTGCAAAACAAGACGCTTGTATTGATCAATAAGCAGCCCTACAGTGTCAACCAGTTTTTTGATTACGTTCGGCAAAAGCAGCAGCCTCCGCGGAATCCGGCAGTAGCCGCCACCAGTCCGGCACCATCGGCAGTGGATCGCCCCGTTGGGGGTTCGCCAGCGATTGCCATGCATCGACTGTTCGACCGATTTGTGGGAGATCAGTTAATGTCGGTGGAAGAAGCGAATCTGGACAAAAAGTCGCCTGAATTCCGGGCGTTGCTCAATGAAATTAGAGATGGTGTACTGCTTTCGCAGGTTATGGAGCAAAACGTATGGGAACGCTCGATGGTCGATTCGACGGGCCAGCGGCAATATTATGAGCAGAACAAAGACAAATACCGGTTTCCTGAACGGGCCTTGGCGACTATCGTCGTTGCCCAGAACGATAGCCTGCTGAAACAGGCAACTACGCTGCTCAGCGGACGCCCCCCCTATCAGCTTCGGCGTTCGGCGACTCCGCTCACGTTTGCTAAAAGTCAAACGACGTTAACGCCCACTCTGCGCGAAAGCCTGTTTGATGTTCTGGTCGTGATGAGCGCCAATCCTGACTATCTTGTCGAAGTGAGTGGTTCGCATGACCCTACAGAACGCGATTCGGTTTCGGCCGGGCGCATCAGGCAAGTGGTTAGTTATTTGCAGAAAAATGGCATTTCCCTCAACCGCATCATGGAAAAAGACTTTCAGGGTGCGCGACCGGGAGCTACTAAAGATGCCCAGCGCAACGTATCTTTTCAATATTTCAGTAATGCAAAAGATGACATCGCGAAAGTTATAAACAGCAAATCGAATCTTCCCGCGACCGGAGCACCTCGCCCTGCCGACAGTCCGGCCGTAATCATTACAACGGGCTTATTTGCCCGGGGTGAAAATCCCTATCTCGATAGCATTACCGATTGGAAAGTAGGCGCAACGCCTTTGCATCGCGACAATAAAGCTATTTCCGTGACTATTGAACGCCTTGAACCGGCTCGGGTCAAAACATTTGCCGAAGCAAGGGGGACTGTCATCAATGAATACCAGGCGACCCTCGAAAAGCAATGGCTGGCCCAGCTCCGGCAAACCTATCCGGTGAAAGTCAACGACGATGAAATCCGGAAGCTGGCAAAGTAAATTAACTCTTAAAATTGCTTAAAACGCAGAGTAACAACCATTCTCTGCTTATCTTTATTCCATGAAAAAAGTAATCAGCAGTGCGCTTGTGATGTTGGTCGGTTGGTTTCTGACCATACCCACCTTTGGGCAAGGCCAGGGCGTTAGCCTGAACAGAATTATCGCTAAAGTTGACAACTACTACGTGCTTCAGTCCGATCTGGAAGAAGCCTACCAGTCGTACGTTGGCCAGAACCAGACACCCCCACAAAAATGTCAGTTACTGGAGAGCCTTGTCATCAATAAAATGATGCTGGCCAAAGCCGAAATTGACTCCGTGGTGGTCGACGACAAGATCGTCGACAGCGAACTCGATTCGCGGATGCAGTACATGATTCAGCAGTTCGGCTCCGATAAAAACATCGTGGAAGCCTACGGTAAAAGTCTGGAGATGCTGAAAAGTGAGTTGCGGACGCAGGTGAAAGACCAGAAGATTGTTCAGAAAATGCAACAGAAAATTACGAGCGACGTAAAGGTAACTCCGCGCGATGTTCGTAAATTTTATGATGGCATCCCTAAAGACAGCCTGCCCTACATACCTGCCGAAGTAGAAGTAGGTCAGATTGTTCGGTTTGCGAAACCAACCAAAGAACAGAAAGAGGTATTACGTCAAAAACTGCTCGACTTCAAGCAACGGGTTGAAAAAGGCGAAGACTTTGCCAAGCTGGCCAAAGAAAATTCAGAAGACGTTGGCTCGGCGCAGAATGGGGGCGACCTCGGCTTTGCCAAGCGTGGTATGATGGTCGCGCCGTTTGAAGGAGCCGCCCTCAAACTAAAGCCAAATCAGCTTTCAGACGTCGTCGAGTCGGACTTCGGCCTCCACCTTATTCAGTTGATCGAAACGCGCGGTGCCGAATACCATGCTCGGCACATTCTGCTTCGGCCCGATTATAACCGGCTGGACGTTTCGGGCCCCACGCATTACCTGGATAGCCTCCGGAATCTGATTCAAATCGACTCGCTGAAGTTTGATAAAGCTGCCAAAGAGTATTCTGAAGACAAGAATACCGCCGATGCGGGTGGATTGATTCGTGATGCTCAGTCGGGTAGCAGTCGGCTGGCGATGGATGGAACGATGGAATATGCAATGTTTCAGATGCTCGATACCATGAAAGTTGGTAACGTTTCGGCGCCACTACCTTACCGTACGGAAGATGGTAAAAGCGCGGTACGATTATTGTACTTCAAAAGCAAAATCCCCCCGCATACGGCCGATTTCACAAAAGATTTCGAGAAATTGCAGGCCATCGTGTTAAGCAACAAAAAGAACCGTGCTATCGACGACTGGTTCAGAAAATCCATCGCCGACGTGTACATCACTGTTGATCCTGAGTACCATGGCTGTCGGATATTCGGCACCACGCAGGGCAGCGCAGCGACGCTGAGCGGTGGAGGAAATGAATGATGAATTAGGGTTGATGAATTAAGAATTGTAGCATTTATAATTTATAATTCATTATGTCCCAGTGACCTGGGTTTATTCATCACCGCGCGGGCGGCCCCATTTTAATTAATCATTTTTAATTGTATAAATTGTGCCCTACTCATCGGATGTTGCGGCTGCCGAAGCCCTTACAGTTTCCTATCAGAAATTAAAAACTGAAATTGCAAAAGTTGTTATTGGTCAGGATGAAACGGTTCGCTTGCTGTTAACTGCCATTTTTTGTCAGGGGCACTGCCTGTTGGTTGGTGTGCCGGGGCTGGCCAAAACGCTGTTGATTCAAACCATCGCTGGCGCGCTCGATCTTGATTTCAACCGGATTCAGTTTACGCCCGATTTGATGCCATCGGACATTCTTGGTTCTGAAACGCTGGATCAGGAACGCAATTTCAAATTTATCAGAGGCCCTATTTTCGCTAATATCATTCTGGCCGATGAAATTAACCGGACTCCTCCCAAAACGCAGTCGGCCCTGCTCGAAGCGATGCAGGAATACTCCGTAACGATTGCGGGTCAGAAATATGGCTTAGGTCGCCCCTTCTTCGTGTTGGCTACTCAAAACCCAATCGAGCAGGAAGGTACCTATCCCCTACCTGAAGCGCAGTTGGACCGGTTTATGTTCAATATTTACCTGGATTACCCGTCGTATCAGTCGGAGGTAGACATTGTCAAAAACACAACGTCGGATAAGCGATACGATGTGCAACGAGTCATCACCGGCGAAGAAATCAGGGAGTTTCAGCAGCTCGTACGTCGGGTACCAGTGGTCGATAATGTCATTGAATACGCCGTTTCTCTCGTCCACAAGACCCGGCCCAACACCGAAAAAGCGGCAGCCGATGCTAACTCTTATCTGGAATGGGGAGCAGGCCCACGGGCTTCACAATCGCTGATTCTGGCCGCTAAATGCAATGCCCTGCTATCAGGTAAGTATTCGCCCGATATCGAAGACGTCCGGGCCGTAGCGTTGCCTATTCTGCGTCACCGGGTGGTGCGGAACTTCAAAGCGGAAGCGGAAGGTATATCGGTTGAGCAGTTGATTAAGCGCCTACTCTAGAATAACAAGATTATAGTTCAACCCAGAGGCACAGAAAGCACAGAGGTTAAATCATTATACACCTCTATATTCTCTGTGCCTCTGTGGTTAATGAACTTATTCTTTTACCTGTAGAATTCAGTGGTTGAAACCCACTTAATAATCATCTTCATCTTTCAGGTTGGTTTTCCCTAAAAAGTCATCTTCGCCCATACCGGTCGATTTATCGTCTACGCCGGAAGCGTCTACATCGTCGGTCTTTTCACTGACCAGGTACCCTTCTTTCAGGTCTTGCTGTCCGGTATCCCAGGTTTCTTCGTTTTTCTTATTGGGTTGTTGATTTTCCATAACGCGTTGTCGGTTTTGTTTACTGTACAACCCAAAATGAGGCATCAAGTTTGATTGGCCTTAAGGTTTCAGTGCCCAAACAGCTTCAGCGTCTACTCGAATACCAACCGACTGACCGACATGTAGATCAGTGCGAGTAGTCAGCAAACGAAGGCATACATAACGCGACAGCTCGACCTCCAGCTCGTAATGGCTACCCTTAAAAAACAACGCCCGAATAGAGCCGCTAACCCCTCCTTCATGCAGCTGAATTTGTTCTGGCCGCAGGCAAATTAACTCATTAGGATTATCCTTTTCCGGTAAATCGAGCATAGGCAAATGCTTCGCTTTCAGAACGTTGACCGGACCAGTCATGCGGGCGGCATAGGCGGTAGCGGGCTGCTGATACACCTCTACAGGCGTACCCAGCTGTATCAATCGACCGTCGCGCATAATACCCAGCGAGTCGGCAATGGATAGGGCATCGGTGGCGTCATGTGTCACCAATAAACAGGATGTCGGGTCCGGCCCGGTCGTATCCTGACGAACCATATCGAACAGCAGGTCACGGACAATGAGCCGGTTGGGTAGATCGAGGTGGCTGAATGGTTCATCCAGAAGCAAAACGGCGGGCCTGTCGGCAATGGCGCGGGCGATGGCCGTACGCTGCTTTTCTCCACCTGACACCTGGCGCGGCAGCCGGCTCTGTACATCCGTCAACCGACAAAGTTTCAGCAGTTCGTCGACCCGAAAATCGCGGTAGCTTTTTTCAAAGAACCGAAGTGCATAACTGATATTGTCCCGCACTGATACATTCGGCATAAGCTGGTACTCCTGGTGTACCAGTCGAATGTCTTTATGTCCGGCCACCAATACTTCCGCTGGCCCCATCACCCGTTCGCCGTTCAGCCTGACGTCGCCAGAATCAGCATTGGTCAATCCGGCCAGCAAACTCAACAGGGTGCTTTTACCCGACCCGCTGGCCCCAACAAGTGCCATAATCCGGCCAGGTTCAAGGTGCAGGGTAACATGCCGGATAGCAGGCACATCGCCGTAGGCTTTAGTAAGTTTAGTAGCAGTGAGCATACGTAAATCGGTAAGGCCCTGAAGACCTTACCAATTTTGACCAGCCTTTAAAAAATGAAGTTTGTACTCAGGAATTCAGACTTGTGATTGCCCACAATATCATTCAGAATCTCTTTGTTGGCTGGCGTGTCTTTCGTGGCCACCGCCGACCGAATGGAAAATGAACGGAGCGCATCTTCCACAGACAAGGTGCCTTCGGCCGAGTCTTTCCGGCCTGTGAAGGGGAACGTATCCGGGCCGCGCTGACACTGGGCGTTGATGTTGACCCGGCTAACCAGATTTACTAACGGGTCAATGAGTCGGGCAATTTTTTCGGTATCCGTACCAAAAATACTGGCTTGCATGCCATGATCATCCGTAATGAGGTAGTCGATAAACTCTTCGACATCATCGAAGGGAACAACCGGAATGATTGGGCCGAACTGCTCTTCCCGATACAGTTTCATACCCTCTTTAACCGGATAAACGACCGCCGGTCTGAACAAGGATGCGGAAACCTCACCCCCGCCCTCGTTGACAATCGATGCGCCATGCGCTTCTGCATCCTGGATACAATCGGCCAGGTAATCGGGTTTACCTGGTTCCGGAAGTGGCGTAATCTGCACCCCATCGCTCCAGGGCATGCCTGGCTTCAGTTTACTTACTTCCGCACTGAAGCGTTTTAAAAATTCATCGGCTACGGAGCGATGTACCCACACAATTTTTATAGCCGTACACCGCTGGCCATTAAACGAGAGGGCGCCCAACAAGCATTCTTTAACCGCTACATCCAGGTCGGCATCGGGCAAAATGATCGCGGCATTCTTGGCATCCAGGCTCATAATCGACCGCAGCCGGTTCAGTTTCGGATGTTGCCGCTGCAACTCATCAGCCACCCGGCTGGAGCCAATCAGGGTTAAAACATTTACTTTTCCCGACTGCATAACAGGCGGAATGACATTGGCCCCGCGGCCGTATAGCGAATTAACAACGCCTTTCGGAAAGCTGGTACGAAACGCTTCGAGCAGTGGATAATGCAGCAACGAACCATGTTTGGGGGTTTTAAACAAAATGGTATTCCCCATTAAAATGGCCGGAATCAGTGTCGTATAGGTTTCATTTAACGGGTAATTAAAAGGCCCCATTGCCAGTACAACCCCTAACGGCGACCGCCGGATCTGACCGATAATTCCCTCTTCCATGCGAAAACGGGACGAGTTTCGGTCCATCGTTTTCAGCGTATCGATGGTATCGTAAATGTATTTTACGGTCCGATCAAACTCTTTGGTCGAGTCGGCCAGGTTTTTGCCGATCTCCCACATAATCAGATTAACGACCAGCTTCTTTTGCTCAAGCATTTTACCAACAAACGTCTCCATGCAGCCAATGCGGTCGGCGACCGACATTTGTGGCCATTCACCCCGTCCATTATCATAGGCCTCTACAGCCGCGTTTAGGGCTTCAAGGGCTTCATCTGGTCCCGTAACGGGAAAGCTACCCACCAGTTTACGCTCCAGTTTACCATCGGCACCTGGAATACAAATGGGCGAAAAAACTTCGGAAACAGGGCCATCCCACGGGCGCATTTCGCCGTTGAGCAGGTATTCGCGCTGGTGGATGGGTTCGATACGGTAGTCGGCCGGAATCTGATCTTCTGTCGGAAACAGTTGGCTAAGTCCTTGGGTGTTCATCGTAGAGGGAACAAATTGGAAAAGAAACGCTGGCAAACGTCGCCATTCGCCCGGCGAATTCCAACCCAACTGAAAACAAAATTGGCCAATCCTCAGAGAGAATCAGCCAATTTGGTTGTCCTGTTCGCTTTTATAAAAGGGTCTGGTGCTTGTTTTTGCAAAGGCTTACTAGTTTTCATTCTATAACTGAGCAGAAGGGCTAATCTTCGAATTTCACCGTCGCCATGTCCCAGGCCTGTTCATCAAAAAGCGGGAAATAAAAATCACCTGCTGATACAGCACCAGGCTCAACAGGGATATAACGTTGACTTACAGGCGCCTTCAATAATTGCTGCCATTCATTTTCCAGTTGTTTAATGGGCGTTGAAAAAAGTTTCCCATCGAAGCCATCCACTGGAAGTTGTATGGAGCGATCATTATCAATAAGCTCTGCTTTAACGATCTGTTTACCTTTTGCGGAAAGGGAGCTCATTACATCCAGAGCAAATTCCAGGCTAGTAAACCACCAGGAGAAATCCCGGCTGTGGCCATATTCGTCAATTGCGGTAAAGGCTAATAACATACAAGTCAGCTAGTTTAATGCACACAAAAATTACAGATATTCGTTGTTATACAAATTTTATTTACTATTTGGTAACATAAAATTTACCAAAGCAAATTATTATACATTTATTAATAGAATTACGAATAAATTTTATTTTACGTACTAGAAAAGTAATAAATTTTACATTAATAATTTTAAATCAGGCAGTAATAATACAAGCTATTCGAAATAAATCAGCCCTAATTGTTACCGGAACGTACTTTTGAATAACACTAGCCTGCTTATGAATGAAATTGTATGTTGAGCACCTACACAGTTGTCAAGACAACCTGCCGTTGATTAATAGACACGCAACCCTAATCACTTTTTTGGGGTTCTGGTGTCGGATGAACGATCTGGTCAACTAGCCCTAGCGTCATTCAACGTAACATCACCATCACAGAAGACTTGACAAAGAGTATGGAAATTGGGATAGATAGTTTCGCGTCGAACCTGCTGGAAAACGGAATCAGTACAACACTAAGTGGTCATGAGGCTATGAGTCAGTTGCTTGACCGAATTGATTTAGCTGACCGGCTTGGGCTCGACGTATTTGGTATTGGGGAGCATCATCGTCCGGAATATCTGGATTCAGCGCCGGCCGTTATTTTGGCTGCGGCAGCAGCCCGTACTAAACGTATCCGGTTAACCAGCGCAGTAACGGTGCTTAGCGCAGCCGACCCGGTGCGGGTGTTTCAGGAATTTGCCACACTCGATCTTATCTCGCAGGGCCGGGCCGAAATGGTTGTAGGGCGAGGCTCTTCCATTGAAGCATTTCCTCTATTCGGATTCGATCTCAACGATTACGATACGCTGTTTGCCGAAAAACTTGATCTGCTGCTTACCATTCGGGATAACGAGCATGTGCACTGGTCCGGAAAATTCAGACCAGCGCTTACTGGCCAGGGAATTTATCCCAGACCCATACAAAATCCCCTTCCTATATGGCTGGGCGTGGGGGGTACACCAGCCTCTTTTGTGCGGGCCGGTACGCTGGGCTTGCCGCTTATGGTCGCGATTATTGGGGGCGATACCCACCGGTTTCGACCATTGGTGGATTTATATCGTGAAGCAGGTCGCCGGGCGGGTTATGCACCTGAGCAGTTGCCAGTAGGTCTGCACTCACTAGGTCATGTAGCCGAAACGTCGCAGAAAGCCGCCGACGAGGTTTATCCTGGCTATGCCCGTACGTTTAATAAACGCTCTCTGGAGCGTGGCGGACCGCCCGTAACAAGGGCTCAGTTCAACGCGCAACTCGGGCCGCTGGGAGCCTTATTAATCGGGAACCCCGAAGAAGTAGCGGCTAAAATACAGCGGCATAGCCAGGCACTGGGCGGTATCTCCAGGGTGACCTTTCAACTGGATGTAGCCGCCTTGCCTCATGACAAGCTTATGCAGACAATTGAGTTACTGGGCAATCGGGTGGCACCCCTACTGCGTTGACCATTGGAGTAAGGTACTATTTACGAATTAATCTGGCGGGGCGGTTTCAGGAAAGTGGCTGTGGCGGTGGCGTTCCTGTTCCCGACCCCGCCGGCTTTGATCGATCCTCAGGCAAAGCGACAAACTCGGTATTATCGTTTGGCGGTAACGGAATACGGCCCGCTTGCCAGTCGGCTTTGGCCTGCTCAATGCGTTCGCGACGGGACGATACGAAATTCCACCAAATGAAGCGTTCACCCAGCGGTTCACCACCCAGCAGCAGTAAGGTGCAGATGTCGTTCGCCTTCAGCACGGGATCAACGCCATTGGTAAACACCAGCAATTGCCCTACCCCATAAGTATGCCCGTTTACTTCGACACTTCCTTTGGCCACATAAGCCCCGCGTTCGCTATAGCCCTGTGGCAAGCCAAAATGAGTACCAGCTTGCAGCACAACGTGGGCATAGTATAAAGGGGAATGCGTTTTGACGTCATTCTGTAACCCAAACGCCCTACCCGCAATCAACCGTAGCCATATACCTGTATCAGTAAAAATGGGCAGCTCGTGTGGTAAATAGTTATCGAATGTAGGGGCATTTTCCTCCACTGTTTCGGGTAATGCTACCCAGGTTTGAATCATTTCCAGGGTGCCATTAGCCAGCATCGCCGGATCTTCGAACCGCTCTGAGTGGGCTATTCCCCGCCCCGCCGTCATCCAGTTTACTTCGCCCGGCCGAATAATCTGCTCTACACCCAGACTATCCCGATGAGTGACCTGCCCATCAAAGAGATAACTCACCGTCGATAACCCGATATGTGGGTGTGGTAACACGTCCATATTGGTCAGTTGCCCCGGCCCCAGACTGACGGGTCCGGCATGATCCATAAAAATAAACGGCCCCAACATACGTCGCAGCCGGTAAGGTAGAATCCGCCTGACATTGAATCCATTACCAATCGAAGCAGGGCGAGCATCAATGACTGAGTCTAACATAAGCGTGATTAGGGCTAACTATAAGTCGGTCGGTTTATTTGTGCGTTCTTGTTTGGTCAGCGGAGACCCTTTTCAACAAATCTAGCAAAACGAGAAGAGATTAAAACATAAAAAGACACTGATGATTCAGTGAGTGAGATGCCACTGCAACGCCGGTCCGAGAGGATGTGATGGCCTTAGAAAACGTAGGGCCGCCCCTGCGGGCGTTTTATGGGACGAGCAAATCACTTTGGAGAAAGACCATAATTCAGGGCAGTAGGCGCCATGCCGAACTTCTTCTTGAAGGAATAAGAGAAGTGTGACAGGCTTTCAAACCCCAAGTCGAGGTAAATGGCCGAGGGTCTTTGATGTTTGGTTTCGATGAGGTGCTTTGCTTCAGTCAGCCGTTTGTCCTGCAGCCATTGACGTGGCGGAACACCGAATGTTTTTACAAAATCGCGTTTGAAGCCTGCCAGGCTGCGCCCAGTAAGCTGCGCGAATTTTTCGACGGGGACATTAAAATGAAAATTACTAAGCATGAACTTTTCCAGATCGATCTTGTAAGGCGCTGAAAAGTCGAACAAAAAGTTGCGAAGTCCTGGCAAGGCCAGTAGTAATAATTTAACGCCTTCCTTCACTTTTAGGATGCCCATTTCGTCTGTCATGGCAGCTCCCGAGTTGCGGGCATACGGAACGATGGATTGAAAATACCCCTGCAGGAATTCGTTAGATGGAATTAAGAGGTTTGGCGGACCGATATATTTTCGGTCCGCGTCGAGCTTTTCTTCTAATACGATCCTGCGTAACAGATCCTCCTGCAGGGATATCACGATTGTTTCATAGTTCCCGCCGGGTAGCGGTGTTTTGGTAAGTGTACCCAGTTGATTTTTGCCAATCAGCAGCATTCCTCCACCCGTCATCGAAATGATTTGCGCCGAGGTTTCTAAAGTAAACTGGCCTGAAACCTGCAATATTAAGGTATGGTGGTTCCAGAAGCATACTTTCTCTTTCCGCTCAGCAGAGAGGTAAGAATAAAAGATTACGCCTGGGAGGATTTCTGCTGGACTGGTCATTTAGCGTTGTAAATAAGTGCCGCCAAGTATAGCGCCTATTGCAAACGTAGTGTTTAACGTATTCATTTCTTCGGGCGTAAACACAATATCCATTGCGGCCATATTTTCCGGCAAACGCGACCGGCGACTCATGCTTACTAAAGGCATAATATGATCGCCCTGGGCATTTACCCAAGCGATGGCAACCTGTGTGGGTGTAAACCCTTTATTGCTGGCCAATTGCTTCAAGACCTCAACTTTTTCCAGATTATGAAGCAGGTTCTCCCCTTGAAAACGAGAGAAATGAGTCTGGTAATCGCTTGCTGCGAGCGGTGCTTTCATTTCACCGGTCAGTAAGCCTTCCGCCGTATTGGCGAAAGCTACCACACTGATGCCCAGCTCTTTTGCGGTTGGCAGCAGCTCGCTTTCTATTTGGCGATCGGCCAGCGAATAACCAATTTCCAGCGCGCTGATGGGGTAAACGTCGTTGGCTTTACGAAGTTGGTCAGCCGTAATTTCCGATACGCCAATGTAACGCACCTTGCCTTCTTTAATCAGATCGGCGACCGTCCCGATGATGTCTTCTACCGGCACGCTGTTGTCCATCCGGCAGGGCTGGTAAAGGTCAATGGTTTCGATACCCAAACGAGTCAGCGAGTAGTTGATGAAATTCTTGATGGCGATGGGGCGCAGATCCAATCCTATGGGGTGGCCGTTGTGAAAAATGGCGCCGAATTTTACGCTGATGAAGGCATCATCGCGTCTTCCTTTAATGGCTTTGCCGATCAGCATTTCGTTATGACCTGCACCGTAGAAATCCCCGGTGTTCAAAAAATTGATACCATGATCCAGGGCTTCGTGGATCGTAGCTATTCCCTCTGTTTCATCAGGTGTAGGACCGCCCCAGATAGAAGACATACGCATACAGCCCAAACCAAGTTTGGAAACGAGCGGGCCATTTTGACCCAAATGGATTTTTGTGCTATTTTTCATGATACAAAGATCAACCGGCAAAACACGTGCTAGTTTCTTCTACGGCTCAACTATTTTGCCCGTACGGCTCATTTAGTCCATCTTTGCCATCTCTGAGCTTAGGATCATGGCGTTTTCGTCTGTGCCGTCTCCTGTATTTAGTTTTCTTTTGAGCGTTCATTTCCTGGTGAACATTGATCGTCGAGCCACAACCATAAAGCGGGACGAACACCGCCAGCATCTCGGGGCTTGCCGAAGACGCCGTTGCCCCGGACATAAACATGACCGTTTTTGTTTATACTCGCGACCGTGCGGCCGTAATAGCCCGGCGACCGAAGCCGCCACCAGTGGAAATCAGTAGCGTATTTGGCTTGTCGGGAACCGTTGTTTTCGTCATCAATAAACCAGGTTTGTCCGCTTTTATTTCCCAGTTTTGCGCTGCTGTCGCCGAAATACAGGCAAACCTCCTGTAGGCTTAGTAAAAACAGGTGGTCAGTGGTGTCTTGACCACCTGTTGTGTTGAACCACGGATTATCAAAATTCTTGTTTATAACCTTAATGATCCTTGCCTTCTCGTCTTGGCTGAATGTATTGTAGACTTCATGGTTAAGGTATTGTCTTAAAGCGCAATCTGCCCAAGTTATGTCTGCAAACTTGTTGTGATACCAGCGTAGTTCTAGTATATCTTGGGTAATAATCAGCGCCTTGCGGTTATCTTCAATAGCAAGCACTTGCCAATTATAGTTGCCGAAGGTTATTACATCCCATTTTACCATTATTTTACTATCGGTCTGGCCAACGGTTATACGATTAAAATTGTCCAATTTATGATGAGAAAACTTTTTCTTACAATTATTAGTACCCTGGTTGTTGCCTTACAGGCATTTGCCCAATCAACTCATTCACCTAACCCTGGGATCACCTACACGAACCCAGTTATCGCCGGGGACTTTGCCGACCCTTCCATTATTCGGCTTGGCGATACTTACTTCGCCGTTGGTACATCCTCGGAATGGGGGCCTGTCTTTCCTATTTACACCTCAAAAGACCTGGTAAATTGGACCTACATGGGGCCCGTGTTCAACGAAATGCCCCCATGGACGATGGGCAGTTTCTGGGCTCCAGAGCTTTTTTATCGGAAGGGCACTTACTATCTGTATTATACCGCTCGGCGGAAAACAGACCAGCGCTCGTTTATTGGCGTGGCTACCACGCGCGATCTGACAAAGGGATTCACCGACCATGGTTTGTTACTCGAATGGACGACAGAAGCGATTGACCCCTTTGTTATTGATGATCAGGGCAAATTATTCATTACCTGGAAAGCCTATGGCCTGGATCGGGGCAGACCAATCGAAATTCTGGGAGCTGAACTGTCGGCCGACGGACTCAAGGTGTCGGGGCAAGCGTTTCCGCTCATCAAGGCTGAACCTGCCAATTGGGAAAAGGGAGGAATTGAAGGACAAACGATTTTCAAACGAGGTCGCTATTATTACATGCTCTATTCGGGCAACACCTGTTGCGGAGCGCAGTGTAACTACCAGGTTGGTTTAGCCCGGGCCCAGACCCTACAAGGGCCCTGGGAAAAATACCCTAACAATCCTCTGTTAATCAGCGATAAAACCTGGAAATGTCCGGGACACGGAACCATAGTAGTAACACCTGATCAACGGTATTTTTATTTACACCATGCTTACAACGGCGTCGATTTTACGTTGACCGGCCGCCAGGGCGTGTTGAGTGAGTTAATTTGGGATGACAAAAGTCAATGGCCCGCTTTTCGGTATGGACGCTCAACGCCTAGGCAGGCTGACTCACCGCTTCAGGCTACTCAGAAACAGCTGCCGAACCTAACCGTTGATTTTAGCCAGGCCCGTAATAATGTTCCCTGGGTTTGGGATGTAAGCCTTCGCAAGCCAGCTTATAGCGTTCATCAGGGTCAATTGCAGCTCATCAATCAGGGGTCAAGCCAGATGGGTACCTTTCTGGGGCTAGTTATCAAAAAAGGAACCTATACTATGTCGTCCGACATTATTCCCCAAGCCGATCTGCTGCAAAGTTTGTGTCTGTATGGAGATGCCCAAAACCAATTGGGCATCGGCATTCGGCCGGGATCACTTGAACTCTGGCAGATTAAAGCGGGAAAACGTCAACTTATAAAGTCGCAGCCAATACCGGAAGGTACCCCGTTGGTTACGCTACAAGTACGGAGTAAGGCAGACTCGTTTTATGAGTTCGGCTGGCGTATTGAATCCGGTCCGTATAACCGGATAACGGATGCTCCGCTAGATGGCGCTTTTCTGCCTCGTTGGGACCGGGCACCCCGTATAGGTATCGGCCTGAGTGGCAAAGACCAGGGGAGTAGTCGGGTTCGTGCAATGACAATTCAGTACGATGCGTTCTGAGTTCGTTTGCAAACCGGTTTACCTTTGTCTGTTAACGCCCTGGGAATGGGCAGAAGTGCGTCTTTGCCTGCTATAGGTTGCCTATTTTCGCCTGTGATCGACTGAGTTGTTCCGGCTTAGCAACACACCCCATACTGCAGTAGAAACGTCAAGACCAAACTCCAGCTAGCAGGACTGATTCTATTATTCACGCCTACTCTATCGCTCTTACTTAAGCGCCCCATTAATTGAGATCATGACAGCCTGCAAATATCATGATCTCATTTTTTATAATAATTGAGCTCATTTCTACATATCGGGAAAAGTCGATATATTTGTCGCATGGAACAGGTTGATGTGTTCAAAGCGCTGTCCAATAAGACGCGACTGCAAATGCTGGAATGGCTTAAAGAACCAGAAATTAATTTTCCGGGCCAGAAAGAATATGGATATGACCAGGGTGTATGTGTTGGCCAGCTCCAGGCGAAGGCCAGCCTCACCCAGTCAACTGTTTCCGAGTACCTCTCAATCCTGCAGCGTGCCGGGTTTGTCAAAGCCACCCGCAAAGGGCAATGGACCTACTACAAACGTGACGAAGCGGCCTTTGAGCGCTTAAGTAAACTTATTTTGACAACGCTGTAATACAACCATAAAAAGATGAGTACCCAAAATTTGTTCAGGCCGTTTCAGTTGAAAACACTGAAGTTAAGAAACCGTATTGTGATGGCGCCGATGACGCGCTCGTTTTCACCCAATGGCATTCCTACCGAAAAGGTAGCCGCTTATTATCAGAAAAGAGCGGAGGGCGAGGTAGGGCTGATTTTGTCGGAAGGCACCGTCATTGACCGCCCCTCATCCTCCAACGATGCCAATATACCCCATTTCTATGGGCAGCAGGCGCTGGCAGGCTGGCAACGGGTTATTGATCAGGTGCATGCTGCTGGTGGGCAAATGGGGCCGCAAATATGGCACATGGGCATTATGGATAACCACCCTTCTGGATGGGTCCCCCCTGTGCCCTTTGAAGGACCGTCGGGGCTCAACCGGCCAGGCTTCACGAATGGCTCGACCATGACCCAGAAAGACATTGACGACACGATCCTAGCCTTTGGCAAAGCCGCAGCCGATGCCCAAAAAGCAGGGTTTGACTGTATCGAACTTCATGGGGCACATGGCTATCTGATCGACCAGTTCTTTTGGGAAGCTACCAATCTGCGTACTGACGCCTATGGTGGTAAAACCCTGGCTGAGCGTACGCGTTTTGCCACGGATGTGATTAGAGAAGTTAGAAAACAGGTAGGCGAAGATTTTGCCGTTATTATCCGACTGTCACAGTTTAAACCCGCTGAGTACACCCATAAGCTGGCTAAAACACCGCAGGAAATGGCAGCCTGGCTTGAGCCGTTGGTGGATGCTGGCGTCGATGTGCTTCACTGCTCACAACGTCGTTTCTGGGAACCTGAATTCGATGGGTCAGATCTTAACTTTGCCGGTTGGGCCAAAAAGCTGACCGGCAAAACCACCATCACGGTAGGTTCGGTGGGCCTTACAGGTGAGTTCTTCGGAGCTTTTGCGGGCGAAAGCTCACAACCAGCCTCTCTGGACGAGCTAAATAGACGAATGGACCGGGGAGATTTTGACCTGGTAGCTGTGGGCAGGCCGATCCTGGCTGATCCCAATTGGGTAACCAAAATAAAAACAGGCCGAACCAGTGAGCTGAAAGGTTTTAGTAAGGAGGCTTTCGCCGAACTGATACTGGATTAAGCGTGTAACAAAGCGATCTTTGTTTATTTAGTACTGTAAGAAAAAGCCCCATAGGGGCTTTTTCTGTTTAAACAGACTTACACTAGCTCATAAGTGACGGATTATAACCAACAGAAAAAGAGCTATTCCAACGATATACCTCCCTAACCTGACAAAGGTATAATTTAGTGTTCAGCCAGCCAGCTCATTGCATTGTCTAACACAAGAGTGGCATGGTCGGAATCGGTACCCATATCAGCCAGTTCGACCAACAGTAGCACGCTGGTCAGGATTGAAACGCGTTCCCGATCAAGTTGACGTCCAGTGAGCTGTTCATATTCAGTCATCACCCGCCCGGTTAGGTCGGGCGAAATAAAGTTGGTATAGATGAATTCCTGGTGCAATTCTCCAAAGCCAGCATCGCCAAAGTCATATAAGCCAACCAGTTGTTGACGGTCATGATGAAAGGCCATGTTCCAACCGTGACCATCAAAAAATCCATAGATGATGCCGTACGGATCATCAGGCAGGTGGGCCCATTGATCAAGTATCTTTTTTGCTTTGATAAGAAGCGTATTGGATAAATGCGGTTGAATTCCCGCTAGGATAACCTCAGGCGTTGGCCATGGATCGAGGGGCAGTGCCCCAGCCGCCTGCAGTAAGGAAGGCTGGATGGCGTGAAGCTCCCCGTAAAATCGCGCTAGCTCTTTAGCTAATCGTTGCTTTGCCTGATTACCCAGCAATTCATATTGCGCCGTTACCAGATGATCACCTTTAAGCTTCGTGTGTTTTGAAAATGGCTGAGCGGTATCAAAAAACACCAGATCAGGGACAGGCAATGTCAACTGTTGATGAACAACGGCAAGCATAGTGGCTTCTCGACGTAAGGCATCAACACTTTCTTGGTCACGAGGAAATTTAAAAATCAGCCTGTCATCTACGTCCACAGCGATAGAATCCCATCCCTGGGTCAGTAGGGTAAACGAAGCCTCGCCCAATTGGGGGAAACTAGAAACGATTACCGCCTTAAGTTGCTCTAGCATAATTGATAGATTGACTGTTCCTGATGAGCGTTTATAACTTGTCAAGTTATCATATCATTCTCTCTTGTCGGGTCGCCGTACAGAAAAATGGCCTTTATTTCAAAATATCATGAGTAGGTAGCTATTTTTTTATTATTGAATAATTCGCTGAGTAGCAGGAATGAGACTCCGATGGCTAATTGCCACCTTACTATTACTGTGGCGATTGTAGTGGACGAAGTAGCTACACGTCCCTGTTCATGCATATTGAAACAAAGAATGAGCTACAAGCACTACATAGTCGAATAAACGTTCAGGGTAGAAATTATACCATTCGACGTCAAAAGACATTTTTCAAGTTATTCCGTACACGACATAAAAGAAAAATGCTTAACCAACTACAAACTAGTTAGTTAAGCATTTAAATGGTACCGGGAGCCGGACTCGAACCGGCATGTCCTTGCAGACAATGGTGTTTGAGACCATCGCGTCTACCGATTCCGCCATCCCGGCGACAGAATCGTCACGCCTGAGCGTGATGCGTTTGTCAAACGTGGCTGCAAAAGTAGGTTTTCGATACGGCTTATGCAAACAAAAGAAAGATAAATTAAACTGTTTTCTGAAGTTAGGAAGCGCTTCTTCTGGTTTACTCGTATCGCAAGGCGTCGATAGGATCCAGTTTAGAGGCTCTAACAGCCGGATAAATACCCGCAAACAAACCAACCGTAACACAGACAACAATGCCCAGACCCATCCAGCCCCAGGGGACAATGAAGCTGCCTTTCCCTTGGCTGATCACGCCCGCAATCAAATTACCGACGCCCAGCCCCAGCAGTATTCCTCCTATTCCGCCAAGAATGCAGATGACAATGGCTTCGATTAAAAACTGCTCCCGAATCCGTTTGGGCGTTGCGCCAAGTGATTTACGAATGCCTATTTCGCGGGTTCGTTCGGTGACCGACACAAGCATGATATTCAGCAACGCAATGGACGCGCCCAATAAGGTAATGAAACCTATGCCGAAGCCTCCGATACGTAAATAACCCGTGATGTTGGCCGTTTCTTTGGCCAGATCGTCGGCCCGTTCAATTTCAAACGAATCCAGCTGGCCAAGTTGATCATGCCGAACCAACCGCATAACGCCCCGCGCTTCATCGACGGCTTCGTCCTGGTCCGATACCGTTGGCACGGAGGTCGTAATATCGAACGAAAGCTTTTGGGTTCCGGCCAGCGCCCGGGCGTTATCGAGCGGAATCAGAATCATTCGATCATCGCCACCACCCGAGAAACCGCCTTTTTTATCCAGAACGCCTATAATCTTGTATTGAGTCCCCGACACCCGAATGACCTGATTGAGCGGGTTAAGCTTCTTTTCAAATAACGTATTCGCCACTTCAATACCGATGATGGCTACGTTTAGCGCATGGGTCAAATCATTTTGCGTAAAATTGCGACCGCTCTGAATCGTAAACCCTTTTACGTTCAGATAAGCATCATCGCCCCCAATAAGCTGTACGTTGGGATTCGTTTTTTTAGAGCCAAATTTTGCCTGTGCAGCGCCAGACACCACAGTTGATACGGCAATGGTTGCCCCATATGGAAACCGACGTTTGAAGTTGACGGCATCGAAGTAATCAATGGGTTCATCCTGTTTTTGCACGCGTCCACCCCGCCGGAAGGCATCCTGGCGAGCCACAATACTGAACGTATTGGCACCCAGCCCCGCAAAGCTGCTGTCGACTGAACTTTGTATCCCCTCAATAGCTGTCAGGATACCCACCAGCGAGGTGATCCCGATCGCAATAATGAGAGAAGTCAGGATGGTACGCAACCGGTTACTGGCAATCGAGCGCAGACCTTCGCGGATATTTTCGAGTAAGTTCATCTAGTCAAGGTGAAAGAGTGAAAACTAAGACACTTATTCACGGAATGCGTAAATTCACGGACGTGGTTTTTGTGCTCTCTAACTCTTTCGCTATTTCGCCTATAATTTCTCGCACAATATTTGCCTATCTTTCGTTATGACAAAACTACCACAAGCATTTTTATCGGGGAAGCCAATGAAACGCCTGCTGTTACCGCTTATCCTATTTCTCACGCTGACGGGTCAGGTGTGGGCGTCTAAAATACTGATTCCGATGGACGATAGCCAGAAGAATCACCTAAAAGCCTATGGTATTGCATATTGGGTGCTGAAAACCCACGATACAGAAATCGACTGGCTGCTGAACTACCGGGGAGGCTCCTTTATGATGCCCCAAAGTCAGGCGTTTATCAACGAAATGGTGATTCGGGGCGTCAGCTATGAGGTTATTTCGGATGCCCAGTCGGCTCAGATACTCTCAGAAGTGTCGGCAGCCGATGCCAATATGGATGCGGTGAAGCTGCAAAAGCCGCCGAAGGTAGCCGTCTATTCCCCCAAAACGAAACAGCCTTGGGATGATGCCGTGACGATGGTCATGACGTACGCGGAGATTCCCTACGACGTTGTTTTCGATGAAGAAGTGATGAATGGGAAATTGCCCGAATACGACTGGCTGCACCTGCACCACGAAGATTTTACGGGGCAATACGGCAAGTTTTTCCACTTCAAGGATCAGCCGTGGTACATTGCTCAAAAACAGGAAGCCGAAAACATTACCCGTAAGTTCGGTTTTACCAAAGTGCCCCAGTTGAAGCTGGCCGTGTCGCAGAAGATTCGTGACTTCGTGCTGGGCGGAGGTTATCTGTTCGCTATGTGCAACGCCACGGATACCTACGACATTGCCCTGGCGTCGCACAACACCGACATTGTTGACGCCTTCTACGACGGCGATCCTGCTGATCCCAATGCCAACAACAAGCTGGATTTCAGCCAGACACTGGCCTTCCGAAATTTCCAGGTATACACGAACCCATACCTGATCGAGTTTTCGAACATCGATAACCAACCTGAGGAGCGCGGCCTGAGCGAACATAACGACTATTTTACGCTGTTTCAATTCTCGGCGAAATACGATCCTATTCCGACAATGCTGACGCAGAATCACGCCAACGTCATTAAAGGATTTATGGGGCAGACAACGGCGTTCAAGAAAAATTACATCAAGCCGGAGGTGGTCATTATGGCCGAAAACAGGGCCGCTGGCGAGGCTCGTTACATTCATGCGCCCTATGGTCGGGGTTTCTTCACATTCTACGGTGGACACGACCCTGAAGACTACCGGCATGAAATCGGCGAAGAGCCAACCGATTTGAACTTGCATCCTAACTCCGCCGGTTATCGGCTGATTCTCAACAATATTCTCTTTCCCGCTGCAAAAAAGAAAAAGCAGAAGACCTAAGGGTAGCAGAATGTAGGATAGAGCACCGAGTTGCAAATGGTCGTTTTTTTGACCGCTCACATAACTTTAACGACAACTTAACTCATTTTCAATCAGGCTTTAATAGCAAATCTGGTAGTTAGTCGAACAATTTAGTTTTCGCTTACTACCATGACAAATAGCATCTATTATCCGTACCTGATACTCCTTTTATTAGTAAGCAGTTGCACAACCATCCGCCAAGGCGAGGTTGGGGTTAAACGTCGGTTAGGCAAGTTAGATCCTATAGTGCGCGGATCGGGCGTTCATACGTATAACCCGTTTACGACAACGATCATCAAGGTGCCAACCCGTACGATCAATCTCCCACTGGCCCTCGAAAATATTCCATCCAAAGAAGGCCTGAACATAACAGCAGAAATGGCTGTTCTGTATCGTGTTTTGCCCGAAAAAGCACCCGAAGTATTGTCGACCATCGGTGATCGCTACGAGAACGTCGTCATTGTAAGTGTCTTTCGGTCGGCAGCGGCTGATGTCTGCGCCCGGTATTTTGCCAAGGATATGTACACCGGTCAGCGGGAAGAAATCGAAAAGGAGATTGCCGCCGAAATGCATACCGTCTTGGAAAAACGGGGCATTGTAGTGGAGAGTGTACTCATGAAGAGTATTCAGTTGCCTAAAGGATTGGCACAATCCATCGAACAAAAGCTTGAAGCTGAGCAGCAGGCTCAGCAAATGGAGTTTGTGTTGATGAAAGAGCGCAAAGAAGCCGACCAAAAGGTAATTGAGGCCAAAGGCATAGCCGACTCTCAGAAGATTATTTCCGAAGGCCTGAACAAACAAATTATCGAATACAAAACAATCGAAGCGTTCAGGCAGCTATCCACTTCCCCCAATACCAAAATTATTGTCACAGACGGAAAAACACCGATGCTGATTTCACCGAATCAATAAGGGCTGTGTCCTCACAGACCGCTTACCCAGATGGTCTTGGACAGAACGGTCTGTGAGGACACAGACCGAGAAAGTCGCCGACAAAATCAATTATCAAACCACTCCGACACCATTTCTTCCTGAGATTTGCTCTCCAGTCTACGTTCCAGATCGTCGGGGATTTTAGGAAAGAAATCAATGCCTGTCAGTTGTTCGATGCGATCAACCGGCACCACAAATTGGCTCAGGGGGCTATTCGATGCTTCGTTATTCAGCAGAAAGCCAATCATGCGAATGTTAGGCTTATTGCAGTACAGGATCACCTTATAAAACTTTTCCGGAACACTCACTTCAACGGCTTTGCCAATGGTGGGCAAACCAGGCTTCAGAACGGCACCTGTTACCACATAGATTCCTTTATCCCGAATCGCCCAAGACCGAACCTGCTCTTCGAGTTCTTTCCAGATGCCCCGGTTAAAATCAGGCGCCTGGGGCGTAATGTTGCTCATAAAGAACGTTTCACGCATGATTCGCTGCGAAAATTTGAAGTCGCCAGCCGGAGCCAGATGTCCTCGGTCGTAGCCCGAACGCGTGTAATCGGATGGCAGCGCGGTACCGTTCTCTACGCTCGGATCGGGTTTAAACTGCTCATATTTTCGGTCCGCGTCACCCGTTGTTTCGTAGTTTAGTAATGGATAAGCGACCCAGTCAGCGTCTTTGTACTGGTCCCGATACCGAAGCGTATACCCTTCGTGCCGGACAATATCATCACCGGATTTAACCAGGGGCAAAATGAAGTCAACCTCCTTTTCAAAATCAAACCGTTGATTTCCCGATGAGCCGCCGGTTGGCGCATTAGGCCTTGTATCGCTGGCTTCACTTTCATCGGAATTTGGTCTATGCCTGCGTCGTTTGCTCGTTGCAACATCTGGGTCGTTTGGTTCGGGAGCTTTATATGGGTTATCCGCTTCGGGGTGTGATTTCGAACGACCCAGCCCAATCATCTGCCGAAAATCGTTCCAGAAAGCCACCACAGGCTGGGTGCGACCACCATAATGCAGAAACAGGCCGATCAGAAAGAAGATAAACAGTAACACAAGCGTATTACCGCGTAGGCGAAAGCCCCGTCGACTATATTTTTTGGTTGAAAAGCGAGGTTTGAAGAACATGAAAGTAAAGTTACGTTGTTTTTGTCTTGCTGATGAAACCGTCCAGCCAGATCAGAAACATCTTAAGGTAATACGTTGATCAGACGAACTCCGTTAGGAAGGCGAAACGGATGAACCGTTCGCCTGAAACTGCTGTTAAAAACTCATGTCATCGTTGAATATTATGGTTATTGGGGGCGGAGCCTCTGGCTTTTTCGGAGCCATAACAGCCGCTGAAACTTATCCAGACGCCACCATTACCATTCTTGAGAAAACCCGTACCGTTCTGAATAAAGTCCGTATTTCGGGCGGAGGACGCTGTAATGTTACCCACGCCTGTTTCGAGAATCGGGTGTTTGTCAAGCATTATCCACGTGGCGAGAAGCCGTTGCGCTCATTGATGAATCAGTTCGATGCAGCCGCAACGGTTGCCTGGTTCGAAAAGCGGGGCGTAACCCTGAAGACAGAAGCCGACGGGCGGATGTTTCCAAGCACGAACACGTCTGAAACCATCGTGACGTGCCTGCTCCAGACCGCTCGCCGATTGGGCATTGGCATCCGTACCAGTTGTGGGGTAAGTTCAATGATGCGCGACGAAAAGGGGCGGTGGCAATTGCACCTGCTTACCGACGAAATTCTGGTGGCAGACCGTGTTTTGATCGCTACGGGAGGCTTTCCCAAGGTAGAAGGGTACGACTGGCTACCCGAACAAAGTGAACCACTACTGGCACCGGTTCCCTCCTTATTTACGTTCAACGTTCCCGACAGCCCCTTTCTGTCATTGGCTGGTGTGGCGGTGCCGGATGCCAAAGTTTCGGTGGTGGGCACCAAACAGGAACAGCGCGGTCCTTTGCTGATTACGCACTGGGGATTCAGTGGTCCTGCCATCCTGCGCTTGTCAGCCTGGGCCGCCCGCGATCTTGCCGACGCAACTTATCAATTCACGCTACGCGTAAACTGGATCCCCACCCTGAATGAAAACGAGCTACGAACGGCGCTCCAGGATTTCAGGCAGCAGAACGGCCGCAAACAAGTCGTTTCTCAAAATCCGTTTGGGCTTCCCTCCCGTCTTTGGCAGGCATTGATACAGGAGTCGGGCATTTTAGAAACGCAACGTTGGGCCGACCTACCCGCCAAACCCCTCAATCGACTCTCGGAACGGCTCACCAACAGCCAGTTTAAGGTCATGGGGAAAAGTACGTTTAAAGACGAGTTTGTGACCTGCGGAGGGATTTCCTTTGACGGACTACATCCACAAACGCTCGAAAGCAAAGCCCAGCCTGGCTTGTTCTTTGCCGGTGAGGTGCTGGACGTAGACGGCATTACGGGTGGCTTTAATTTTCAGAGCGCCTGGACAACGGGCTACGTAGCAGGACTGGCTATTGGCCGTTGAGCTATTGATTCAGGATCGACCGGGCCGATTCTTCGTCTCGTTTTAACTGCGCCACTAAAGCAGGCAATCCATCAAACTTTTGCTCAGGACGTAAAAACTCCCTGAATTTCAACGTAATGTGTTCGCCGTATATATCCTTGTCAAAGTCAAAAATATAGGTTTCGATGGTCTGATTCGTGCCAGCAACGGTAGGGCGAAAGCCAATATTCAGCATACCGCCCAGGGTTTGTCCGGCATAGTCCACGTCGACCGCATATACGCCGTTGGCAGGAATAAGTTTGGACGGATCGTCGACCTGCAGGTTGGCGGTTGGGAAGCCAATCGTACGGCCAAGCTGGCGTCCTTTCACGACCGTTCCGGTGAGGCTATAAAGTCGACCCAGAAACCGGTTTGCGGTATGTACATTGCCTTCGTTGAGGGCCGTCCGAATTTTTGACGAACTGATCCCTACTGCCTCTATATCCTGCCGGGGAATCTCTTCCACCCCGAATCCGTATTCACTCTGGTGCGCCTGAATGTAATCGAACCCACCTTCACGGTCTCGCCCAAAGCGGTGATCATATCCAATTACCAGTTTTTTAGTACCGATTTTATCGATCAGAATTTGGCGAATGTACTCTTCAGAAGTCAATTCGGAGAAAGAGCGTGTAAAGGGAATCACGACCAGATAGCCGACACCCGCCTGATCGAGCAGTTCGATTTTCTCGTCCAGCGTTGTCAACAGTTTCAGGTTTTGACTATCGTTGGAGACGACCGTACGGGGATGGGGCCAATACGTGATCAGAACAGACTCTCCCCCACTGGCCTTGGCTACTTCTGTCAGTCGAGCCAAAATGGTCTGATGTCCACGGTGAACCCCATCAAATGTACCGCTAGTCACAACGGCATTCGGCAAAGGTTGGATATCATCGAGTCCTCTATAAATAATCATTCGTTTGTTGGAAGTGGGTCAGGTAGCGAAGCACGATGCGTGGCAATGAATTGCTCAATAGTGGCGGCATCCTCCACCCGGAAGTTACCAATGCGCGTTCGGCGCAGCCCGCTCATGTAAGCACCATTATTGAGCGATAAGCCCAAATCGCGTACCAGACTGCGAATATAAGTTCCTTTTGAACACACGATACGAAAATTAACCTCGGGAAAGTGATCTGTGTTCACGTCAAAAACCGATACGGTAACCATACGTGCCTTAATGCCACCATCAACCCGGTCGGCGGTTTCCCCACGCCGTGCCTTTTCGTACAACCGTTCCCCATTTACCCGAATGGCAGAATAAATGGGCGGAACTTGCAGAATATCGCCCGTTAACTGTTGAGCCGCCTGCTGTATCTGTTCGGAGGTAATTCCACTCGTATCGTACTCAGCATCAATTTCTGTTTCGAGATCCACAGAAGGGGTTGTTTTACCCAGAATAAGTGTACCCGTATATTCTTTTTCCTGCGCCTGATACTGATCGATTTGTTTGGTCATTTTACCTGTACAAAGAATGAGCAAACCCGTTGCCAGTGGGTCCAGGGTGCCGGCATGACCAATTTTCTTGAACTTACAGGCGTATTTTAGCTTGTTCGCTACATCGAACGATGTCCAGGTAAGCGGCTTATCAATTAAGATAACCTGACCGGGGTCAGGAGTATGTTCTTTGTTCAACTTAAAGGTTAACGGTTTGTGGTTCACGCGGTTCCCCGCCGGAATTTACTGGTCGACTCTGTGGATTAACAACGTAACGTGTATGCCTACACAGTGATGAATCGCCGTAAATCGAATACCCTACACACTTATAGCACGTCCAGTTTAACACCAGCTGCCATCAGGCCCAGCAGCAATAACCCGAGGGCAATTCGGTAGTAGCCAAACACTTTAAAACCATAGCGGTTGAGAAACCCGACAAACGCACGAATGGCCAGCAAACCAACCACAAAGGCAATCACATTGCCGATCAGCAGCGTCTGGTAGTCAGCAGGCTGAAGAAGTTTATACGTTTTAAGCAGCTTGTATCCTGATGCGGCAGCCATGGTTGGGACAGCCAGGAAGAACGAAAATTCAGCGGCTTGGGTACGGCTAAGCCCCTGAAACATGCCGCCAATAATGGTAGCCGCCGACCGGGATACACCCGGAATCATAGCGATGCATTGAAAGAAGCCAATGCGAATGGCATCGGGTACGGTTACATCACCATCTTTCGGTTGCCGATTAATGATGCGGTCAATAAACACAAGCACAATACCACCTACCAGGAGCGAAATAGCTACGGTTGTAATGCTTTCCAGCAGCGAATCAATAAAATCATTCAGTAAGAAGCCAATGACGGCGGCAGGCAGAAAGGCAATGAGAATTTTGCTGTAGAAATCTGCCATAGGCTGCAAACGGGGCGGCAGCGATTTAAGGTAACTGGGTACCACAAAAGTACCTGTGCGGGTATCCGTCATAAAGCGACGGTGATAGAGTACCAGTACCGACAGAATACAGCCAAACTGGACGTCGACGGTGTATAACTTGGTAAATTCATTCCCGGCAATGCCCGCCAGCGAAGAGTAAATAATCATGTGGCCCGTTGAGGATACCGGCAGAAACTCGGTCAATCCTTCAATAATGGCCAGCGCAATGGCATGAATCAGCTCCATTAATCCTGGTTGTAGTTTGTGGTTTGTCGTGATAGTCTATCAACGACAGACAAACTTATAGCAAGTGGCACGAAACGACAAACCACAAACCACAAACTTTACGCCTTGGGACGGGCGAGGATCGCGAAAAATTCGAGCACGAACCCGCCCATCACCACTAAGGGGCCAAGGGTTAATCCCAGAAAACCGAAGCCGAATTCCTCTTTATCAAGGCTCATGATAAAGAACCCAGCCAGAATAATACCGATACCCGCGAGCATCAGGGTATAATTCTGCCGACCAAAGGGCAGTGCTGCAGCCGTATCCCGCCGAACGGGCTCCACAACCGACGACCGGGTTGGAGCCGCTTTGGGGGGCAACGTTGTTGTGGCTGCTATTTTGGGGGCTGGTTGATCGCGCGTCAAGATTGGTACGCCAGCTTGTTTATCTTTTGCCATGTTCGTTCGTCAGTTATGCTTTTTGTGTAACCTTAAAATCGCCTTGTAGGTTTGTTATATCAATTCCTGCGGCTAAAGTGTACAGGATTTAGCCGCCATTCAATCAATACAGCTCATCCAGCGTGAGGCCCAGATACCGGTTAACGGCCTGAAATGTACTCAGAAAACCGATCAGCATCCCTAGTCCCACAATCCCGGCCATCAGAACGATCATTTTCTCGGTGTCCTGCAACGTTCCCAACTCGGGCAGATTGTGAATGGCAATCTGTAGGCCAGCTAACAACAGGACTACGGCAATGACACCCGCCAGAAATCCCTGCCAGATTCCTCGCCCTAAAAATGGCCGTGTTATAAATCCGTTCGTTGCCCCAACCAACTGCATACTCCGAATCAACAGTCGTTGTGAGTGCAGCGCCAGCCGGATCGTATTGTTCATCAACACAACAATAATTATCAGCAGAATCAAGGCGAAGGCCGACATCACCGCATAAATCTTCGTGATGTTCCGGTTGATGTTATCCACCAGATTTTCCTGATAAACCACCTCAAATACGCCGTCGATTTCCTCCAGATTTTGTTTTACTTCCTGCAATTTAGCTTCCTCAAAATAACCCTCGTTGAGTTTAATCCGGTAGCTGTCATGCAGTGGGTTTTCGCCTAAAAATTTCGAAAAATCTTCTTTCGTCTCTGCAATAAATTCTTTGGCCGCTTCGTCTTTGGTAACCAGATTAATTTGTGGTACACCATTGACTTTCAGAATATAAGGCTGTTCAGCAATTGTCTGATAAAGCGCTGTACTCTTCTTTGGACTAAGGTCTTTATCTAAAAAAGCCCGCACTTCGTAATTTTCACGAATGTATGTTACTAGTTTCTTTGACTGGATAGCCAGCAGACCGCAGAAACCAATTAAAAATAAAGCCAGCGTCAGACTAAATAAAATCATGCCGCTGGGATACGCACCTACTGTTTTCTTGTTACGAGCCATTTAGTGGGTTCGTGTTATGGAGACAAAAGTAACGGATTCGGCCGGGGAAAGGTCGAATTTAACAAAATTTAGCATAACAGGCCGAAAATCAGCGCCGAGCCGGAAATAGTCACGCTCGAAACCGCTTCTCAGGTTCTATTTTCCAATACGGCTACCGGATAACCAACTTCGACCAAATATAGTCCATTGGCGGGGGCTGCCCGGCCCGCCACGGTCCGATCTCGCGCCAGAATGATCTGCTCAAACTGGTCGAGGCTCATGCGCTCCTGCCCTATTTCGAGCATCGTACCCACAATGGTTCGCACCATACCCCATAAAAACCGGTCGGCTTTAATATGAAACGTAAGGCAATCCTCATTTGTATGTTTCCAATAAGCAAAATCGAGTTTGCAATGAAAGTGATTCACATTAGCGCGGGCTTTACTGAAACTTTGAAAATTTGTGTGTTGCAAAAGTAGCTCACAGGCCTTATTCATCCGGTCAATATCCAGTTTCGGCCGGAAATGATACGTCAGGTTACTGTGAAAAGCATCTTTCTGGCGCGTAACATGGTATTGGTAATAACGTGACTTAGCCGAAAACCGGGCATGATCTTTCGGTCGAACCGGAAAAATGGTGTGAATGGCAATGTCTTCGGGAAGCATGCAATTGATCGAATAAATAAAGGCTTCGGTCAAATCAAGCGGCTCATCGACGTCGAAGTGAGCAAATTGTTCTTTTGCATGAACGCCCGCATCCGTACGACCGCTCCCCATCACGTAAATCGGCTTGCCAAGTCGTTGAGTCAGGGCCGACTCAAGGGTGGTCTGCACACTAACGCCATTTGCCTGTGTTTGCCAGCCGTGGTAAGCCGTTCCCCGATACGACAATTCAATAAAATAACGCATATCAGGCAAAAGTACCGCTTAATACGCTTCGATCGGATACTGAATTGGCAAAGCGCACAGCCAGCTAATATAATGCCAGTTACTGATAACCGACACGCGAAGTTCCTTGGCCCCTCGCCTTCTATGCGCTCAAACGCCCGACAGCCCTAAAGAAGCACAGGCTTCTTTAGGGCTGTCGGGCATTCATCCTGCCCTTTTTCTTTTAGCGGGGCCCGCGCTGGCGTTCGCCCCCGCCGTTGCCTCGTTGTGGCTGCTCCTGACCATGAGGCTGAAACTGGTTTTGTCCACCCCGATTTTCCTGCATCCGTTGGAAATTCCCGCCATCACTACGGCCAGCAGGAGCCGATGGAGCGCTTGGCATACTGGGCGAACCTGAGTTGCCTATTGAACCCGGCCGATCAGCCCGATCGAACGTCCGGTTGGGCTGCTGTTGAAACCCACCAGGCTGCGCTTCACCTCTCGAATTACCACCGGGCTGAAAGTTGCCGGACGAGGGCATACCACGGCTAGGCTCAAAGCGGTTTGAGGGCGTTGGGTTTGGGCTGGCTACAGTTGGAACAGGACTGCTTAGGCTTCCACTTCGGTCTGCCGGGGCGCTGTTGTTGTAGCTTCCCCGACTAGAGCCCCCATTGTAATCCCGGCTGGGTGCGCTGTTATTACCATTGTTGTTGCCATAATCGGGGCGACTAGGTGCATTGTTTCCATTGTAATCCCGACCAGAAGTAGTGTTATTACCGTTGTAGGAGTTGTTGCCTCCATACGTTCCCCGGCTGGAACCATTGTTATTGTTGTAATTCGGACGGGGCGAATTGTCAAACCGATCGTTACGGTCATACCGATCATTGCGACCATAGTTTTGTCCATATCCCGACGGCTGACCGCCCGGCCGATAGAACCCTACCGATCCGTTACCAACTACCGAACGCCCGGGACGATCCAGTGGGTCAATGCGGTATACGGGTACACTGCGTCGGGTTATTCGCTCAATTTCTCCCCGGTTCGGTCCGTACACATAAGCCCGGTTGTTCGACCGATATATATTATTGATGATGGTCGTATTCTGGTAGATGTTTACCACGTTCGGTCGGGCCACCCGGTAGCTATATAGATAAGGGCTGGTGATGTATACCTGCGGAACAAACGTCCAATAGGGAGCGGGAATGTTTATGTTGACATTAATATCAAAGCCAGGTCCCAATGGCGCCCAACCATAATACCCACCACCCGACCGCCATGATACCCAGGCAGGCCCCCAGTCGCTGCCTGGCACCCACGCCCAGCCATACTGATTGTCGAAATACCAGCGACCATAGTGAAAGGGCGCCCATCCCCAGGGGTAGTCGGACACCCAGGTATTGCCAAATTCAGTTACAATCCAGTGTCCGTCGGTCGCATAAGGCTGAAAATCCTGCCCGACATTGGGTATCCAGACAGAACCATAGGCTGGGCTCGGCACCCACTGTCCATAAGGGGCCAGTTCATTATAAAACGTTTGAACGGGAACGCTGATCCCCGGTTGAGCCGTAGCTTGCTGGGGCAAAAATGGTTCAAAAGCGAGTACCGCTATCAAGCCAAGCAGGTTAATTGTTTTCAGGATACTCATGACGATTGGTCGTTTTCTGCCGCGTACTGAAACACGTTGACGATTAGACGCATCTGCCCCCGAAACGTTTAACGTACGAGTAAACAAACTTTGTCCTGTTCTAAAAACAATACCCGTCTGATTTGTTCAAGCGGGTATCATCGAATGTGTTGTCGTCCTTGTATTGGCAGTTACTAGTAACCACAAGTCAGGTTTACTATCGGCTGTCCATTTTCAAGCGCTCTTAATCTTCATTGGTAATGAACATTTTCGGTTTGGGGGCTTCGATGCCATCTTTCCCAAACTGCCGGGCAATGTTTTCGAGCATGTAATAATAGGTATCCCAATAATTTTCGCTTTTTGTCCAGACGCGTACGTCGTACTCCCGCGAATTAGGCGTCAATTTAGCAATCAGAACATCGTGTTCGCGGTCTTTCAACGCAAACGGGCAAGCCGCAACCACCTTCACAATGGAGGCTCTGGTCGCATCGATATCATTCTGACTGCCTACGCCATAAACTTGATCGACCCGGATAACCCCTCGGGTGCTGATATTAGTAATCGCGGATGTAGACAGTGGACCATTGGGCAAAATAATCGTTTTATTATCGAGTGTCACCAGCGTAGTATCGAAAATTCGGACCGCTTCAACATTCCCCGTAAATCCTTGCGCGACAACTAGATCACCAACGCGAAATGGCTTAAATGTTAAAATCAGTACGCCACCGGCAAAGTTTGCCAGGCTCCCCTGAAGGGCCAGACCAACCGCCAGCCCAGCGGCACCCACAATGGCAACAAATGAGGTGGTCTGGACGCCCAGCGTGCTGGCGATACTGAGCAATAGCAACACGCGTAACACTCCATTGACCAACGACAGCAGAAACGGCTGTACGTCCCGATCAACGTGCCGTTTGGTCAGCATGGAGGACAGTACTTTTACGATCCAGCCAATGAGCCAAAGGCCGACAACAAGGGTTAAAATTGCCAGTAGTATACGACCACCATAAATTGTGGCAAATGACAGCACCTGGTCATACGTGCGCTCCATTCTATTCTGTGCCTGTTCCATACGTGTAGGATTAAATATTTGGTTGGCATCAGACGTAAATAATTGCAAAAGTAACATTGCCAGAAGTCGGTTACGTTACCTTTACTGATGTTCGCGGCTTAGCTATAGCCAGTTTTTACGTCGGAATATCCAGACCGTCAGGGCCGACGACAAGACCATCATGGCCAACGCAAACACGTAACCGTATTTCCAATGGACTTCGGGCATTTCATCGAAGTTCATGCCCCAGATGCTGGCCAGCAACGTTGGCGGCAGAAAGACCAGCGATACAACTGTAAAAATCTTAACGACCCGGTTTTGCTCCAGGTCGATCAAACCGAGATAGGTGTTCTGCAAAAACTCCAGTCGCTCAAAAATAAAGTTGGTATGGTCAATTAGGGAGTTGATGTCTTTTATCAGCGTTCGGAGCCGTTGTTGCTCAACTTCATTAAACCAACCATCCGAGCGGATCATAGATGATATAACCCGCTGTTTATCAACCACATTCTCCCGGATCGACATGGTCAACTCCTGGTAATCGTTGATATTGAGCAGCATCTCGCGGTCGAGGTTTGCGTCGAGGTCGAGCATGCGATTGATCGCTTTTATTTCGCCCGATACCATTTCAATCAGGTCGGCATCCGAATCGATACGGGATTCAAAAATAGAAATCAGAATCTGTGCGCCATCATTGAACAGCGCCCGACGCGACTTGATGCGCTTCACTGTATCGGCAAATGCTTTCAAATCAGCATTCCGGTACGTAAATAACGTATCGTCTTTCAGCAGAAAACTCACCGGTACGGTCACATAACGATGCTCAGCATCGGGCACCAGGAAGTTGGAGTTCGCAATCAAAAAATCGTCCTCTTCGATATAACGAGAACTGCTTTCAATTTCGAGCTGCTCCTGCTGACTCAGGAAATCAACATCGAATTTCTCTTCTACTCGCTTAATTTCGACGGGTGTCGGGTTTTGAAGGTCTACCCAGAGCGTCCGTTCAGTATTGGAGAAGGAATCAATATCTCGGATTTTTCGGACGGACGTTGCGTCTTGTTGAAAGATACGGATCATAAAGTCGAGAGCAGAAGTTACGGTCGCGAAGTTCGCAGAAACAATCGGACTGCCGAATAGCTTTTCGCTTATTTCCTCACTTATTGCCCATTCCCCACTTTTCGAATCTGGTAGAACAGCTTTTCGAGCAGACGACTGTCGTTGGTAATGATTTCAGCTGATGCAGCCATTCCGGTTTTATAGGCTAGTTGTTTTCCGTAGGTCGTTTGCAGCCCGGTTGGCAGGAGTACCTTGGTCAGGAACACGCTATCTTTGAGCGAGACATCGGCAATCCTGGCTATGCAACCCCGTACCGCTCCAAACTCCTGATAGGGGTAGCCTGCAAATTTTATCAGTACCGACTGCCCAACGGCCACCTTTCCCGAATTTTGCTGTGGAATACGGACTTCGCCGTAGTAATCGGTGCTACGTGGAGCCACGTAGAATATCTCCTGATTTACAGCAACGGACTGATTTTCCTGCAACATTCCCTGAAAGGAAACGCGTCCATTTACAGGAGCAGTCATTATGTATTTAAGTTTCCAGCTATCAGCAGCACTTTGCAGCGTGTTTAGTGCCTGTAAGAATTTATCGCGTTCTTCGGCCACCTGCTTGTCTAACTCCAGAATTTCTTTCTGCTTGGCCCGTTGAGCTGTTAGGTTACTGATCAGAGCCGAAGCCGTTTGCTGATACGGCAGTTTACGAGCAATATTTTTACTTTCTTCGCGGGTTAATTCAAGCGGTGCAATGACTTTATCACGAGCCAACTGCGCCTGAATATCGTAATCTTGCTGGGCCAGCGCCATGTCGCGCGCCTGAATTTGATGCTGGGTTCGTAAATTGTCGGCCAATAGCGTTAGATCAACGATTTCCTGTTGGAGTAACCTCTTTTTCTGGCTGTAAAACCCATTGGCCAGATATGCCCTCAACTGAATATGGGCCTGTTCGAAGGTTTGATAGGCATTTTGCAGTTCGCCAAGTTGGCTATAAGACGAGAGCGTCAATAGGTTTAAAGCCTCCAGATGCCCGCGACTGGCCAGCCCCCAGGCTTTACTTAGTTCTCCTGAAAGTCGTACTACATCGGCATGGTTGGCCGTACTTTCGAGATAAGCTAGTTGATCGCCCGACCGAACAAGCTGCCCATCCTGCACCAGTAACCGAACCAGCTTCCCATCTGTACGAGTCAAAACTGCTTTGGGTGCGTTAGTCGATGTCAGTTTGAACGACGCGTGTATCAGATCAGGATAATGCACTAGCCAGGCACCAGCGAAAATTAAGGCAACAACCAGCAGCACAACCAGAATACCCCAGCGGAGCAACCAGGTTGGCGAACGCGCCATAAGCTCCTGCACCTCCTCAGAACGGAGTTCGGTAAAGTAGTCAGAACGGGGATTCATTTGATTAAAATAATTTACAGGATTTTGTCATGCAGACGGAAAACTAAACGCTCAGCTCCAGTTGATTCTTCACCAGTCGCCAGTAGTCACCCCGTTTGGCTACAAGCTCGTCATGAGTGCCCACTTCTGTGATAAGGCCTTTTTCCAGCACAACGATCTGGTCGGCATGACGAACGGTGCTGAGTCGGTGTGCCACGATTACGACAGTACGCTGGGGTTGGCTTTGTCTATTATTTGGCCCACTACCCTGGAAAAACTCATTCAGATTCTGCACAATCGTGGCTTCGTTATTGGCGTCTAATGCATTCGTTGCCTCATCGAAAAAAATGTACTGTGGATCTTTATAAACCGCCCGCGCAATTAAAATTCGTTGCCGCTGTCCCTGACTAATGCCGCTACCTTCGGCCCCGATTTTGGTATGTAATCCTGAGGGCAACGAGTCGACAAACGTGCGTAGGTTGGCTACCTGTACGGCATGGTCTAGTTTCAGGGCATCAATTCGCTCGGCACCCACGGCAATGTTGCGGGCAATGGTATCTGAAAACAGGAAGCCGTCCTGCATGACAACTCCGCACTGGCTTCGCCAAAACGCATGACCAATGTTTCGCAAAGCAGCTTCCCTCACTCTTATTTCACCCTTTGTTGGCTCGTAAAACCGCAAAAGTAATTTAAGTAAGGTAGTTTTGCCGCTGCCGCTCATGCCCACAATGGCGGTAGTTTTGCCATAAGGGATAGCTAAGTCTATACCATGCAAAACAGGTTCATTGCCAGCACCGGGATACTGAAATGATAGGTTGTTCAGGTACAGACCACTTGCTTCGGGTAGCGTTGTAGCTACGGGGCGATCAATAGGCTCTTCATCCTGTAAGGTGTGAATTTCGTTGAGTCGTTCGAGACTAATTTTGGCATCCTGTAAACTCTGTACAAACCCAATCAGTTGCTCGATAGGGCTATTTAGTTGACCAATGATCTGTTGCATTGCCAGCATTGCCCCCAACGACAATTGCCCGTTGATAACCGATTGTGCTGCAAGAAAAGTGATGAAAATATTTTTACCCTCGTTGATGGCAAAAGCCCCTGCCTGCTGATACTGGCTTAGCGCCATACCCTTCATTTGCAGACGAAATAGCCGGGCCTGCAAGCGCTCCCACGCCCAGCGCATGGGCCGCTCGGCTCCAGCCAGCTTGATCTCCTGCATACCCTGAATGAGTTGCACCAGACTACTCTGGTTTTTTGCCGACACATCGAAGCGTTTATAATCCAATTTCCGACGTTGCCGCAAAAAGAGCATCACCCAGCCAATATAAAGCACACTCGACGCCATAAAAATGCCAAATATGCTCAAATTATACATGGCCAGTACCACCCCAAAAACAAGCAGATTAACCATCGAAAAAAGCACCGATAAGGTTTGTCCAGTCAGGAAACTTTCGATACGATGATGGTCGCCGATGCGCTGCATGATGTCGCCAAACTGCTTACTGTCGAAGAACGACACGGGCAACTTCATAAGTTTGATCAAAAAATCGGACAGGATGCTGAGGTTAACACGGGTGCTGATGTGCAGCAGAGTCCAGCTTCGAATAAACTCGACCGACAGCCGCCCGGCCATCAGCATGAGTTGCGCCCCCAGCACCAGATATACAAATGGCAAATTCTGCGTATTGACGCCCACATCCACCACCGACTGGGTCAGAAACGGGAACAGCAATTGCAGCCCACTCCCAACGGCCAGTCCCAGCGCGAGTTGCACCAGCAACCGTTTATACTGCCACAAATAACTGAACACCCGCTCGAAACTATAGGCCGTAGCAGTTTCATCCTCCTGCTCAAAAAATGCGGGCGTAGGCTCCAGCAACAGCATAACCCCCTCATTCCTGCCGTCGGTCTGGGACGACAACCAATGCTCACAAAACTCCTTTGCTGTATAGGTTACTAACCCTTTGGCGGGGTCGGCTATATAAACAGTACCCTGGCGTGTGGTAGGCCGTGAATTGGTTTCTTTAGTTGGTGGCGATGCGATCCATCTAGTAGGCGGAAAGACAATTTCGCTTTCTTTATCACTAAAATCAAAAGAGACTAGTTTAGGCTGTACGTCATTGTCAAATTTATGAACTTTAGGTGGTTTTCGTCCTCCTTTAATGCGACTCATCCAGCCTCCATTTGCTCCTTTTATGTCGTAAACCACCACAAAGTGGTTCTGATCCCAATGAACAATACAGGGCAATGGTGCCTCGGTAGCTAACTTCTCGAAGGGAATCTTTATGCCCATCGTTCGAAAACCAATTCCCTCAGCCGCTTCCGAAATACCCAGTAATGAAACGCCCTCCTTCCCAATCTGCGATTTCTCCCGTAAGGTTTGCACCGTATATGAACGACCATAGTGCTTAGCCACCATTCGCAAGCAAGTAGGGCCGCAGTCCATTTGATCGAGTTGAGTATAATAGGGAAATTTCATTAAAGTGGTGGCTTTGTTTACTGTTTTTTAGTCTTTAATTTAACAATTCCACCTCATTGTCTTAATATATATGTCGAAGGTATATCTGACATAGCTTCTGACCAATTTGTATGAATTGAACTATCCAAGGTACGGCTATAGAGTAGCAAGCTATATACACCATAACTTCTTAACCGCGAACTCTGTATAGAACGGTCAACAGCGTATTCAACCCAACCTCCATTGTATTTAATGACACGATAAAACTCTTTTTTGTAAGAACGCCATATTTCCTTTTTATCATCAACATAGCCCCAAATTTCTTTTTTAAGAACTAGTTTCTTTTCACCATTAAAATAACTAACTATCAAATATTTACTAAAAGATCCCCTTGATACAATTAGTTCAATTTTGTTTGTGGTATCTGGCTCAATAAGTATATCTTGGCTTTTTTGTAACAATCTCCATTGTGCATTTACAGCATTACAAAAAATAAGGCCTCCTATTAAAGCAAAAACTTTCAGAAAATTCATAATATACTTTTGTTTAAAGGCAAAAATAAGTACACAAAATCTATAGTACTCTCATTATACCTCTCTAGTCCAAGAAGTTCAATAAGAGTACTACAAAAAAATACCGCAATAACTAGTTTAATTTATTCTTTAGGGAAAAGCTTGCAATTCATAGGCAATACTGACCTTTGTTGCAGCTCGCTTGCCAATGATTATCATTTTGAAAATTAATCATTGACTCATCACCAGAAAAGCGGTACGCATTATCATTTGAATCAGTACAACACCATCCATTAGTGGAAGGAGTATATCCGTCGCGTCCATTGTTATCAAGCCAATTCTGTAGAGATTCTGGTTCATATATATCCCCACCCTTGACAACTCTCATTTGCTCTTTGGAGAGCTGGTTACCTGCAAACTGCATTAATATTTTTTTCATAATTGAAAAATGTGTTTAAATGAAATGATTGATATATTATGATTCGGCCAAATCCGTTTTCAGATGCCAATCGTTGATCGGCGGTATTACTACTCGTTTACGCTTTCTGGTCAAAGGGCGATTTGCTAATAGCCTGACTATTTTTTGTTTAATTTTTACTGGAGTTTCGTTTCGTAAATTTCCATAAAAACCCCACCCATTCGCTACCATCCGGGCGGTATTGCCGGGATGGTCTGCATCCAAGTTCAGCGGATAAGACCAACCTATTAGCTCCTTTTTGTAGCGTTAATTTATCCCCAAAATAGTCTTCAAATTCTAGCTCATTATTACTATTCCCAGTAGTTAAAAGCACTACAACTGAATCTAGGAATAGAGCCTTTCGCGTCAAGGAATTAGCACTTTTACCCTCGACAATAGGTTGTTGATTTCTATAGCTAAAGAAGGCTATAATTAGTACTAAATTACTTACTGTAACTATCTTTATTTAATTTGAGTTACTAGCCGCCCAATAGTAGGTGACTAGTAAGGTTTAGTTTAGCAAGAAGCACAACACTAATATGACTTCGCTCCGTAAATGTCATATCAATCTATTCGAAGCAAAATGTGTCTTGTCCCATAAACATCATCTTTCTTTGAAATTAATTGTACTATATGATAGCCATACTCTGTTTTAAAAGGAATTGATATTTCATCTATAGATAAGTTTAAAACAATGTTTCTGTATTCTCCAACATATCCCTCCATTGTTGATGGCCTTAATGCCCCTCCTTCTTTATAGGAACCGGGGTCTTGAGAAAATTTTATAGCCATATTATCAAACTTCTCTCCATGTTTAAGCAATTCATAAATTGTATAAATTTCCACCTTGGCTGTTGAATCATTATAAGTTTTATTGTTATTTGTTTCTCTGTTATAGGATTGAGCTTTGCCAAGTCCACTGATGAACACAAAAAAAATAAGTAGTCGGTATTTCATAATACTATTTATAATTACATAGAACTTTCAAAACAATTTCACTTAACTATATTGCGTATAAGTTAGGCTTATACGCAATATAGTTGACTATTGACTATCAATAGTATCTACAATTGGTAACGCAAGGGCCACAGTAAATTAATGTAAACGTTTTAACGTCACTTGCATCTCCATAGCCTGAGTATGATGCTCCGTTTGATGCAGTGCATGAAAAAGCTCTACTGCCACCACTACCACTACTATAAATACCTCCATAAGAGTCTGTCCCCCCTTTCACGGTCTTCATTTGCTCTTTTGAAAGCAGATTTCCAGCAAACTGCATTAAGATCTTCTTCATGATTGAAAAAATTGTTTAAGTTTAAAACTTGATTTATTTCGATTTGGCCAAATCCATCTTCGGTTGCCAATCATCGATTGGCGGTACTTTCACTTGCTTCCTCTTTTCAACTAAGGATGAATCCGACAGCAGTTGCCGGATTTTTTGCCGGATTGTTGCCTCAGTTTCCCAGCGCAGGCTTCCCTGTATGCCCCAGCCGTTCGACACCATTCGGGCCGTATTGCCAGGGTGATCGGCGGTTAAGTTTAGGGGGTACGCGAGTATTTTCACACCTGCCTCAACACATTCTAAAATAGAGTTTGTACCACCATGTGTAATCATCAAATCACAGTACGGCAGTAAGTCTGTTTGCGGAACCCAATCCATTAGATACACATTGGCAGGTATGTTTTCGGGTTTATTTGCAAATAGTCGTTTATCTGCTACGATCAGGTGCACAGTTGGCAAATCGCTAAAAGCGGCCATCAGTCTATTTAAAAAACGAGTAGCTGGCTTTGCATTTTCTTCGCTCAGTGTACCCAACGATGCATATACTAATTGGATTTCTCCCCTTCCTCGTCTGGCTAAGAGGGGCTTAAACTGCTCCCAGAATTGCGAATGATCTCGCTCTGATTTACGTTGGTAGGGCTGATAAAGAAAACGCTCATTCGGCCCCATTTTGTACCAGCTATATTCCATTTCTCGCGGCACCAGATGAATTATAGGCGCACCTAGTAAACCATCGTGCAGCAGGTTATACGGATTGATGTAGGCATCCAGTTGGATACCCATTTTACTCGTCACTCGCCGTAGAAAAAGCTGCTCATCAACGCCCAACAAGGCAATTTTCTTTCGCCAACTCCCATAGTAGTGCTTTACCATACACAGTTTCCACAACCACCAGGCATAGAGCCGATACCAGATAGTATCTTTAAAGGGTAGCGAACAGGTTAATGGCGGTATGCCCGGCACCCGATGCGTAGGCAATTTTGTATTGACAAGTGTACACTTCGGATAGGTAGATTTGAGTAGTAAGTAATAGAAATTTAGGTGCTCATCAATATAGAGTTCATCTGGTTGTATGGATTTACAAACATGTTGAACCGCAGCTACGGATGTTAGAAAATCGTGATACCTAGCCTTCTTGACTTTTTTCTCCAACGCACTCACAATAAACAACCCCACTGCCACACGCCAGTTAGCCACAACGATTTCCTGCATATAGTGCAACTCTACAAACTCGAACGCCTGGCTTTCAATATGCGTTTGTAAGTTTGGCGTACCCATAAACACAACCCGATAGCCCTGTCGGCGTAAACTATCGGCAAAACCAAAACAGATGTTGTAATGGCTCGGCACCGGAAACATGATAAACAGGGCCGTTTTCATACGTTTAGTTGCTGTTGAGTAGATGCTGGTTCGAGTGTATTGATCAGCCACTTTAAACCAACCAATCGGTACTGGGTTGGCAATTTATAGCCATTCACAAAGAGCGTTGGAGTAACTGTTATATTAGCGGCCAAACACCAGTCACGATGTCGATTAGCTACAGTTGCCCAGTCCATTGAATTAGCCATGACAGGGTACTTTTTAGCCCAGGCATCGAAATTCTTTTGGGGTTGTTCGTACCAATCTGCCAACGCCTGAGTTACGTTGTCTTGTTGAGTAAGTGCCATTAGGTGTACAGCCACTTGAGTGGTTAGCCCACCAGTACCATCGCAGGTAAACATGAGATTGGCTTTTACAGTATAGTTGCGCACAAGCAGTTGTTCTAATTCCTTATGCACCTTTGCACACGGCCCGCAATAAGGGTTCGTCACCATCGTAATCGTATGTTCGGCATCAGGATTACCCAGCACAATGGGGTATAGCTCGGCAGCAATGGGCGGCATTTGTGGTTGTTGACGTAGTAAGGCCTGGAACAGGTCGGGGTCTCGTTTCAAGCGCATCAATTCGCTGTGTTCCTGCCTGCTTTTAGGTAAGCCCGCCAACAAGGGTTTTACTATGACCCATACTGTAGCGGGTATCAGGAAGGCAGTCAGTACGAATCCATAGGGTTGCCACAGGCCCGGCCACATGGTGAGTTGAGTTATAGCCAGCATGCCCTCTAGTAACAACACTAGTTGCACACCCAAACACAAAGGGCACCATTGCCGTAATACAAAACCCTGATAATAAACTGAAAACACAGTATACGGCAAGACCAATAGCGCAACCCAATGTAGCAGTTGGAGCACCGACGGGCTTAGGGAACTAAGCCATACTGCCAGGAAACCTCCAGAAAAATATAGCAAGCCAACATCGGCCCAAGGGAGCCAGCCCCAGAGCTTGGCTGCTGGTGAGTTCAGTACATCGTCGCAGTTGGTTTTGCTGTTAATCCGGCAAAGGCGGTCGGTGAGGGCATTTTTGTTGCCTAGCTGTTTGGCTACCAGTAAGCTACTGAGCAGTACACCCATTGATTTGGTTAGCAGTAGAAACCAATCTGGCGTTGTAAGATTCTTCCGTACACTCAGGAGCACAAACACAGCAATGAGCAACAGGCTAGCAGCACAAACGGACCTCGCAGATTTTCCAATAGTTCGTATTTACGCTTCGTGGCATAACCAGTTTCGCCCCATTGGTCGGCAGTTTCGCCTGCGCGGCCCTCCGCCAGCAATACCACACCCGACCAGTTCTTTTCAAAGTCTGTTAATGCTTCTATCCTGCGTCCCTGTTCATTATCAGTATAGGTAATGGTATCGCCCTGAAGGGAGGTTACTAATACATACCACCCGTTATTTTTTCGTAAGTGGGCTACAAAAGGCAAGGGTAATTCACGCAGTTGCTCAACGGTATTTAACTGCAAGCCTGTGTTGGCAACCTGCCAGCCCGTGAGCACATCGCTTAGGCTCAGTAGGCTAGGAAAGTCTGGATGTTGCTCCAATGATTCCCAAACGGTTGCCCTCGTTACGTTAGCTCGTAGTCCTTTCAGGAGCGCGTAAAGGGTAGCGACTGCATTATCGTCGGTCGTGTTAGATAGCGTGTCGAATAAAGCCATGCTCAAAGCAGTTGTTGGCCCAAAAGTGCAGACTAAATCGGCTCGTTGTTATTCACTTTTTATTCAACTTTATTCATTTTCTATTCAATCAATGGCGCTAACCTATACAATTATATAGTAAATAATTACTCACCTCTAGGATAACTAATTAAAAGTCAAAGGCTTAACAAAAATGGTATTTTTGTATTCTAAAATTGACAAAATATATAGTTTCTAAAAATTAGCGTTTATTTGTTGCGGCTTCACAACATGAATTAATCGTGTCGGCCACCCGTTTCATGATGACTTTATCCGCCAACATTAGGCAATTCCGCAAAGAGAAAGGGCTATCTCAGGAGTACATGGCTGATAGGCTTTGCATGAGTCAGCCTACCTACAACCGGCTCGAACGGAACAGCCTCGCCTGCACCAAACGGTTAGTACAACTAGCCAATGCCTTAGGTACCACGCCCGACAATCTACAGAACTACCATCTGACTAATTCTACGCAAACGGAGGCCGAAGAAAAAGATCGACGGCTTCGGGAACAGGAAGTAAAAATTAATTTTTTAAGCCGCTATGTTCGCTATTTGCAGGAGACCTGGCAGGCGTATGGCAAGGGCGATTTGCCTGCTGAGAATTCGCTTAAGTAAGCCTGTTTGCGAATGCGCTAATCTACCATGCGTTCTTACTCGTCAATTAGGCTCTCTCCTGACTCTGGCTGCAATAGGCTTCCTTTCATCACTCTGCCTGTAGTGGGCTTCCTTTCAGCTTCAGATCCTTCACCCGCTCTCGCACGTTTCGCATGAAGGTTCTACCCGGGTCTGTTTTTTCAGTCAGGTAATTCGGGTCGGTTTCTTTCCAGAGTGGCGTGCCTCTGAAATCTTTGTATTCGTAATGGCCAATCAGGTATTCTATATTATACTTTTGTTTCAAGTAGCGGACTAGTTGCACATTGGCCTCTATCTGCGCGTTTGTCAGGTCATCGCTTCCTACATTTTCGATACCAATCGCGCAATAATTCAGCCCAATACAATGACGGGCAAAGGTGGTATCGGACAAAAGCCGATAAATAGTCCCATCGCGATCAACCAGAAACGGAACCGCCGTATTTAGTTTACTAGCCGCCTGAAGATCAGCCCGGCCAGGCAGCCTGCTAGGATTAAACACATTAAACGTCGAATCAAGCGTCGGAATGGCGGTCCAGTGCAGCACAATCATCTTGGGCTTTATGTAAGGCTCCGTCTGCTTAATCCCATGTCGTCGAGCCAGGTAATCAAGCGAAAGCTGTTTACGCTCTTCATCAAAAACAATAGGCTTGTCGAGTATTTGGATGGGCGCTTTCTGGGCAACACTAAACGTGAGTGGTGAAATAACCACAAAGAGCAGAAGAAATACTTTCTGCAGAGAAAGGGATAAACCAGCACAAAGATTCATAGCGGACTCGGTTGAACAAGGGCAAAGAAAGAAAACCGTAGCAGATATCGACAATTTTCTTTTTTACCGTTACAAGAATTTCGTTAATGGATAAGTAAGTCAGTGATAGGCCCCGTTAAATCGGCCAGGGTCAGCAACCAGAAATTCGTTGTACAGTAGACTGGCGTCTAGCCATTTGAATTATAATTATTTGAAGTCATAACCGCTTAAACGGACTAATTAGAGGATATCCGTTGACTCTTTTACGATGTCACGCACAAAATCGTTGCATTAACTGTTATCCCTCTAGCTGAGCCTAATCCGCCTAGCTGTTGGCTATGCAACCCGATTATTCTATTAATACGCTCTCGACTACCGACCGTCGGCCCAAGGCCACTAACCTTTGGGAAACGGCTCATTCGCTTGGATTTCCGGCTGCTCTATGGCGGTTGCCGAATCAATTGGATAAACACCTGATTGTTTCGTTCGATGAAATACTGCCGCGCGTTTCGGCTGATTTGGACGAATTACCCGCCGGATTTTTAGTAAGCCCTTTCGACAACCTGGCTGGTACGGCCCCCACCAACACATCGGATGGTATCAGTACGGGCAATAGCGACCAAACACTTTTCCTGAGAGCCGACATTCAGGCTGCGTTTTCTGAATCCAGTAAAACACAGTCGAAGGTCCATACCAACGCGACAGCCGATACCGCAACGGCCAACACGTTTTGGCAAACCCTGTCGGCTCACCTTGCCGGTCAATCAGCAGGTAAACCCATAAAAACGACGGCGACGCCCCTGCACGACCTGGAAGCACAAGCGGAGTATGTGCGTAATGTGGCGCTGGCTGTTGAGGCCATGCAACGGGGCGACTTTAGAAAAGTGGTTTTGTCACGAACAAAGCGGGTTGTATTTTCGGATGCGCCCAATGCTGTAGCCCTCTTCGACAAACTATGTGCGGCCTACCCAACCGCTTTTGTATCGGCTGTTTCGATTCCAGAGAAGGGTCAAATCTGGATTAGTGCCACGCCCGAACGCCTGGTCAGTGTGGATGCCAATGGTATCTTCAGAACAGCGTCGCTGGCGGGAACCCAGTCGGCATTTGAGCCGGATGGAACACCCAAGCGGCCACCCGAAGCCATGTGGTCGCAAAAAGAAATTGAAGAGCAGGCTTTAGTGAGCCGGTACATCATTGAATGCTTCAAAAAAATCAGGTTACGGGAATACCTGGAAGAAGGGCCAAAAACGCTCATCGCCGGAAACCTAATGCACTTGAGTACCTGCTTTACGGTTGATACCCAGGCCGTTCGTTATCCGCAGCTTGGCACGGTTATGTTGCGGTTGCTGCACCCAACGTCTGCCGTGTGTGGAATGCCCCGTGACGTAGCCTTTCGCTTCATTGAACAGCACGAGACCCACCAACGGGAATTGTATAGTGGTTTTGTAGGCCCTGTCAATATCAACGCGAATAAAGAAGGCCCTGAAAGCGACCTTTTCGTTCATATACGCTGCATGAAGCTGGAAGGCAACGTAGCCACCCTATATGCTGGCGCAGGCTTAACGGAAGATTCGGTTCCAGAGCGCGAATGGCAGGAAACTGAAATGAAGTGTCAAACTCTTCTTAACATAATGATGAACGACAAATAATGGCGTGAAGCCATCATGTGTCATTCATCATTAGCTGATTAATTACGCTCCTTCGGCCGGATCGTTTGGTGCACGGGAGCCATCTTCGGCGGTTCGGTCTCCAGCTTCGCTGGCCGCCGACGATTGCGTATCCGAGTCAGGAGCGGTCCCTTCAGTATCCGCACTTTCTGTTGAAACAAGCGCTTCTTCCTGAGGGTCTGGAGTTGATTCTACGTCTGCCATAGTCTTCGTTGAGTAAAGAAATGTAGTGAAAAGTTTTCCGACGCCGGCTAACCGGACTGTTGATCTTGGGGTAGGGATAGCTTACTCCATGCTATCATCGTCCAGGTCGTCTTCAATAGAATCATCATCCAGATCTTCGTCCAGATCATCCTCATTGAAGTCATCCTCGATGTCGTCCAGATCATCTCCACCATATCCACTGGCGGCACCGGAGCCAAGCTCATCGAAGTCAGCTCCCTCATCGTCGAAGTCATCTTCATCATCGTCGAAGGCGGCTGTTTCTGGATCTGGGTTAAGCATCAGAACGTCTTCGTCCTGATCAAACGCTAGCTGGTTAATCATGGTTTAAAGAGTATAAAAGTTAGTTCATCCCTGTTAACGCGTCTATTTCCCGGAAGGTTTGGCGATTCTAAAAACTTATTCAGATTTACGCCATAACAGTGCATTCCGTTTGTGAGTTACTGGATTATAGTGTGGTATCAGCCATTCATAAACCCGTATAAATGAGACAATACCAACTCCAGCGACTAATTGACCAGCCAATTATACAAACAAGCGACGTAAATCCAACAATCGAGGGTTTTAAGGTATTGGGTGCTTTTAATCCAGCGGCCTGTATTTTCGGGGATGAAGTGCTCCTGTTGCTGCGGGTGGCCGAGGCCCCAAAAGCCGAGCAAGGGACCATCCTGATTCCCCTGATCGAAGAACAGGATGGCGTTCCAACGCTCACCATCAAGCGTTTTCCAGAACCAACCGAACCCTATGACCCACGCGTTGTAGCCATTCAGGGAAAGGTTTACCTTACCTCATTAAGTCACTTGCGGCTAGCCCGCAGCCGCGATGGTATTCACTTTACAATTGACGATAAGCCGTTTCTGTTTCCGGCCCGCATGGATGAATCCTACGGGATTGAAGATGCCCGGATTACATTTCTGGAAGACAAATACTGGATTACCTATACGGCCGTATCAGAACACGGACCAGGCGTAGGTTTAGCCGTTACCACCGACTTCAAAACCGTTGAGCGCATAGGAATGATTTTACCACCACCCAATAAAGACGTGGCCCTGTTTCCGCAAAAAATCAACGGAAAGTATATGTTGCTGCACCGGCCGATGGTGTCAGAAATTGGTAAACCATCCATTTGGCTGGCGGAGTCAGCAGATGGTCTCCATTGGGGAAACCACCGCTTTCTGTTCGGTGGACGGGGCGCATCTGATTTCAACTTCGCCTGGGAAGGTGGTAAGATTGGCGCTGGTCCCGAACCAATCTTAACCGACGAGGGCTGGCTGGTTTGCTACCACGGCGCCGATCAGACTCACGCTTATGCCCTGGCGTTGGCCTTGCTCGACAAAAACGATCCATCAATCGTACTGGATCGATCAGTAGCTCCGCTCCTTACACCCGAGCTTTCCTGGGAACGCGAAGGATTCTTTCCCAATGTCGTCTTTTCCAACGGCTGGATACAGTGGCCGGAAGACAGCGTTAAAGCCGGAAAAATCTGGGTATACTACGGTGCAGCCGATTCGGGTGTCGGGCTGGCCGAATTGAGTAAGGAGTAATCACCACGCGCGGTTGCGCTGATCCAGCCATATACGCAACCCAATACCTACTTAAGGTGGGTATTGGGTTGCGTACGTACAAAAAAAGGACGCAGCTAACTATTCGTATAAAAAATTGAAAGTATCTTATAAGTAATAGGCTGATTAACAGACGGAGTTTCACTAGCGATGGCTTTTTTGTAGTTTACATTAGTTTTTAACTCTCCTCCTTTGATGAAACACTTGAATCAACTTTTACTCTGTCTTTTACTCTCAACGTCACTATTCGCACAGAGTCAGAAAAGGCCGCTTACTGCCGCCGATTATGACCGCTGGCAAAGTGTCAGGTCTGAAAAAATCTCGAACGACGGCCACTGGATTGCCTATCAGATTGATCCCCAGGAAGGTGATGGCCGCTTAGAGGTGACAGCAGCTGGTACCAGCACAAACCGGAAGCAGTATGTTTTCCCGCGTGGCTACATGGCCCAGTTCACGCCCGACAGCAAATTTCTGGTGATGCGGATGAAAGCCCCTTATGCCGATACCCGCAAAGCCAAATTGAAGAAGAAAAAGGCCGACGAACTACCCAAAGATAGTTTGCTGGTATTGAACCTAACCACTGGAAAACCAACCAAACTGCCCAATGCAAAATCATTCGTATTTGGCAAAGATTCAGGTTCGTGGCTGGCGGTCGTGCAGGAACGTAAAGACGACAAAGAACGGCCTGCTCCCCGGGCGGCCTCGTTGAAAGATACCCTTACGCCCCTGCCACCCGTCTCGACAACCGCCGTGGCAACCCGGAAAGGAACGGCCAAAAAGCCAAAAGGCGACGATCTGACACTCCTGAATATGGCCGATGGCACTCGCAAAACCGTTCGCTACGTCTCCAACGTAGCCATGTCTGATAATGGAAAAGCGATTTTTTACAGTAAAGAATCAGCGAATGACTCGCTCAAAACAGGCGAAACCAGCATTCCCGGTGTTTTTCTGTTCAACACCACCAACGGACAAACGACGCTGATCGATACCAGCTCCAGGCGGAAAATATACAAAGGGCTGGCGGTCGATAAAGTTGGTCAGCAACTTACCTGGATGGCCTCTGCCGATAGCGCCGGAAGCGATGTAAAGGTATTCACGCTCTACTACAAAAACCTATCGCCAGCGGTAGCGGCAAAAGGAAAATCAAGCAAAAATACGGCTGCAGAAACCCCTTTCAAGGTGATAGCCGATACGCTGACAAAACCATTGCCAAAAGGCTGGTCGGTCAACGAGTATCGGGAGCCGAAGTTTTCGGATGATGGCAAACGACTCTATTTCTCCACTTCACCCATTGCGCCTAAACCGACGAAAGACAGCCTGACGCCCGAGGATGAGAAAGTAAAAATGGACATCTGGACCTGGACGGACAGCCGCCTGCAACCCATGCAGCAACGCCGGCTGAAAGAAGAGAAAGAACGCGGGTTCCTGACCGTTTACGATCCGCAGGCCGGTAAGCTAACGCCCCTGGCCAGCCGTGAAGTACCAACCGTTTCGTTCGATCCTAAGACGAACGCCCGTTACTTACTTGGCCTGAGCGACCTCCCCTATCAGGTTCAATCGTCCTGGGATCCTGGTCATACGGATCTTTATCTGGTCGACGCCCAGACGGGTGAAAAGAAGCGTATTGCCAACGACATCATGGCATCACAACCGAAATTATCGCCCGAAGGAAAATACGCTTATTGGTTCGATGAACGCGATTCGCTCTGGCGGGCTTGGTCCATTCCCGAAGGAAAACGCATTGACCTGACCCGTGGCCTGCCAAGTAAATTTTTCGACGAAGAACACGATACGCCTAACCTGCCCGGCTCCTATGGTGCGGCTGGCTGGACAACCGGTGATCGGTATCTCTGGCTCTACGACCGGTATGACATCTGGCAAATTGACCCCACTGGCCGGGAGAAACCGACAAACCTAACCTCCGGCTGGGGCCGTAAAAACAAGATTCGGTTGCGTCGTGCAGAACTGGACAACGATGACGACGATGCACCTGGCCGCCGATCAGGCTCTATCGAGAAAGCCATCGACCCAAAAAGCGAACTGTTTCTGACTGGCATTTGGGAAAGCGATAAAGCAACGGGAATCCTGAAAAGTAAAAATGGACTGGCAACCGCCGAGCCAGCGGTTCTGACCCGTAGTAATCACCGCTATTTTGGGCTGAACAAGGCGAAGAATGCACCGGTCGTTACCTTCTACAAAGGCAACTATCAGGAACCAATCAACCTGTTCCAGACGGATACAACCTTGGCCAATCCGATTCAACTCACCCACACGAATCCACAGCAGGACAGCATTCGTTGGGGTAGTGCCGAGATTGTGAAATGGACAGGTACCAATGGGGTTAAGCTGGAAGGACTGCTCTTTAAACCGGAAGGTTTCGACCCCAAGAAGAAGTACCCGATGCTCACGTACTTCTATGAGCGCAATGCTGAGACCTTAAACGACTACCGGGCTCCATCGCCAAGCCGCTCGACGATCAACATCCCTTACTGCGTTTCAAATGGCTATCTGGTCTTCGTACCGGATATCGTTTACACCACGGGTCAGCCCGGCCCGAACGCCTACGACTGTATTGTACCGGGCGTGTTGAGCCTCCTCGATAAGGGCTTCGTTGACCGGGATCGACTTGGTATTCAGGGACAAAGCTGGGGTGGTTACCAAACCGCGTACATCATCACGCGAACCAACCTGTTCCGGGCTGCCGAAGCCGGTGCACCCGTTGCCAACATGACGTCGGCCTACGGTGGTATCCGCTGGGAAACAGGGATGAGCCGGGCCTTCCAGTACGAAAAAACCCAGAGCCGAATTGGTGGTACGCTGTGGGACAAACCCATGAACTACATCGAAAACTCGCCCCTTTTCTTTGCCAATCGCATCGAAACGCCCCTCATGATGACGCACAATGACGCCGATGGAGCCGTCCCCTGGTATCAGGGTATCGAGCTGTTTTCTGCCCTGCGCCGGTTGAACAAGCCCGTTTGGATGCTGGTCTACAATGGCGAAGGGCATAATCTGACCCAGCGGCATAATGCCAAAGACCTGAGTATTCGCTTGTATCAATATTTCGATTACTACCTTAAAGATGCGCCCATGCCGATCTGGATGAAGGAAGGCCGCAGCGCCGTGGAGAAAGATCGGGGCGAGATGAAGTACGGCATCAGGCAGAGCGCTGATGCACCACAACGGTAATGCATAAAGTCTCACGACAGGTCCACTAAATCAGAACGCCCGATTACAGTTGTAATCGGGCGTTCTGATTTAGTGGACCTGCGTTTTATTGGGCTGACGCGGCTTCCTTCACCACTTCACCTTTGAGATACAACGTTTGCGAACCACCCTCGGCGTTTGATTCAACCAGAACGGTTTTGTTGAATGCGCCTAGTGCAGCCGCATTGAACGTCGCCTTGATCTTTCCCGTCTGGCCGGGTAACACCGCACCTTTTGGGTAGTCGACGCCCGTACAACCGCAGGAGCCTTTTGCTGAATTGATAACCAGCGGTAATTCGCCTGTATTGGTAAATGTGTATTCAGCCGTAACGGGCTTGCCTTGGGCAATACGCCCAAAATCGTGGGTGGCACTACGCCAGTTGAACAGGGCCGCTGGAACAGTCATGGCAATGGAAGCCGTCAGTAAAATCAGCGAAGCGAAGAATAGGATGCGTTTCATAAAAAAACGGTTTATAAGATTTGTAACACCGCTCACCTGAGCGACAATGCAAACCTACCCCGCCCTTCGCAGTCCCTTTGTTAAGCGGTTGCTAACGTTTGTTAATGAGTTGTTAATTAGTTGGGTACAATAGCTCAGACGCTATCTTTGAGTGAAAGAGCGGCCGTTTCTCCATTTGTTCATTCGCTCTTTCACTCATTAACTCTTCCGCTCTTTACCTATGTCTCGCCTGCGTCTATTGATCGTACTTTCGGTTTTATCCATCATCGGCATCCTGGCGGTGCAGGCGATATGGGTGCGAAATGCCTACGCCCTACGGGAACGGCAGTTCCGGCAATCAGCCTTCATTGCCTTGCAGGACGTAGCCGATGACGTAGCCCAACTAAATCACTTTACGATCAATCGGTACGCGGTCACACAGCTTTCGCCTGATTACTTCATTGTCAACACCGATGCACCAATTGATCCGGTCACCCTGGAAGCCTTCATCCAGCGATCGCTTCAACAACACCATCTTATTACAGATTATGAATATGGTATCTATAATTGCGAAACCGACCGCATGGTCTATGGTGCCTATGTGAGCACCAGCAGTTCAACGCCCTTGACAACAGGTATTCAGGGCAAAAATCTACCGAAGTTTCCGCGCTACACTTACTACTTCGGTATTCGATTTCCGAACCAAACGGGTTTTGTAGCGGGGCAATTGAGTGGCTGGCTATGGTCCACAGTGGCGGTATTGGTGGTGGTTATGTTCTTTGGCTATACGCTGAGCGTTGTGCTGAAACAACGGCGGCTAACGGAAGTACAGCGTGACTTCATCAACAACATTACCCACGAACTTCAAACGCCCGTTTCCACCATTCGCGTGGCGGCCGACGTGCTTCAATCCGACGCCATTCTTCAACAACCCGACCGTCTGAAGCAATACGCCAGGGTCATGGGTGAAGAAAGTCGGCGGTTGCAGAAGCAGATTAACAGCGTCCTGCAATTGGCCCGTTCGGAACGCAACGGCTTTGTGCTTGATCGGGAAGTTATTGATCTACACGAACTTATGACGACTGTTGCGGACAGATTTGCGCCCTACGTAACGCTTGGCCTCATGGCACCAGATGCCCGCCTTCAGGCCGACCGGTATCATCTCGAAACGTCGCTCAATAACCTGATCGACAATGCCTTAAAATATTGCACTACTACTCCCTGCGTTCTCCTGGAAACCCGGCTCGAACGCGGCCAGTTGATTTGGTCCGTTAAAGACAATGGTATTGGCATTGCCCCGGAACATCAGAAAGCCGTTTTTCATCAGTTCTTCCGCGTCACCTCCGGCCACACCCACAACGTCAAAGGATTTGGCCTGGGGCTTTATTACGTTCATCAGGTCATGCGGGCGCACGGCTGGCGGTTAACCCTGACGAGCCAGCCAGATCAGGGAAGTACGTTTGCCATCGCCTGCCCTTATTTAAAGAGCGTAAGAGTGAATGAGCGTAAGAGTGAGTGCCCAAGCGGAGCGAAAGTAGTGTAACGAAGCGACTATCTGCACTCACTTTTCTTGGGTATTCACTCTTTCGTTTATTCATTCTTTATCTCTTTCGCTTTGAACACCGCTCATATCCTGTTTGTCGAAGATGACATCAATCTCGGCTTTGTTGTCCGCGACACCCTTGAAAATGTGCCTTTTGCGGTAACACATTGTACAACCGGGCCCGAAGCCTGGGTTGCTTTTCAAACGCAATCATTTGATTTATGCCTGCTGGATGTCATGCTGCCCCAAACAGATGGCTTTACACTGGCGCGCCAGATTCGGTCTGTAAATACGCAAATCCCGATCCTGTTTCTGAGTGCGCTGGCAGATAAAAGCGACCGGCTGCAAGGGTTACGGCTTGGTGCCGATGACTACCTGACCAAGCCTTTCAGCGTTGAGGAGCTCCTCCTGAAAATCAATATTTTCCTGCGCCGAACGATTAAAGAAGCCAGCCTGCTCACAAATACGTTTCTCGACAGAAAAAATTTAACGCTTTCGGTTCATGGGCAAACGCAGATACTCACTCAACGCGAAGCCGATGTGATGGCTTACCTCCTCGACCGGCCCAACACGCTCGTCCGGCGCGATGAACTATTACGGGCCGTTTGGGGCGACGATGACTATTTTATGGGCCGCAGTCTCGACGTTTTTATTTCCCGGCTTCGCAAACGGCTTGCCCAGAGCGCAAGCCTTCGGATTGAAAATGTGCACAGTGTCGGATTTATTTTGCGACAGTAATTCACTTAGTTTGTAGGGTGTTTTTATTTTTACCGAATGAATTTTCGACTGTCTGTCCTTGCCACAACAGCTTTTTTACTTGCCTACGGCTGTAAAACGGCTAAACTTATTACGAATAACGCCCCAGCTTCAGCCAGCATTACCGAAGAAGGGTTACTCAACTGTTTCACAGCAGGTACAGTACTCAATGGTCAACCCGTCTGGTGCGAAGCATCAGCTGTTTTATACGATGGCAAAAATCTGTTTTTCGCCAACGACAAAGATATGCCTACCGGGATGAGTCCCGTATTTGAAAAAACACCCGCATCGCTGGGCGATTCGACCAAAACACCCACTTATCTAACGCAACCAGCTTTTTCGACGACCCGCAAATACGAAGATTTCGCCCAGACACCCAATCAAGCCAACGGCTTTGTTTTTCTAACGACCGCTTTTGACCGGGTGAAGTCCGGAAGCCACGATTGGGATAATTACAACACCATTTTATATTGGCGCAAAGGCGATGAACAGCATCCGCACGTGCTGGCTCCCGATGATACCAGCCGCACCTCGATAGCCTACCGGCAGCGGATTGCTCAACTCCTGGCAACTGATGAGTTTCCCGGTGCGCTCCCTTACTTCAAGGTTGAAGGCTTAGCGGCTACGGATAAACAGTTGCTGTTTGGGATTCGGGAAGAAGGCAAATCGTATGAGAGTTTTACTTACCGCGCAAAAATCATCAGCGTGTCGTACCGGATCGAAAAAACTGGCAACGGAGAGCGGATTCGCCTGTCTGACGACTGGAAGATCATTAACAATTTTGACATCGCGAAAGCGGATGCCAGTTTGCCTAAACCACTGGCCCTGTCAAGTTTGGAATATGATCCATATCGGAACCGGTTCTGGATGCTAACCTCGCTTGAGCAGAATGGCCAGTTCGATGCCTACCTCTGGACAATCACGCCAAATGATTTGTATGCCAACAAACCCTTTACACTCCTGCGTAATGCCCAAGGCCAGCCCCTGCACACGGCTGGTCATAAGGCCGAAGATTTAACCTTTCTGGATGCCAACCGGGTTCTGCTCATTCATGATGACGACCGAGGGCGAACAACGGTTGGCAGCCGCATCAGACGACCCAATCAGGCGGCCTACACCATTCTTACTGTATCGTCCCGAAGAAATCGTATGTCCCTAAAATAAATGATAGAACACCCGTGGCATGAGTTGCCCCTTTAATGGGAATCAACTGAACATTAGTAGCACCCCGTTTTGTCATGGCATCGTAGGCATTTTGTGAATTCAGGAAATTGACGATCTCATCGGCATCTCCGTGATAAAGTCGGGTGGGCGTACGAGGCTTCCAGTCATGCACGTCATTATCCTGAACAGCGGCCAAAAAAGCCTTGTCGGTGCCGTTGTTAATGCCCTGCCTGAAGCTGTCGGTGAAAGCCTGATTCAGACTAACGTTGATGGTCGCGTTATTACCCTGAGCGGCAATTTGCGTAGCATAAGGCTCTTTGAAGTAAGCAGACGCGGGTCGATTGAGCCCGTAAATCCGGTCGTAGGTTTGCAACACCCAAAGATAAAGCCGATTAATATAATCAACACCTGATGACTTTTCGTTGATGATCTGCTTCATAAACGCTGGTTTGTCATAGGCACCCGCGCCACAACTCGAGGCCACCAGATTGAATTCGGTACCGGTTTCTTCTTCGATTTTCTTTTGCAAAGACATGGTTGCATAACCCCCTTCTGAATACCCCGCAATCATCAATCGCTTATCCCAGTTGATCTGTTGATCGGTCAGGAAGTCACGGGTAGCGCGTATCATATCAAGCGATGCGGTGGCCAGTCCATTGCGCTGTTCATAGGTGTGCGGTAAATCCTTCGATGCACCGTATCCAATGTAATCCGGGGCTGCAATGATATACCCCTGAGAGGCAAACACAGACCCAAAACTATACGCTTCGCTGCTTGAGTAAAAATTCGATGGAGCGTCGTCCTCTCTAGTAATCGTGCCGTGCTGCATACTGATCATAGCAACCGGCGTTGGCACAGAGGGAATGATTAGCGCACCAGACGCCTTGATGGTTTTTCCATCCGTATTGGTTGTCGTATACTCCAGCCGATACGCCTTAATGCCATACCGGATAAAAAACTGAAGGGGCGCATTGACTCCCGTAAAACGACTACGCAACTGAGCGGTTGTGTATTCACCAAGGAGTGCACTACTAACCAGTGTTCGGGCAGGAACCGGCGTGACCGATTCTGTTGAGTTGGATTGCTTACAACTACTTGGCGCAACGAGTAACATAGCCCCAAGCAGGAAGAGAAAAATTGTTGATTTTAACAAGATCATGGATGAGAAAAGAAAAGTACACCTCCTAGTATCTTTTTAACGTTCCACACCCAATTTTCGTTTGGCTCCAGCCGACAATAAACGAAAAATAAATAAAGCTATCTCACTGTCAATCAAACATATACAATAAATAAAGATAGACTTTACATGAATCTAAAAACGATTGGCTTTTAAGTGCTTAAAAGCTTCTATATACCCGTGGTGAGCTTTCATCGGATTATGTGGAACACGCTCTACAACTATAGGCATCTTACTTCCCGGTTACTCTATAAAATAACTACACTTTACGAATAATACTGAATTGGAGCTTTTCCTTCCTTCTTCCCTTACGATCTGTTTATCAACAGGTTATAAACGCATTTATTGTCATATAAGATGTCTTCTGATTAAACTGGTACAGCGTTTGGGTAATTACAGTCAGTACCAAATATTCACAACACTATGAATAGTCAGTTGAAATCAGCCGGAACCAGGTCACTTGCGATGCTTATGGCCGCCGGTATCTTATCAGGCAACATTTTAACGAGTTGTAAATCATCTGCCCAGTCGTTAAATAAAACACAGAAGGGCGGCATTGTAGGAGCCAGTGGTGGCGCTGTTATTGGCGGCATGATTGGTAAGTCGAAAGGTAATACCGCGTTGGGCGCTATACTTGGCGCTACTGTTGGTGGTGCAGCCGGGGCCGTCATTGGCCGTCGGATGGACAAGCAGGCGGAAGAAATGAAACGCGATATGCCTAATGCGCAGGTAGAGCGGGTTGGTGAGGGTATCAAAGTATCTCTTGGCTCCGACATTTTGTTTGACGTGGACTCGTACGCCCTGAAGTCAGATACGAAGCAACAGCTCATCGATTTTGCTAAATCGCTTAATAAATACGAAGATACCGATATAGTAGTGGAAGGCCATGCTGATGCTACGGGGTCAGATGCGCACAACCTGACGCTCTCGAAACAACGGGCCGATGCGGTCGCTAAATTTTTGGAAGCACAGGGCGTAAAAACATCCCGAGTAGACGAAAAAGGATACGGTGAAGCCCAGCCCATTGCAGATAACAGCACCGAAGCTGGACGTCGCAAAAACCGCCGGGTAGATGTAGCCGTTTTTGCGAACAAGAAACTGCAGCGTGATGCCAAAGATGGCAAAATAGGTGAATAATTAAGGGGTAGATCAGAGTAGTCATAGTGTCTATAACTACTCTGATCTACTTGTTTGGCTAAACTAATAAAGCGATGGCAACGGTAAAAAAGGGCGACGAAGTAACCTGGAACTACGGCAAAGGCAAAGCAAAAGGCACTGTTGCCGAAGTTCACAATGACGATGTTGAACGAACGGTTCAGGGAGCCACGGTGAAACGTAAAGGATCGGCCGAAGAGCCCGCTTTGGTGATCAAACAGGGTGACAAGAAAATTGTGAAATCGGCTAGCGAAGTTACCAAGAACAAAAAGTAAAAATGGGCGCTACAGAACTCAACGATACCCAGAAAAAATCGGCCCGAGCCGATTTTGATGAAGCCGTTAATATGTCTGCTTCACAGCTTGACAAGTGGCTTCAGACGGACGAGTCCAAGTCGGTTGGGCAAACAAAAGACGGAGACAATGAGTCGATTGGTCATCAATCAGGACATCATATTGTCAATATTCTCAACAAGAAAACCAGTGACTTGTCTGACAGTGACTATGCGCACATGGAAAAGGTAGTAAGTTATGTCAAACGGCATATGGCGCAACGTCCCGATAAGGTAGCTGGCTCAAACTGGAGTTACTCGTTAAAAAACTGGGGACACGATCCGGAAAAAAAATGAGCGCCCCGTTTGCTCACTAATTTAGATTCTGGTTCGTTTCAGCGTTACTAACGCACCAGCCAGGATACGAAGTCAATACATTAATAGTCAGTAAGTTTACACTTAATTGCTGACTTTAAATGACGTAAAAATGCACTTTCTGATTTACTCAACTATAAATTAAGTACCTGTTCAAATTCACCCTACACAATTACAAAACGTTATGAACGTAAAACAAACACGAGGAGAAATCCTTGACCAACTCAATCGGCTTCTGACCCTTAGCCACGACGCAGAAAAAGGCTACAAGGAAGCAGCCGAAAATGCAAAAGATAATGAACTGAAGAGTCTGTTTCTGGCTCAGTCGCGCCAACGGGCAGAGTTTGCGCTGTCTCTCGACCGTGAGATTCGGGCGCTGGGTGGCGAACCAGATAACGGAACAAGTATTGCGGCTGATTTACACCGCGCCTGGATCAACATAAAATCGACATTTGCCTCCGACGACGACAAAGCCACCGTTGAGGAGTGCCACCGGGGCGATCAGGAAGCCCTTGAAAATTATAATGCTGTGTTGCAGGAAACTGATTTAGTTGCCAGCACACGTGAACTCTTGCTTCAACAAAAACAGAGCATCGATACGGCAAATGCGACGATGGCTCGTTTGGCCTTGGTAGTGTAGTGAATGGTGGGATTGGAAAGCCTACCTCCGTTGGAGGTAGGCTTTTTTGTGTTATACCCCTCTAAAAACAATCCCAATGGACAGAATGTTACGTTACAAACATGCTGCGAAAGCATATAAATGCTTCAGATAAATTTACGTTATGAGTAAACAGTCCAAATCGAAATCTTTTTTCGAATCAATTAAATCAAGACCTGGCAAACCCTATCCTTTGGGTGCTACGTATGATACTGAGGGTGTAAACTTTGCCTTATTTAGTGAAAACGCCACTGCCGTTTATTTGTGTTTATATAACCCATCCGATCCTGCTGAAGAGGTGGCTCGTATTACGCTGGAGGAACGGACGGATTTAGTTTGGCACATCTATATTGAAGGACTTCGCCCTGGACAATTATACGGGTTTCGGGTTGATGGGCCTTATTCACCGGAAACGGGCCATTTTTTCAACCCGAACAAACTCCTGCTCGACCCGTATGCCCACGCAATCAACGCGCCCGTTAACCACAACAACGCCTGGTTAGGATACGACTATACGAAGAAAGCGTCGGAGCATCACAAAAACGAAGCCATCCTGTCGATGAGTGAAGAGGATAGTGGACCAAGCATGCCCAAGAGCGTTATTATCGATACGGCTTTCGATTGGGAAGACGACACTGCTCCTGACACGCCCCTGCATCGCTCGATTATTTACGAGATGCATGTGAAAGGATTCTCCTACTTACACCCTACTATTGACGAGCGCGTTCGGGGAACGTATGCCGGAATAGGCACGCCTGAGAGTGTTGATTACCTAAAGCGGTTAGGGATCACGGCCGTTGAATTACTTCCTGTGCATCAGTTTACGGACGAGAGCTATTGGGGTTACAACAGCATTGGCTTCTTTGCTCCTCAAAATACCTATTCGTCTTCCGGCATGGCAGGCCAGCAGGTCGTTGAGTTCAAGCAGATGGTAAAAAATCTGCACCAGGCAGGCATCGAAGTCATTCTGGATGTCGTCTATAACCATACAGCGGAGGGTAATCAGCTCGGGCCAACGCTCTCCTTCAAAGGCATCGACAATCGAGTATACTACCATCAGGTTGGCGATAATCCAGCCTATTACATGGATTATACAGGTACGGGCAATACATTCAACCTGAGTCATCCCCGCGTGCTGCAATTGGTTATGGACAGCCTGCGTTATTGGGTGACCGATATGCACGTCGATGGATTCCGTTTTGACCTGGCATCTGCTCTGATTCGGACCGATGAAGAGTTCGGCTCCGTTTCGTCATTCCTGGATACCGTTGCCCAGGACCCAATTCTGGCCCGGGTGAAGCTCATCGCCGAACCTTGGGATATTCAGTCGTATAATGTTGGTGGTTTCCCTGTGCGCTGGTCGGAGTGGAACGGTAAATTCCGGGATTCACTGCGGTCCTTCTGGAAAGGTGACGATAGCAAGGCGGCTGAAACAGCGATACGCTTGCTGGGAAGTCCCGATTTATACGCCAATGATGGCCGGTCACCAGCCAACAGTATCAACCTGATTACGGCCCATGATGGCTTTACCCTCAATGATCTGGTCAGCTATAATGACAAGCACAATGAGGCCAATGGCGAAAATAACAATGACGGTTCCAACGACAATATGAGCTGGAACTGCGGAGCCGAAGGACCTACAGATGATGAGGCTATTAACGAGCTACGCGAACGCCAGAAACGAAACTTCCTGACTACTATGCTGCTCAGCCAGGGAACCCCGATGCTGGTGATGGGCGACGAGTGCGGCCGGACACAGCAGGGCAACAATAATGGCTATAATCAGGATAGCGAAATTAGCTGGATGGACTGGCATTGGAACGACAAGCAACAAGCCTTATTCGAGTTTACGAGCCAGCTTACCGACCTTCGCCGTACCATTCCGCTCCTGAGCCGACGTCGTTTCTTTGACCGGGAGCAGGTGGCTTATCTGCTCCCTAACGGTGGCGAGATGACAAGCGATGATCTGGAAAATCCGCATACACACTGCCTGGCACTCTTCATCGATGGCTTGCGTGTTTCGGAACAAACCGAAGACGGGCAGGATATTGGTGACGAACAGCTGATCTGGATCCTAAACGCCTATTGGGAACCTATTGACTTTATGCTGCCTAAAATTGGCCGTAAAAGTTCTCAGTGGGAAATCGTTGTCAACACCGATACTGGCGAGATTCATCCAAATGGCTCCCCCATTAAGGGCGGCCATGAAATTAGTGTTCCTGGCCGGTCGTCGCTGTTGTTACGACTCAAATAAGGTCAGGTTTATCAACCAAAAGGGGTCAGAACGCAATGTTCTGACCCCTTTTGGTTGGTAGAATTGCATGAGGTTTTAAGAAGCCTTGCTATTCAGGTTTAAGGGACCTATTTTGTTAGTCGTTAATGAATTGATTATTTCTCACGAAACGTCCACTCTTTAACTCCAACCGGCGCATTCTGGAGCGCGGTATACAGCTGTTTATCATTTTTAAAAACCAATTTATCCAGCAAAAACGTCTCAACATGTACGGCAAACGCTGGCGTGTCGAAAGGCCACGGCTCCATGGAAAGCGATGCATCTGTTCGTTGATGGATGTAATACGGGATGCCATCTGGCCCCAGGCTTACTTCCAGACGACGACTTTCGGGCGGCACCTGATCCATGCACAAGACCAGCGACAGGGCATCACACCACTGAAGAAACGCATAGGCATAATCGGCTTCTTTTTTCGTCGCTTTGATCTCTTTGCGCCATTTAGTTTGATTCGTAACCTGCTGATCCAGAAACTCATCCAACTCTTTATCCGTCCCCCGTTTGGGTTCATACAGGAAAGAGGTATGCATCGACATCAGCAGCGCGTTCCAGCGGCTTTTTTGCAAACCAATCTGAATGAGCTTACGGCATTGTTCTACCGAATATTGCAGTAATTGAAAATGCAGAGGAGCCCCGGCCGTGGTCAAGTGATTTCGCCCTTCCCAGGCATCCTGTCCATCATCATGTTCCGTTAGCGCAATCAGGGTTTCTATCCAATTGACGGGGCGGCTGTCAGGACGCCAATGTAAGGCGACCTGCACAGCCAGCAGACCGTGCGCCTGCTGATTAATAATTTGCCAGCCGGTATCTGTTTGGGTAACAATCATAAAAAATTAACGGCGTAATAAGATGTAGCGGTGAAGTCGGTTATAAATAAATAACCGACTTGTGTGGTTCCTCAAGATCGAACGAGCCACATAGATCGGAAGAAACCTCGCGAGCCAGATTTAAGAATCTGCCTTCACTTAAATTCATTTTACAAAAAAGCGGCCTGAAAGTTTTCTATGCTTTCAGGCCGCTCTCTATGCATTTATTCGTTCATTAGTTGTAAACCTTTTCATTCTCCCCCATTTTAGGCGGATTCCCGGTAATGGCGGCTGTAGCTTGCTGGAATAACCGAACCATTGTGCTATCGCTCGAATTCCAGTATTCAGCCATATCGATATGTACTTTCAGCAGGATCAGTTCAGGATCATCCTTCCCTTTTGGGAACCAGGCTTTAGCCTGAGGATTCCATAGCTCATCTACTTTAGCGCGATCATCCAACTCCTGTGCCGTACCCGACACGGATACATAACTAGCATCGCTCACGTCGGCAAACGATACGTTGACTTTATGCTGGTTGTTCTCGATCTGGTCGACTTTGGGCGATGTCCGTTTGGTGAAGAACCAAATTGTCCCGTCTTCATCTACCTGGAGGGCAGCCATTGGACGACTTACCAGATTTCCCTGTTCATCTACAGTTGTCAGCATAGCGATGCGAATGTCTTCGATTAGATCGCTAACTTTTTCCAACTGCTTATTTGTTTGTTGTTTCGTTTCCATAACGTTGAGATTAATCGATAAGCAACTTATAAACGATAGGCCAACGAGTAATACTACTGAATCTACTCAAAAAGGCCGCTCGACCGTTTATTGCTTAGTTAAATAGTGTTTCGCGCAAATCTATTCCATAAAACAGCGATGCTGGCGTTACGACTGGGTTTTTCGCTTCCATTTCCGTCTGGTTCCCCATGTCGATAATGTTTACGCAACTGCAAATCGTTTGCTGACACATAGCGTACACTTGGTTGCTCCGTTCAGAGTTGAACTGTAATACCTCCTGCGCGCATTTTTCGCATACCTCGATACAGGCAGTTGCCAGTAAACGAGCGTTCTCCGAACCGCGCACATACAGCATAGCCAGATTACGACACATATCAGCGCAGTCGAGGTTCAAAAAAATACTGCGATAACAGTTTTCAATGTCATCCGAGTTTGAGCACTCTGTTGCGAATTCATTACAAAGAGTAGAACAACTGGTTAACGTGTCGTAAATGGTCTTCTTCCAAATCATGACGAATACTATCTTCAGGTTTCAAATTAATCAGGCAAAGGTTCCTACGTTAGCGCCAGCCCAGCCAGATTCGGTGCGGCTTAAGCGCGCCCAGCGACGAGCTTCGTCAATACTCATAGCCACTACTCGATGGTTATCAAACTGGCCCTGTTCGAGCAAGTTATTGGCAATCTCGATTGCTTTCGCCCGAGTCGTAGGGTTTAGCGACCGCATAGCCGCCGGAAAGTGTGAAGTAGACCACATAGCGTTGACGTGTAGGTTCATTTGTATAATAGCTTATATTATGCCAGTATCAGCGCCAGGTGCGGCCGTTTCCTATAAATCCTATTAGGCTTCTGATTCTCAATAATTTATAATTTATGATTAAGTATTTAACCAGGACAAAGTGAACAGATTGTTTACTAGCTTGGGGAAAAAAGTTAGAGAGGTGGGTATTTTTATACCCAGTGGGGTCCACAAAAAAAGCCAGCTCCGTTAGGAAACTGGCTTTCTTCGCTAATCAGGGTATCACCTGACTAAAGGCGTCTTTATTTAGGAAAGTATAGTCGAAATGTGGTGCCTAGCCCTAATTGACTCTCCACTTCGATAGATCCTTTATGGCTATTAATGATGTTCTGGGTGGCTGTTAGCCCTAAGCCCATGCCACCCGATTTTCCTGTAAAAAATGGGTCAAATAGTCGTTGTCTGTCCGTTTCATTAATACCTCCACCATTGTCGGTTACTTCCACAAAAACTCGTTTGTCATCCGTGCAGTTGGTTTTAACCACTAATATTCCTTTACCTTCCTGCATGGCTTCTACAGCATTGACCAGTATATTCAGCAGCGCTGTCTTCACCTGATCACGGTCAATCAGCGCGTTGCAGTCGTCAGTAACGAAGCTTGTTTCAAGGCGCATCCGCTTCAGTTTAATACGATCACTGACCAGTTGCAGCGTTTCCTTAACAACCAGGTTAAAATCCTGCTTTTTGCGGTCCAGATCGCGTGGCTTCGATGAGTTAAGCATCTCCGTAATAAGCTGACCAATACGGTCTACATTCCGGCCAATGATGTCGGTGAACATTGTAATGTACTCATTGTCCGTATCTAGCTCATCTTTTAGCTGTTCCAAAGCCAGGCTAAGATTAGTGAGCGGATTACGGACTTCATGGGCAATACTACGGGCAATTTTACCCGTCATAGTCAGCTTTTCGGCCAGAATTAAGTCTTGCTGTGCCTTTTTCTGTTCGGTGATATCCCGCACAATTCCCTGATACCATTCCGGACGGCCAGCCGGGTCATCGACGGCCCAAACGGAAATCAGGCAAATTCGTTTGCGACCACTTCGGTGGATAAGGTTTGTTTCGAAGTCTTTTATCTGGCCATGTTCCCGGACATTAAAACGAAGTTTTCGTAGCTGATCGAGGTCAGCAAACAAACGGGCAGGATTCAGGATGCGGAGTTCATCCCGGCTGTAGCCCAACAAGCGTTCCACTGATGAATTGGCGTCCTGAAAGCGCATTTCGTTGTTGGCCACAAAAATGGCATCTATCGAGCGCTCAAAGAGGGAGCGGTACTTGTTTTCCTTCTGAGCGACTTCAGCCAGCACACTGGCTTGCCGGAGCGCATACCGAATACTACGACCCAGAAGCTGCGCATCAATCCGGCCTTTTACCAGATAATCGGCAGCTCCAAGTTCGAGGGCCGATTGATCGACGGTTAAGTCATCCTGCCCTGTAAGCAGGATCATAGGCGCTCGGCAACCTCTCCGGAAAGCCTCTTGAATAAGATCAATACCTGTATGATGCCCTAATCGGTAATCAACCAGGTAAACGTCATGCTTGTGCGTATCAATGGTTTCTAAAGCGAGGTCATAACTATCAACCCAATCGAGTTTGATTGTCGCATTCTCTTTCGCTGATACAAGTGCTTTTGTCAGTAAGTAATCATCTTCGTCGTCTTCAATCAACAAGACACGAATTGTCTCTTTTTCATCAGCAACGTCAAGTAATACCGCAGCAGGAGTCATAAAATAAAGTGCAGTTAGTTGGTATTCGTAATTAGTCGGCTTCTAAGTAGACGCTCAATGATTTAGCTGCTGGGCTTGTCATTAATTGTACATTTTTTCACCCGTTCACAGTCACTAAATAAGAAGCAATTCAGTAACTTAATAATCTTGCACAAAAGTATAACGGAGGCACTATTTAAGGTAATTTAACGGTGTCCATCCAGTAGGTTTTTAAAGCCCCAACCATCTCCACCAGACGGTTAAAGTTGAATGGCTTTGTAACGAATGAATTAACGCCAAGGGTATAGGTTTTTAAGATATCTTCATCCGCAGAAGAGGTAGTCATGACCACCACCGGAAGTCGACGCAACTTGGCGTCATCCTTAATCTCGCGAAGTGCCTGGAAGCCATTTTTACGGGGCATGTTCAGGTCTAAAATCAACAAATCGGGCCAGGGTACATTCTGATCGGCATATCGTCCGCTTTGGTTTAAGTACTCCATCAATTCTTCCCCATCTTCAACAAACTGTATTGTCTGGGTGTACCCACTCTGGCGAAGCGCGCGTTCCATGAACAATCGATCATCGGAATCGTCATCGGCTATAAGAATGGTCATGAGAGCTGGTTTACGAGGCATGTCATTAAAGTTGGACAAAGTAGTTACGGCTACAGTAATGATGCTAATTCTAACTTTCTATTTGATATAGTAAAAAAAGCTAACAGCTACAGACCAGCCTAAGTGGCCTTTACTCGTTTACCCATAAAGCTATTCTTACCATTCAAAGATACTAAAAAACATTAATTTTAACTTTTTCCAATAGCTAAATAAGCCGCCCATCCACTTGATTTTAGAGCAGTTAGTTTACCTTTTCGCTATGCAGATACTTATTGAGGATGATAAAAGAAACGGGCTGAAAATAATCTTAATTAATCGTACAAAAATGTAGTTTATACCAAGTAAGCCAGCCTAAGGACTATAGGGCGGAAAGTGCCTAAATCTACCTTTCCCTCCCTCAATTATTTTATTCAGCTCTATCCTATTTCCCCAATAGTATTCTTATAGAAATTTGAATGATGTCTTCCACAATTTGGGGAACTTCTTCCGCACCAACGGGCCAGTAACCGTCAAATAAGCACTACCTTACTTTATTGCAAATGAGTATAATACAACACTATAGCGCCAATACAGCCTATTTTAACGGACTTGGCACGATTTTAACATATTGGTGTGTCATGACAGCTGCACGTAGTAGCTGTCGTTAATTCACTAACCGATATGAAAAAGTCATTCAACACTTTGTTTGCAACAGCTACTCTGGTAGCCGGAATCATGATCTTCAACTCATCTGATGCGTTAGCGCAGGGACGCACACGAATAGGTGTTAAAGGAGGTTTAAATGCTAGCTCACTGTTTTATGACAGTCAGGGAGCTACCAATAAAAATGAACGCATCGGCTTCCATGTAGGCGTATTCGCTCAGGCACCCATTGGTGAGTTTTTTGCTATTCAGCCGGAGTTGCTTTACATGACAAAAGGAGCATCAGCTGATTATAACATCCTCGGATTTAACGGAAAAAATACGTTTAAACTCAATTATGCCGAACTACCCGTATTGGCTACGTTTAAATTAGGCCAGGCCGTTGAACTACAGGCGGGCCCTTATGTATCATATCTGCTTAATTCCAATGTCAATTCAAACGGAGACTTTGGCGTAGGCGCTGGCGCCATCAATCGGGACAATTTCAATAAAGTCGATTACGGTGTTGCGGGTGGCCTTAATATCTACTTTGGGAAGGCCTTTATTGGTGCCCGGTACGAACAAGGGTTACAGCAGATTGCAAACAGTGGCGCAGCTAAAACGCTTCTGGGAAGCGCCAAAAATGGAGTTGGCTTACTCTCGGTTGGTTTCAGCCTGAATTAAAAAAGAGCGAAAGAGTTAAAAGTGAAAGGGCGAAAACTGGATGCACCAGGTCATTCGCCCTTTCACTTTTAACTCTTTCGCTCTTTTATAAGTGAATATCGTACGCTTTCAACTTATTGTAAAGCGTTTTGCGGTCGATGTTGAGCACTTCGGCCGCTTTTGTTTTATTGTAGCCTGTTTTTTCAAGGACTTTCAGGATCGCAGCCCGTTCGGCGTTTTCTGAAACCGATTTCAGGTTGGCTGCCGACTGGCTGAACACAGGTACGCCGGGCCGGGCCGGATCGTAGCTGATTTGAATGCCTGAATTACCGGTATCTTCGGCTGTCAGGTATTGAGGTGAAACGATCTCCTGCGGCAAGACATCCGCTTCTATATAATCACCCTGAGTAAGAAGCACCGAACGTTTTACGACGTTTTGCAACTCACGCAGGTTACCATGCCAATAGTATTCCTTGAGCTTCTCTTTGGCTTCTTCTTCGAAACCTAGAATTTCTTTTTCTAGTTGGATATTGGCCGACTCTAAAAAGTGTTCGGCAAAAATCATGATGTCCGCCTTACGCTCACGAAGGGGCGACAGGTGCATTTCAAACTCGGCAATACGGTGGTAAATATCTTCCCGAAACTTACCTTGCCGGACGGCTTCCCGCAAATCTTCATTGGTAGCCACAATAATCCGAACATCGACGGGTATATCCTGGTTACTACCGATTCTGCGAATTTTACGTTCCTGCAATACCCGGAGCAGTTTGATTTGGTTATCATACGACAGGTTTCCAATTTCATCCAGGAAAATGGTACCGCCATTGGCAAACTCAAAACTACCGGCTTTATCAGCCATGGCCCCCGTGAATGACCCTTTAACGTGGCCAAACAATTCACTACCGGCCAGCTCTTTCCCCAATGCACCACAGTCGATGGCCACAAAAGGTTTATCGGCCCGCTTGCTTTTGAGGTGAATGGCATTGGCCACAAATTCCTTTCCCGTACCCGTTTCGCCGGTAATGATGACCGACATATCCGTTGGGGCAATCAGGTCAATATGTTTCTGGAGTTGTTCAGCCGCCCGGCTTTTGCCAAATATGAATCGTTTGCCATCAGGGGCAAGCGGTGTTTTAGCAGATGCTGCTTTTGTAGAGCTTGGCTTTGTCGGCTGGGCCGTGGCAGGTGCAACGCTTTTGGGCTGACTCAGTGATTGGCTGCGCCGTTCGAGCGCGCCTTTGATGGTATATAAAATTTCGTCGGGATAGAGCGGCTTCGTTACATAATCGTAAGCTCCGTGTTTGACCGTCTGCACGGCTACCCGCACATCTGAATATCCGGTAATAATAATAACGGCTGTAGTTGGGTGCATGACCTTGATCCGGCGCAGCATTTCCAACCCATCAACATCGGGAAGTTTAAAATCACAGATAACTAATTCAAACGACTCTTTCCGTAACAACACAAGACCATCATCGCCCCGCTGCACCGACGCCGTTTTATATCCCTGCTTTGTCAGAAAGCGCTCTAATAACAGGCATATATCATTGTTATCGTCAATAATCAGTATTTTTTCCATGAAGAGGAAGTAGCTTGTTCAGTTGAGCTACACCTAGTATACGACCAAGTGCATTATTCACAAGCCTTCGTTGGCTATATAAACAAAGTTACTCAAACCTGAATGGTTTGCAAAGCCGTCTCCACAGATCGACGCGTGAATGGTTTTCCAATAAAATAATCAGCTCCCTGTTCAGTGGCCCGACGGCGTTCCGCCTGTCCATCGAAAGCACTTATCATAATGATTTTAGCCACATTCTGGCCTTCTTTTATGAAGGGCAATAAATCAAAGCCTAAGCCATCCGGCAAGTTCAAGTCAAGAAAAATAGCGTCAAACTGCTGAGAATCCAGCCACTGACGGCCCTCTTCTATAAAATGAGCACATGTCGGCTGGTAGCCCAGTCGACGCAACAAACCTGATAACAACAAGCATATATCTGCTTCATCATCTACAATCAACACTCGCTTAGCAAGAAATGTTGTATTCATTACGGTTGGTCTGAATTGATGGCCCGCATTAGCTCCTACGATCGGTCTTACCACGGTAATATTCGTTTTCTTGTATTTCTTATTTATAGTTATTTATATAAAATATGATGCCGGAATTGATACTAATGCCCTAATATGTACCACTTGACTTAATAAAAGCCAATAAACTAACTGATTGCGATTTTTTTGCTCCTAATTTGACGGTTGCTATCTCAAACGTATAGTTTGTAAACGTCGTTGCGAACGGGCTGTTTTTCTACGGTTATTCTACACATGTGGAAATTTTTCCACAACCTACAGAATTTCGTCTAACTACACAAGAACTAATCATATGACATAAATATGTTTATTATTAGCTCATTTACAAGCCTATAAGGCATTTCCAGGCACTATGCCTTCTTTAGAAATTGACATTCCAACTCTTTGGCACAGATTTTTCTAATCTAGATAACAACAGCGAGATAGCTTTTTCTGATTTACTCACGAACATAATGGGAAACCTTCTTTATACAATAGCTGTGATACTCATCATTATCTGGCTCCTCGGCTTCCTGGGCGTTCTGGGAACTGGCATTGCAAGTAGTGGTTTGATTCATATACTATTGGTGATTGCAGTGATTGCAATTATTCTGCGCCTGATTCAGGGACGCGGGGTATGAGAAGAGAAGTACCTCTTACGATATTGTTTTAACGAATAATGTCTATTACAAAAACATTCCTAGTCAATAGGTGATCTCATTTTAGGTTAAGTACAAGTTACGGTGGGTACGGAATCCCTGCGCCAAGTTGAGCGCGGGGATTTTTATTTATACACACTTTTGCAGAAAATTTATACTGCTATTTCAGCAAATAACCGTTAAACTTGTAGGGAACTTGTTCATACTGATTCTAAAACTCGGGGCAGCATTGCGTAAAACGTGGACGTCCTTGTAGAAAAAAGTCCTCACCTGCTCAGATTGGTAAGCCCACATCGAAGCAACACAAATGGCTTACTGTCAATAACTTAGTAGTTGATTATCATTACTGGTATAAAATTTTCTATGCGGTTGGCATCGAGAATAGAATTAATCATTCACAAAAGTTCTAGAAACTATGAAAGCATTGCCAGGAATAATAGTAGGTTTAGCGGTTGGCGCTATTGTTGGAATTCTGCTTGCTCCTGAGAGTGGTCAGAAGACGCGCAAACGCATTTCGTCGGAGTCGGACTCGTTTTTCAAAGATCTTCAGGACCAGTTACAAGAAGGGTTGGAAAGCATTAAAAGCCAGTACAACGATTACGTTGATTCGGCTTCTGAAAAAACGCAGGACTTAGTTAGCCAGGCAAAACGCAAAGCAAAGCAGTAGTAGATTAGGCTGCCATCAAGCAAACACTTACCTAAAACAATAGAACAATGAGAAGCACAAGAGATTTTCTAACTGGTATTATTACTGGTGTTGTTATCGGAATTTTAACAGCTCCCCGGAGCGGAAAAGAAACACGCGACAAGCTAACAGAAGAAGCTAATAAGCACACCGGTGACTTGAAAGACCAGTGGGAAAAAGGTGTATCGCAGGTGAAAGAAGGCTTGGAACAGGCAAAAACGCAGGTGAACCAGTACACCGATAAAGCCAAAGAGCAGTTCAACCAATACAAAGATCAAGCTCAGTCTGCTCTTAACAAAGACAAGGTAAAAGACCAGTACAACGATAAGGTTGATCAACTAGCCGACGACGCTAAAGCGGGTGTCGACAATGCTCAGTCAACGATTAAAGTAAGCTAAGAAAACCTAGGTCTGATGCGATCGATCCTGTCGAACAGGCGATTACTAGTCCTAGATTCCCCATTAAGTACAAATACTCGATTTACTCAACGTTATTATAAAGTAACCCCCACTGAAAAACAGTGGGGGTTACGCATGTTTAGGGGTTTAATAACCTTTTAATGCTGGTTTAAGAGGCCTTTAATTAGCAGGGTAGACCTTTGTGACGGAAAACATAGTCATGAAAAAATACTCGTTTTTTTCGTATCCTCAATTGCTCGATCAGATGAGGTTCACTGTCACCCGGTTATTGCATCAACCCCCGGCTCAGTTGCTGGTAGTTGTGTCACCTCTATCCCCTTCCAGGCTATCCAATAAGGTCTGGAGACACTATTTGCATGTTCTGTCAGCCCTGTTGATAACGTCCCTTTTAAGCAATTGTGGCGGTAGTTCGGCCAAAACAGAGGAATCTTCGTCGGAGGGTACGCATCGTAAAAATAATCTGCTTGCCACAGCCACTTACGATACAGCGAAACTTGAAAACGTCCGGAATGAACTTAACTTAACCGGCAAAGTCACTTTCAATCAGGATCAGGTTGTGAAGGTGTTTCCTTTGGTTGGTGGCCATATCGAAACCCTAAAAGCCGATTTGGGGGATTATGTACGAAAAGGTCAAATTATGGCCGTAATTCGCTCTGGCGATTTGGCTGACCTTGAGCAACAGACGGTTGCCGCAAAAGGTCAGTTAGCCGTTGCCCAAAAAAATCAACAGGTTACGGAAGACATGACCAAAGCGGGCTTGAGCTCGCAACGCGAGTTAGTAGCCAGCCAGGAGCAGTTACAGGCTGCCAAAGGCGAATTGGCCCGCGTTGGTGAGCGACGTCGGATTGTAGGCGGAACAGGCTCTGTTTATCTGGTTAAAGCACCAATGAGTGGGTTTGTTGTGGAAAAGACAGCCTCCCCCGGCATGGAACTCCGCTCCGACGATCCAGAGAATCTGTTTACTGTTTCGAACCTGGAGCGTGTCTGGGTGCTGGCTAATGTGTATGAGTCTGACTTAGCCAATGTGCACGAAGGTGACGCTGCGACGATTACGACGATCTCCTACCCGGACAAGATCTTTCGGGGAAAGATCGATAAAATTTTCAACGTACTCGATCCCGATAGCAAAACGCTACGGGTACGCGTCACGCTCAATAATGCAGACTACCGGCTCAAACCCGAAATGTTTGCGAATGTCAGCGTAACCTATGCTGGTCATGATCAGCGCATTGCAATTCCGGCTGGGGCCGTTGTTTTCGACAAGAATCGCAACTTTGTCGTGATGGTCAACAAAGCCAATCAGCCCATCGTACGTGAAGTAGAAATCTACAAAACGATTGGTCAGAAAACGTATCTCGCGAGCGGTGTCGCTCCCGGCGACCGGATTGTGACGACAAACCAATTACTGATTTATAATGCATTGGGTAGTTAAGCAATCACGTTAACAAGTACTAGCCTATATTAGAAAAGCCAGCCCAACTAAGGACTGGCTTTTCTGGTTGAACAACTTCAATAACCAATCAGATAACTTACTTTTTCGTGACCCGAATGGAAATCCGGCGGTTCTGCGCCCGGCCCTCCTTGGTATCGTTCGAGGCAACAGGGTGCTCCTGCCCATACCCTTCTGCCTCCAGACGATCTTTATCAATACCCATTTTTTCAAGTTCAGCGCGTACCGAATTCGCCCGGTCCTGAGAAAGCTTCAGGTTACTGGCAGCATTGCCCGTATTGTCGGTATAACCACCTAATTTGACATTTACTGCTGGGTATGCTTTCAAAATTTCGGCAATATTCTTCAACTGCTCCTGCGACTCGGACTTAAGAGTAGCTTTACCCGTTTCGAACGTTAGCCGGTCGAAGTCGAACCAGGTGGTTTTATCAACCGCCTTATCGCCCTTTATAAACGTCAGCAGTTTATTTTCGATACCTAGTTCAGGAATATTCAGCTCGACACCGCTTGTCAGTTTCTGAAGGCTGAAAGCTCCCAGGCGCTCGTTTGGTGTACTAACGATGTCATTATCAGCCGCCGTCGATTCTTCTAAAGGAACTTCGGTACCGGCCGCTTCCTTGCCTTCACGATTATAACCCGGCGTCTCCGACGAGGGAACGGCGATGTAAGGTGCGATAACCAGCGACACGATAGACATCAGTTTGATCAGAATGTTCATCGACGGACCAGAGGTATCTTTAAATGGATCGCCAACCGTATCGCCTGTTACTGACGCTTTGTGCGGTTCAGACTTTTTGTAGAACATTTCGCCATTGATCAAAACGCCTTTCTCAAACGACTTCTTGGCGTTATCCCAGGCACCACCGGCGTTATTCATGAAAATACCCATTAAAACACCTGATACGGTAACACCCGCTAACAAGCCTCCAAGCACTTCAGGGCCAAAAATGAACCCAACAATAACGGGTACGGTCAGCGCAATGGCTCCCGGCAAGACCATCTCGCGGATAGACGCCTGGGTGGAAATGGCTACGCATTTTTCGTATTCCGGCTTGCCTGTGCCTTCCATAATTCCTGGGATCTCCCGAAACTGGCGACGAACTTCTTCTACCATGGCCATAGCCGCCCGCCCTACAGCCGCAATGGCCAGCGACGAGAAAATATAAGGAATCATGCCACCCACAAACAGGCCAGCCAATACATCGGCTTTATAAATGTCAATCGCTGAAATTCCAGACAAACCCACAAACGCGGCAAACAGTGCCAGCGCCGTCAACGCAGCCGAGGCAATAGCGAATCCTTTACCACTGGCAGCGGTCGTGTTACCTACGGCATCGAGAATGTCGGTACGGCCGCGCACTTCTTCGGGCAGGTAACTCATTTCGGCAATACCACCAGCGTTGTCGGCAATAGGCCCAAAAGCATCAATGGCCAACTGCATAGCCGTTGTAGCCATCATACCTGCGGCTGAGATAGCGACTCCATACAAGCCAGCAAAGTGATACGAGGTATAAATACCAGCGGCCAGGACCAGAATTGGCAATACCGTCGATTCCATACCGACCGACAAACCGCCGATGATGTTGGTAGCCGCTCCCGTTGCCGACTGACGAATAATGGACAATACTGGACGACGACCCATAGCGGTGTAGTATTCCGTGATGATACTCATCAGCGCCCCCACAACCAGACCCGTTACGATAGCAAAAAACACATCCATCCGGGTAAACTCAACACCCCGGATCTCCATCGTACCAGTCGGTAGCATCGCATTGACCAGAAAGTAAGACGCAATGAGTGTGATAACAATTGAAGCCCAGTTACCCAGATTCAGTGCTCCCTGAACGTTACCGTTGTCATCTTTAACACGTACGAAATAGGTAGCGATGATGGAAAAAATAAGGCCCAACCCTGCAATAACCATCGGTAGCACAATAGGCGCATGACCGATAATGGGATCACCAGGAATAACGATTTCGCGACCCAACACCATGGTAGCCAGAATGGTAGCTACATAAGAGCCAAATAAATCGGCACCCATACCGGCTACGTCGCCCACGTTATCGCCCACGTTATCGGCAATGGTGGCTGGGTTACGCGGATCATCCTCGGGAATACCGGCTTCTACTTTACCCACAAGGTCAGCGCCAACGTCGGCCGCTTTCGTATAAATACCACCGCCCACACGAGCGAACAACGCAATCGACTCGGCACCGAGCGAGAAACCCGCCAGCACTTCAAGAGCCTTCTCCATCGGCAGGCCGTTGACATCACCCGATGGTTCGACGTATAATTTATAGAGAATAATGAACAGACTTCCCAAACCCAGTACTGCAATACCGGCCACACCGATTCCCATCACCGAACCACCGGTAAAGGACACTTCGAGGGCTTTAGTCAGGCTGGTACGGGCGGCATGGGCGGTACGGACGTTTGCTTTGGTAGCGATGTTCATACCAATGTATCCTGCCAATGCCGATAAAAAGGCCCCAAGGACAAATGAAATACCTATGATTGGACTGGAGTTGGGTACCAGGCTACCCATGTAGGCTAATAAAAGGGCTACAATAATACCGAAATAGGTCAGGACACGCCATTCTGCTTTAAGAAAAGCGATGGCCCCGTCGGCAATGTAGCCTGCAATTTCCTGCATCCGAGCATCGCCAGCGTCCTGTTTCGAAACCCACATGAATTTGGTAAACATCACCAGCAGGCCAACAATGCCTAATATGGGGACCAGATAAACACTGTAATTCATAGAAATAGCTAAAGGTTAGAGTTTTGATTGCTCGCAAAGATAGAATTTGACCGCCCATAACCCAACCTAAAAAACTCGTTTGTTGACTTTTTTTGAGGTTTTTTTCGGTTATTCAAGGAGATTCTTAATTACATAATGCCAAATGGCACCAAAGTTTGGAAGTAGCTCTTCAGCAACGTAAGTTCAGAAGAAAGTTTTGGCATAACGACTTATAACAGCTATAGCAAACGAACATTATTCCTATTACCTAAATATGATTTGTCCGGTATACTCTTATACAAAATTAATTGCTACTTGGTTACTCCTTCTCTTACCAATACGAATGATGGCTAATGGAGCCGACTCAATTCGGGTATCGATTACAGAAGGCACTAATATGGCAGCCGACTTATCGCCCGATAAAAGTCAGATTGTCATGGACTTGCAGGGCACCCTTTGGCTCGTTCCGACCGCAGGTGGCGTAGCAAAACCCATCACCGATCAATTGGGCGACTGCCGTCAGCCAAGCTGGTCGCCCGATGGCAAACAGATCGCTTTTCATTCGTTCTGGGATGGGCGGTATCACCTATGGAGCGTATCGGCAACGGGGGGCAAGCCTAAACAGCTAACCACAGGCATCTACGATGACCGCGAACCGCATTGGTCGCCCGATGGGAAGCAGTTAGTATTCTCGTCGGATCGAAGCGGCAATTACGACATCTGGCAACTCAATCTGGCCGATGGAAAACTAACGCAATTAACCCACGATTCGGCTAATGACTTCAACCCGGCATTTTCGCCCGATGGCAAACAAATTGCATTCATTTCCGACCGCACCGATGCTCCCGGCCTGTATATCCTGACACCGGGCGCTCCCGAGAAACTTAGTACGCCCGCTGCTGGCAAACTGGCCGGAGTGGCCTGGCAGCCCGATGGCTCACATCTGTTTTACAACATCCTCAACAATACGCAGAGTGGCCTGGCAACGGTGTCTCTGGCGGGTAATAAAGGGCAGATACTGACAGAAATCAGTGACGATGTGTTTCCCTTTCGAGTTAGCTGGCTTTCGGCCGATGAATACCTGTACACGGCCAGCGGACTATTGAAACGGCGTAAAATCGGGAGTAAAACCAGCCAGACCATTCCCTTTCAAGCCCTGATTGCGCTACCCCGAAACACCTACAAACGGAAAGTATACGATTTTGATAGCCAGAAACCACAACCCGTTCGGGGCATCAAAGGGGCCGCCATCTCACCCGATGGGAAACAAATTGCGTTCGCAGCGCTGGGCGATCTGTGGTTACTAGCAAGGGGAACAAAAACCCCGGAACGACTGACGCAGGGAGCAACGATGGAACTGGAGCCAAACTGGTCACCCGATGGGACCAAGCTGGCTTATGTATCGGATCGAAATGGTACGATGGACGTCTGGATTCGGGATTTAAAAACCGGGCAGGACCGCCTTCTGGTCGATATGACCGACGACCTTCACTACCCGACATGGTCGCCGGATGGCAGTAAAATAGCTTTTTACCAAAGTGATCCCCGCAACGCCTGGGGACGCAGCACCCTCTATGTAGCCGACGTTACCTATACGGCTGATGTCACCGCTCCGAAAACTCGTATCGCCCACGAGTCAATTTTTGTACCCAGTCAGGCAAGTTGGTCGCCCGATGGTAAGACCATTGCCGTCTCAGCGCTTCACCCCTACTCGTCGCGTTACCGGGAAGGTGTCAGCGAAGTATTGCTTATTTCGGTCGACGGTAAAAATGACCGATACGTATCGCCAGCCCCTGCACACAGCCTGGCGACCAGGGGCCAGAATGGGCCTGTCTGGTCGCCCGACGGGACAAAAATGGCGTATGTTCTCGATGGTCTGCTCTATGTAACGGACGTAAAATCCGATGGCAGCATTAGCGGAACACCCCGACAGCTTACTACCGAACAGGCCGAAACCCCCTCCTGGACCAATGATTCAAAAAGCCTGCTATTCCTGGCTACCGACGTTTTCAAGCAAGTTTACCTAATCGATGGACACGTTGAAACCCATCCGATGGATCTGTCCTGGAAAATCAGCCAGCCAACCGGAACCGTGGTAGTTCATGCCGGGCGGCTCTTCGATGGCAAGGCCAACACCTACCGCACCAATGTTGACATTCTGATCGATGGCCACCGGATCAAGGCCATTTTGCCACATCAGGCAGGTCGCTCCGGCACGCTCGTCGATGCATCGGCCAAAACGGTTATACCCGGTTTATTTGAGATGCACACGCACCAGCACTCGATGGTTGGCGAGAAGATTGGGCGGTTGTGGTTATCCTTTGGTATCACCTCCATTCGCGAGCCCGGTGCCGATCCATATGACGCGCTTGAACGCAAAGAAGCCTGGGCGAGTGGTATCCGGCCCGGCCCACGCCAGTTTTTTACGGGTGGACTAACGGACGGAACCCGCATTTACTACGGAGCTGCTACCAGCATCAACTCCGATGAGCAACTGGACCGCGAACTCAACCGCTCGGTCCGTCTGGGATACGACCTTATCAAGACCTATGTCCGAATGCCGGATGCCATGCAACAGCGGATTACGGCTTTTGCACACGCGCATGGGCTACCCGTTTCATCCCACGAGATTTTCCCGGCCATGCGATACGATGTCGATGCCGTTGAGCACATTGGCGGCACAAGCCGACGGGGATACTCGCCCAAAATAACGGCCATGAACCGCAGTTACCAAGACGTAATTCAGTTGCTGGCCAAGTCGGGCATGAACATTACGCCAACGGCTTCACTGCAGGGCGGCTTTTCGGTACTGACCACCAAAGACCCAGGGTTGCTGGAGAACCGGCAGTATAAGGCATTTTACTCGGAAGAGTACACCAATGCCCTTCTGGCAGGATCGGCTCAGTACGCGAAGTTAAGCCCTGGTTACCTGAGCAATTTCGGGAATCTGGAAAAAGGCGTCAAAGCCCTTGTCGACGCGGGTGCCCACGTTACAACCGGCACCGACAGCCCCTTTGTGCCCTACGGCATGAGCCTGCATACCGAGTTGCAGGTTTTCGTTGACGCGGGTCTTACTCCTTATCAGGCGTTGCGCTCCGCCACACTCTGGGCCGCCGAAACAGTTGGCGTCAGTAATGATTTAGGCTCAGTAGAGCCGGGCAAACTGGCCGATCTGGTTATCGTAAACGGCGACCCGCTCACCAATATCCGCGACGTGTTGAATGTCGAACAAGTTATCCGTAATGGTGAGGTATTTCCAATAGACCGATTGTTAACGCGGCCCTAACGGCACCGTTTTTACTTACTTACTTTTCAACCGGGCGTCTTGCTTCGTAGACTGGCTTTCGCAAAAGCAGCTATAAAGCAAGACGCCCGTTTTTATAGCGATTATTACGGTAAATACCACTCATACTACCTTGCCTCCGCCCAACTGATTAACAGCGCTTTGTCACCATATATCCACTAATACTTTCCTATAAATAGCGTAAAAATACCCACCGCCTAGCACAGACTTTTACTTAAATATAAATAATTCTTAGAAAATTTGCATATATAAAATAATATTCTGCATTATATATTATAGTTAGAATAATATTTTACAAATTTAGACAACCTATATCATTATAGGGAAATGTAATGCGTTTCTTAACTTCCTTAAAACTTATGATGAAATCATTACTCATGAGCCTGCTTCTGGTGGGCTTGAGTTGCTCTGGCGCACTGGCACAGGGCCGAAAAGTAAGCGGCATAGTTACTGCCGATGAAGGAATTGGTGGGTTTGCGGGTGCTACCGTCGTTGTCAAAGGCACAACCATCGGTACAGTAACGGATGTGAAAGGAGAATTCAGTTTAAATGTACCAGCTTCAGCAACGACCCTGGTTATCTCGGCGGTCGGGATGCAAACGGTTGAAGAAGTTATAGGGGGAAAAACCTCGCTTAATGTTCTCCTTAAAACAGACACCAAGCAATTAAATGAGGTAATCATTACGGCGCTTGGCCTGAAAGAAGAGCGCGACAAATTTGCGTCGTCCGTATCAACAGTAACGGGTAAAAATATAGCCAAATCAGGGGAAACCAGTCTACTGACAGGATTGAGCGGAAAAGCGTCCGGTGTAATCATTACCCGAAACGGGGGCGATCCGGGTGCCGGGGCTTACATCCAGATCCGGGGTCAGAATACCATCAATGGCAATGCACAGCCCCTCTTTATTGTAGATGGTATCCCGGTCAGTAACTCCAGCGACAACAATGGCTCTGCGGCCGGTAACTCAATTGTTCAGCAGTCGCGTATTAACGACATCAACCCGGAGGATATCGAGAGCATGGAAGTCCTGAAAGGCGCTTCGGCAGCGGCCTTATGGGGCACACGGGCTGCCAATGGGGTCGTTGTGATTACGACAAAAAAAGGAAAAGATAGTAAAGGGAAAGTCAATATCACGTTTAAGTCGACCGTCTCTTTCGATAAAGTCAATAAAATGCACCCCCTGCAAACCACTTATGGACAGGGAACCAACGGGCTCTACAGCCAGGGAAATAAGGTTAGTTTCGGCGATCTGATTTCTGACCGGAAAGGCGGGCCGGATACCTACATTACGGACCCTACCGATCCGCGTTATCAGGGCTATGTGACCTTTCCAGATGGCACTAAACGGTATGCCATCGCGCCGGGTACGGCCGCCAATCCACATGGTGGTAAAAACTCAAAGGATGTTTTTGACCATGTGAACGACGTGTATCAAACAGGCCATTACACCGATAATAGCATCAACATCAGCGGGGGGAATAACCGATCCAACTTTATGATCAGTTATTCTAACTTGAATCAGGACGGCATTGTAAAAGCCTTCAGTAACTATCAGCGAAATACGGCCAGGGTAAACGTAGCCAGCCAATTTACCGAGTGGTTCCGGGCTTCTGCCAACGTGGCTTATTCGAAGGTATTCTCATCCCGAAACCAGCAGGGCGATAACCTGGATGGTATTCTGCTGGGCGGTACGCGTACTGCCCCCGACTTCGACAATTCCTACTACACTGGCACGTACACGGATGCCAGCGGACAGGTTTACGCCAATGAACACGTGTCGTATCGGAACCCGCTGGGTAAAGATCAGAATTCCATTTATTCGAATCCGGTATGGAACATCAACAATAACAAAAATACAACGGATGTTGACCGCATTACGGGAAATGTAGAGTTAGGCATTACGCCTGTATCCTGGTTAAGCATTACAGGACGCACGGGCGTTGATAACTTCACCGATGCCCGTTTGGAGCGATTTGCCCGTAACTCGTCTACATACCTCGGCGGTTATCTATCCAAAAACTGGATTACCGAAAAGCAGTTCAACACGGATATATTTGCCAATGCCAGTAAAACCTTCAGTAATGATTTCAGTGGTTCGCTGCTGGTGGGGGTCAATTACAACAGCCGTCGGAAAGCTATTTTAACGGATGCCATTACGAATCTAATCGTGCCGACAGCTCCTGATATTCTGACAAATGCGCTGAACTCAAATCTCAGCGCCAGCAATTACAACTCGCTCATCCGCACCTACGCCTATTATGGGCAGGCCGAATTGCAAGCGTATAATATGCTGTTTTTGACCCTGACTGGCCGGAGCGAAAGTGCCTCGACATTTGGCTCTAAAACCAAAAACAGTTTCTTCTTTCCATCGGCGGCACTGGCCTGGCAGTTCAGTAAGCTGAAAGGGCTGGAAACGAGCCCGGTTCTTAGCTTCGGCAAATTACGACTGACCTGGGGGCAGGTGGGTATTCAGCCACAGCCTTACCAGAACTTCACCACATTCTCACCGGCCCTGTATGGCGATTCGTTTGCGGGTGGTTTATCGTCGGCCAGTTCGCTTTATGGCGGGGGGTATGTACGTAGCACAACAGCCGGCAATGACTTCCTGCGACCCGAGCGGAAAACAGAAACCGAAGTTGGTGTTGATTTACGCTTCCTCAACAACCGGATCAATTTCTCCGCTACCGCCTACACCAACAGCACCAAAGACGTCATTCTGTCGCTGAATGTGCCTTATGAAACAGGCTATACCGTTCGCAACATCAATGCGGCCGAGCTCTCCAACAAAGGAATTGAGCTGGAAGCCGGGGCCGATATGTTTACGGCGGGTGATTTCAAATGGAATCTGGCGGCCAACTTCTCCCTGAACCGGAACAAAGTAATATCGCTGGCCGGTGCTTCCGTCCAGATTTTACCCGACAGCTATCAGGAAAATGCATCCCTGATTCCGGGTCAGCCATTCGGCGTTTTCTACTCGACCGATTTCCTGAAAGACGAATCGGGCAAATACAAACTCGATGCCAATGGCTTTCCACAGGGCGGCACCGATAACGAAATCATTGGTAACCCAAACCCCAAATGGCGGGGCGGCCTAGGCAGTACATTCTCCTACAAGGGCCTTTCTCTATATGTTCTGTTTGATCGTGTTGCCGGCAATGATTTTTATAATGGAACGCGGGGCGCACTTTATAACATCGGCACCCACGGCGACCAGGGCCACACGGCCGTTGCACCAGCGGGCGGCATCAAAGATGTGAATGGCAAAACCATTGCCGCCGGCACCTCTTTCCAGGGTGAGATCAAAGACTTTGGTGCCGGGCCTGTGGCGCTGAACCAGGCCTGGTATCAGGGACGGGGAACGGCCTTTAACTCAGCCTCCTATAAACAGTTTATCGAGGATGGAAGCGCGACCCGCCTGCGCGAAATAACGCTGAGCTACAGCCTGCGGAGCGAGAAGTTTCGCCGGGCAACTCACCTATCGAATGTCGACTTCAGCTTAACGGGCCGTAACCTCCTTTTATGGACCAAGTATACCGGCACCGACCCCGAGGTGAACATTACGGGCGCGGGCCTCTCGAGAGGGCAGGACTGGTTTACAAACCCGAATACGAAGTCACTCCTGTTTTCGATGAAAATTACGTACTAACTACCGTTTACGGTTTTCAGCTTACGGCAGCTCATCACCAGGGCGGCTCACCGAAAACAAAAAACCGTAAACCGTAAACTCCTTTAGAACCATGAAAAAATCATTTTCCCATAAAATCACCGTGGCGCTGCTGGGTATCACCCTGCTGAGCAGTTGTAAGGATTTGTTTAATGAACCAACGATTCAGAGCAACCCAAATGCTGTTACGGACGTCGATGTAGCCACGCTGCTGTCTGGAACCTTGCTGGGTGTGTCGATGCTTCATGAAGATACCGACGTACGGATCGGTGCCATCTGGGCAGGCCAGTTAAATGGATTGGCCCGCCAGCATCAGGGGTATGCCGATTACATTGTTTCCTCGCAGAACTTTACCTGGAATCCACTCTATCCGGCGGCAAGCCAGGCCCGGCTGATTCAAATCAAAGCCGACGCCGTTGGCGATAAGTGGACAAAAGGCGTTGGTCAGGTGCTGGAAGCTCTGCTGATTGCCAAAGCAACCGATTTATACGGCGATGTTCCCTACAGTCAGGCTTTTGACGATGTTAAATACCCAACGCCCGTTTTCGATAAACAGGCCGATGTATATACGGCCATTCAAACGACGTTGGACAACGCCATTCAGAACTTATCGGCACCGGCAGGCCTGGCGTTTGCCAGCCAGGACTTTATTTACGGCGGTAGCGTTGCCAAGTGGAAAGCAGCGGCCAACACCCTCAAAGCGCGGCTTTATTTACATACCGGCGAGTATGCGAAAGCCGTCAGCAGTGCTGCATCGGGTATAAGCAGTACCGCCGGAGATGCCTTAATTCCACACGGCACGAGCCAAGGGGTCGATTATAATCAGAACTACGATTTCTTCCGGGTTAACCGGGCGGGCGATACAGGCTTCGACGGAGCTTACTTACCCGCCCTGATGCAGTCGCGCATTGGTTCGGCCAACACCAAGACCAACGAAACAGCGCTCTATAATCATTATTTTAAGCTAGGGATTACGGCAACGGGCAGCCTTGACCCAAACACAACCGATGGCGCTTTTACATCAACAGCGCCCCACCCTATCATTACGTATTACGAAAATCAATTGATCATCGCCGAAGCCCAGGCCCGACTGGGCGATACCGCCAAAGCACTGGCAGCGCTTAATTCGGTCCGAAGTGGGTTGGCCACTGGCTACATCAACGGAAAAACCTTATCTGCCACGGGCCGTCAATATGACCCTTACGTACTGGCCGATTTTAGCCCGACTGGCCTGGCCAATCCAACCAAAGCAGCCACGGTCCAAACCGCTCTCCTGTATGAGATTATCGCGCAACGATATATTTTCTTCCTGATGCAGTATGAAGCGTTTAATGACGTTCGTCGGCTGGAGAAAGCGACACCTCTTGTTCAATTGCCCATTCCACTGTATAGCGGCAGTAAGAAACCCGAGCGGTTCATTTACCCACAGGGCGAAGTCAATACCAATCCAAATGTACCCAAGCCACTTCCAGACCAGTTTCAGAAAATTCCAATCTTCCAATAATTCGTTTAGTTGTTAGGTAACATGGGTCAAAAGGCTACCTTTTTTAGGTAGCCTTTTCTTATTTTTACCTTGAACTTTAATCGTAAATTTGCCCAATACCCCCATAATCTGTCTCCTGCCTGTGTCTCTCAAGAAATCACTACTCATCCTGCTGCTTGGCAGTCTGCTCACGCACTCCTCTTTCGCTCAAGTTCCCTATGGCCCCATCAAGCCAGCCCCACCAGGCGAGATTCTGTCAAACCTCAAGAAGCTGAATGTGCTGGGTTCCGTGCTGTACGTAGCCGCGCACCCCGACGATGAAAACACCCTATTACTTTCTTATCTGGCCAAAGAACGACTGGTCCGAACCGGCTATTTATCCCTGACCCGGGGCGATGGCGGCCAGAATCTTATCGGCCCCGAACAGGGCGAAAACATTGGTGTGATCAGAACGCAGGAGTTGCTGGCGGCCCGGCGCGTCGATGGGCCGGATCAGTTTTTCAGCCGGGCGTATGATTTCGGTTTCTCTAAACAAACGACCGAAGCGGTCCGCACCTGGGGGCAGGATAAAGTGCTGGCCGATGTGGTCTGGATGATCCGCAAATACCAGCCCGACGTAATCATGACGCGCTTTCCACCCGATGCCCGCGCGGGTCACGGGCACCATAGCGCATCGGGATTTCTGGCTGAAGAAGCCTTCAAAATTTCGAACGATCCTACTAAATTTCCCGAGCAACTGGCCTATGTGAAACCCTGGCAGGCCAAACGCATCATGTGGAATATGTTTATTCCGGGGGCATTTTTGAGCAATAAAAAACCCGAAGAAGCCGGTAACCTGATTGGCATTGAGACCGGCTTATTCAATCCGCTACTGGGCCGATCATACGGCGAAATTGCCTCCGAAAGTCGCAGTCAGCACAAAAGTCAGGGCTTCGGCGTAGCCCCTAACCGGGGTGCCAAAATTGATTATCTGTTGCTGAAAGGCGGTGATCCTGTTCAGAAGGACCCGATGGAAGGCGTCGACATGACCTGGAAACGGGTACCCAACAGCGATGCCGTTCAGACGCAGGTGAACCAGACCATCAGTCAGTTTAAGCCCGACCAACCAGCTGCATCGGTACCCGCCCTGATCCAACTGTATGGAGCGATTGGTAAACTGGATACGACCAATATTTACGTAAAAGCGAAGCGGCAGGAAGTCGAAATGCTTATCCGGCAGTGCCTCGGCCTATGGTTTGAAACCAACCCAACCGATTATGCAGCCACGCCCGGCGAAACCATTAAGCTAACCACCAACATCGTTAACCGTACGGACTCCCCTGTTACGTTAGTCCACATCCACTACTCGACCGGAAAAGACAGCACGCTCAACCTGACCCTCAAGCCCAATGACGTGGTGCTGCTCCCAACGAGCGTGATGATTCCGAAAACCGCGAAAATTTCCCAACCTTACTGGCTCGAAAAACCGATTGACAAAGGGTTATTTCAGGTTGACAATCAGCAGCTTATTGGCCTGCCCGAAAATCCGCCTGCCTTAACGACCAGCTATACGTTTGATATTAGTGGCCAGCGCTTTACGTTCAGCCGTCCGGTTGTCTACAAATCGACCGATCCCGTCGATGGCGAAATTTACCGGCCGTTTATTATTCAACCCGCTGTGACGGCAAACCTGGCCGAACGCGTTTACACCTTTGCCGACAACACGCCAAAAACAACCGAGGTTGTCCTGAAAGCAGGGCGTGCGAATGTAACCGGCACTTTACGGATCGATGTGCCAACGGGCTGGCGGATCGACCCGGCATCGCAGCCCTTCGAGTTAAAAAACAAAGGGGATGAACAACGGCTATCGTTCCGGTTGACCCCGAGCGATAAAGCTCAGAATGGGAAGCTACAAGCCGTGATGACAACGGCAGATGGCACCTTTACAACGGGCCTGCGGGTGATTGCCTATAAGCATATTCCAACTCAAACGCTGTTTCCACAGGCGGAGGCCAAACTGGTTAAGCTGGACGTGAAAGTAACCGCCAAAAATATAGGCTACATTGTTGGTGCGGGGGATGAAGTGCCGGCAGCCTTACAACAGATGGGCTGTCGGGTAAACATTCTCGGCCCAACCGAACTGAACGGAAACCTGTCGGCTTACGATGCCATCGTGGTGGGCGTTCGGGCGTACAACACCAACAGCGCCATGGCCCGCTACCAGCCGAAATTGATGGAATATGTCAAAAATGGCGGAACGATGGTTGTTCAATATGTGACACCCAATAATTCGTTTTTGCGTAATGAAGCTCAACTGCCGCCATTAGGCCCCTACCCCTTTACGGTCGTAAATGAACGCGTAACGGAAGAAGATGCACCCATGACGTTCATTAATCCAAAGCATCCGTTACTGAACTACCCGAACAAAATTACCGAAGCGGATTTCGCAGGCTGGATACAGGAGCGTGGTATCTATTTCGCCCGCGACTGGGACAAAGCCTATGAGCCGATCTTCTCATCCCACGACCAGAACGAAGCCCCCAAAGAAGGCAGCCTGATCTACGCTAAATATGGCAAGGGGCATTACATGTATACAGGTCTGGTATTCTTCCGTGAGCTACCAGCTGGTATTCCCGGTGCCTATCGTCTGTTCGCCAACCTGATTTCAGCCGGGAAGTAATGGATTGGTGAGTGTCGGTTGTGTTTATAGGCTGTGGTGTCGGGTTCTCAAACCCGACACAGGGAGGTTTCTCAAAACTTCCTTAATTAATCAACCAGCAGCACGCGGTTTTGAGAAACCGCTCATGTCAGTTTTAAGAAACTGACATCACAGAACCACTGATAAATCAACTAATTCCCATTTCAACGTGGCGTCATTATCATAAACTCGTCTTACAGGGTATACCTAAAAGACGAGTTTTTTTATGGGATTGCGCAATCGAAGTCTGTTAACTGAGGAACGTTGCTTTTTCATCACAACTACTTGCTACCGGCACTTACCTCTACTAGCCGATCCGACCTGTTTTGGTATTCTGTTCGATAGCTTTCTGTTCTATAACAAAAAGTACAAAGCAAAGCTGCTGGCCTATGTACTCCTGAATAACCATATTCATTTCATCATTTATTTTCCGGAAGAAACGCGGCTGATGGATTATATTCGAGACTTCAAGAAGTTTACATCGCTGAAACTACGAGAATATATTGAAACAAATTATCCAGATCAAGTTTGGTATATCGAATATAAAAAGCGTACCCAACACTTTAAGATCTGGGAAGATCGATACGATGATGTGTACCTTCACTCACGCAGCGTCTGCGAGATAAAAATCGACTATATCCACAACAACCCAGTGCGCGCTGGATTAGTCAGCAATCCGGCCGACTATCCTTATTCTAGCGCTGCATTTTATGAAGGCAAGCGGGAGAAATCGCAATTAATGCATTATCTAGAGGTGTTTTGAAGTCATGTAATAGCTATGGACTGTGGTGTCGGTTTCTCAAAACCGACACAGGGAGGTTTTGAGAAACCTCCTTAATTAACCAATCAGCAACACGCGGTTTTGAGAAACCGCTCATGTCAGTTTTAAGAAACTGACATTACTCACAATAATGGACATTGCTAACAAGAAACTGACACCACTGACAAGAAACTGACATCACTGACAAGAAACTAACACCACTGACAATAACGGACATTGCTGAACGTCACTACACGAACCTTCCTTCAATTCTGACTCAACTGTTTTAGCCGCAGGTGTTGTAACAGCATGATCGTTTTGCCATCCATGATCTCACCACGCGTTACCATGTCGTATGCCTGGCTAACGGGGAGCTCTAAAATATCAATCTCCTCCTCGTCGATGCCGCCCCCGGCATTGCGTTCGGTGTCAGCGGTGTACTCCGCCAGGTAAAAGAACAGTTTCTCCGTTACCGAACCGGGACTCATGTAGGCTTCCATCACTTTCTGTACTGATTCAATCCGATAACCGGTTTCCTCCTCCGTTTCCCGCCGGATGGCATCGTCGGGGCCTTCATCGTCGAGCAGTCCCGCGCAGGTTTCAATGAGCATACCCGTGGGATTACCGTTTACGAAAGTTGGCAATCGAAATTGGCGGGTCAGAATAACCGTGTCGGTTTGCGGGTTGTGAAGCAGAATCGTAGCGCCGTTTCCCCGATCATAGGCTTCCCGTTGCTGGGTTGTCCACTGTCCATTTTTACCAAGGTAATTAAACGTGAATCGTTTTAGAATATACCAGTTATCGGACAGTAACTTCTCTTCGGTTATTTGGACGCGTTCAGTAGCCATATGTTTAAATTTGTTCAATTTTGTTTATTTTTGAACAAAAGAACTTGATTTGCTATGAATTTCCAAAACAGGAAGCAACTAATTGTACAAACGGTCGATGAGCGAGGGTCCGTTGATGTGCGGGAGTTGGCCGAACTTTTACAAACATCGGAGATGACCGTCCGGCGCGATTTGGTTCAACTGGCGGCTTCCGGCCTGCTTTACCGGACACGCGGTGGGGCCATGAAAGTGAGCCTCGCTACCGATCAATTCCGGTTCGCCAATAAAACGGCCGTGAACGCCGACCGTAAAGATTACATCTGCCAGCTAGCCGCACAGGACGTTCAGGAAGGCGATATCCTTTTTATGGATTGCGGCAGTACCGTATTTCGCCTGTGCCCGTTCATTCGCAACAAACGCATCACGGTAATAACCAACTCACTACCAGTGGTGGCCGAGTTAATGTCTTCCGACGTAACGGTTAATCTGGTCGGTGGTGAGGTAGACAAAGAACGGCAGGCGGTTCATGGACTCATGGCTGAAGAGCACATAGCCCGTTACCGGGCCAACCGGGCATTTATTGGCGTCGATGGCATTTCACTCCAGCACGGACTAAGTGCCAACAGCGAGAAAGAGGCCAGCACAGCCACAGCTATGGCCCGGCAAACGGAAAAAGTTTACCTACTCTGTGACTCCTCGAAATTAGAAACCGACAAATACCTCTATTTTGCGCCTTTAAGCCTATTCGACGTGCTCATTACCGATACTGAGGCCAAGCCGGACGTTGTAGCGGCTTACCGAAAGGCCGGTATCAGGCTGATTAACTAACCCATGTACCAAATCTGGATTGATACCGGCGGCACCTTCACCGATGGCCTCGCCCAAGACCCCAACGGAATCCTACACCGCGCCAAAGTACTGAGCAGCAGCCGCCTACGGGGACAGCTCATTGATGGCAAACTGGTAGCGCCCTGGCTCACCGCTCCGATTTTTGATGGTTATTATCTTCGTGTTGTCGACACGGACGAACTGTACACGATTGAATCGCTGGGTGTGGATGGAACAGTGGTGTGTACTGCAGACAAGATGCCGGAATACCACGCCACCGTCGAGCTATTCACAAATGAAGAAGCTCCCGTTTTGGCGGCTCGCTTACTCACAAAGACACCCGTTAATCAACCCTTTCCGCCCTTAACCATGCGGCTAGGTACGACGAAAGGGACGAACGCTTTACTCGAACGAAAAGGAGGACGGGTAGCGCTGCTCGTGACGAAGGGGTTTACCGATGTGCTCAAAATCGGGACGCAGCAACGGCCCAATCTCTTTCAACTGGCCATTCCACCCGCCGACGTGCTGTATGATTCGGTATGGGAAGTGACGGAGCGCATAGCCGCCAACGGTCAGGTGTTGACGCCTTTATCCGACCAAACCATTGCCGACCTGATCGAACATTTGCGCCAGAGCAAGCCCGATGCCATCGCCATTTCGCTCCTGAACGCCTACCGAAATCCAGTCCATGAACAGCAACTTAATCAGGCACTAACCGCAGCGGGATTCTCTTACATTACCCTGTCGACTGCCGTATCAACGGCTCCGCAGTATGTGGCCCGCACGCAAACGGCAGTCGTGGATGCTTACCTGACACCCGTTATGCGTTCGTATTTAGACAATGTGCAACGCCAGCTTGGCGGCCAGGAAGTCCGGATTATGACTAGTTCGGGAGGTCTTGTACGAGCCGATTTGTTTCAGCCTAAAGACAGCTTACTCAGCGGACCGGCAGGCGGTGTCATTGGAGCCTCTGTGGTATCCGATAGCCTCTGGCAGTCGGAGGGCAATAACACCGACAGCCAGAGGCTATCGGGTACATTAACGCTGGACATGGGTGGGACCAGCACGGATGTGGCCCGAATTCAGGGCGGTTTAGATTATCGGTTCTCGACGAAAATCGGCCACTTTGATTTACAATTGCCTTCCCTGGCCATTGAAACCGTGGCCGCCGGGGGCGGGTCGATCTGCTGGTTCGATGGAACACAATTACGGGTTGGTCCGCATAGCGCAGGCGCCAATCCCGGCCCGGCCTGTTATGGCGTAGCTGTTCCGGGCCAAGCCCCCCTGCTGACCATTACGGATGTCAATCTGTTACTAGGCAAATTAGACCCTAAACAGTTTGGCATTCCTGTTTTTCCGGCCAAAGCACAGGAAGCCCTGGCGGCTATTGTTCGGCAAGTTGACGCAACAGGCACGCCTGCCTCTGCTATTGACTTGCTGCGTGGCTTCGAGCACATTGCCAATGAAACCATGACCGGTGCCATCCGGAAAATTTCGGTAGCTCGCGGGTTCGATCCCAAAGAGTATAGTTTGCTTGTGTTTGGGGGCGCCGGTGGTTTGCACGGATGTGCTATTGCCCGGTTATTAGGCATGGAGCGGCTCATTCTGCCCTTCGATGGGGGCCTGTTAAGTGCCTATGGCATCGGCCAGGCCCAAATTGAACGGATGTCCGCCCAGTCGATCCTGCAACCGCTGTCGGTCATTGAGCCTGAACTTCCCGGCATCCGCCAGCAGCTTATTGACTCAGCCACCCAGACACTGCAGCAGGATGTTGGTACGGAAACGACGATCCAGGTAAAAGCGGTTTCGATATTCCTGCGGCTGATGGGCCAGGAAGCCACGGTTGAAGTTCCCTTCAGTGATCAGTTAGCGACTGATTTCGAGCAGAAATACCAGCATTTGTATGGCCACTTTCCAACCAACGCCAATGGGCACCCGCGACCGATCGAAGTCGAAAGCATACGGGCTCTGGCCAGCACGGTTACCGAAAAATTACCGACAAACGGATCGCCTATAAGCCACCGGCACGCGGTTCCGGTCGGCTACTCAACACAGTTTAGCGGGGAAGCCTACCCAACCTACGACTGGACACAATTGCAGGAAGGCGATACCTTTCGCGGGCCGGCTTTGCTCCTGAACACGACCTCGTCGGCATTCATCGAATCGGGCTGGCGACTGGTTGTGCAGGCCAACAAAAACGCCCTTATCGACTACGTTGCCGATGTAGAAGAGCCCGGAGAAATAGCCGCCAACGAAGTCATTCAACTGGAATTGTTCACCCAGCGCTTCCGGGCCATTGCCGAAGAAATGGGCGCTCAGTTGCAGCGGACCGCCTTTTCGGTGAATGTGAAGGAACGGCTCGATTTTTCCTGTGCCTTGCTCGATGCCAACGCCGAACTGGTCGCCAATGCGCCCCATATTCCGGTACACCTGGGCAGCCTGGGCGTTTGCGCACGGCTGGTACGAAATAAAATAGCCCTTAAACCGGGCGATGTGGTCATCACCAATCACCCGAAATACGGCGGGTCTCACCTCCCCGACGTAACCCTACTTAGCGGTGTGTTTACGGACGCAACACCAAGCGAACCGCCCCAACTGATCGGTTATGTGATCAACCGCGCTCACCATGCCGAAATTGGTGGCAAAGTGCCGGGCTCCATGCCACCCGATGCCGTTTCGCTGGTTGAAGAAGGCGTTGTTCTGGAACCGATGTACGTGGTTAAAGCGGGTGAGTTTTTATGGAAAAATACCGAAACGACCCTTGGCTTATCGACTTATTTTACGGATGGCCCTTACCCTACCCGCGCCCTAGCCGAAAATCAGGCCGATATTGAAGCCGCGCTGGCATCGCTCAAAGCAGGCGAAACGGCGCTCAAGGCATTAACCCGGCAATACGGCCTTTCGACCGTCCACCATTACATGACACGGCTGAAACAAGCCGCCACCGACGCGATATTATCTGTATTGCAACCGCTGGATGAGCAGGAGTTTACGGCGCAGGAATCGCTCGACGACGGCCATGCCATTCATGTACGGATCCGTGTGGCCAACGGGCGGGTTGCGTTTGATTTTTCAGGCACTTCGGGCGTTCACCCTAACAACCTAAACGCCAATATCTCGATTCTGTACAGTGCCGTGCTGTATGTGCTTCGGCTTTGGTGCGCTAAAGATATTCCATTGAATGAAGGCTTAATGGCTCCCGTCGACCTGATTCTCCCGGAATCCTCCTTTCTGAATCCGATTTTTCCGGACTCACCGTCGGCCTGCCCGGCTGTAGTGGGTGGCAATACCGAAGTTAGCCAGCGGCTGGTCGATACATTGCTGAAGGCGTTACGGTTGGCCGGCTGTAGTCAGGGCACCATGAATAATTTCCTGTTCGGAAAATCAACATTGCCAAATCCCTTTGGCTATTACGAAACCATTGGCGGGGGCGCAGGCGCCACAATTGGGGCGCATGGTCGCTCGGCGGTACACCAGCACATGACCAATACTAAGCTGACCGATCCCGAAGAGTTCGAGCGTCGCTACCCGGTAAGGCTTCATGAATTCAGTATCCGTACTGGTTCCGGGGGTCATGGTCAATGGCGCGGGGGCGATGGCATCATTCGGGACATCGAGTTTCTGGAACCCGTACAGGCCACCCTCCTTAGCCAGCACCGGGTCGTGGCTCCGTATAGCCTGAACGGTGGCGAAGCGGGCCTAACGGGTCGCCAAACCTTGCTTTATGCCGATGGTCGGCAGGAAGATCTATCTGGCATTTTTACCCGCGCCATGCAACCGGGCGAACGCATCCGGATCGAAACACCAGGGGGCGGTGGAGCGGGTTATGTTCATCATAAAAGTGATCAGACCTGAGCTTAAAGCAACGGTCTATCCTTCCGTTCAAATCAAAAATTAGTAGCCAATAAAGTTGAAGGTCAACGTATGGAAATTTAGCTCCCAATAGCTCTTATCTTTATAGAATCTCAACACGTTTAACTATGCAGCTCCCTTGTTTACTCACGGCGCTTATTTTTATACTCGTTGGCCAACCAGTCACAGCCTGGTCTCAGGTAATCAGTGCCCAGACAGGCTATAAAGATTTTTCAATCAACGGTAAAACTATCCTGTTGCAAAGCAAATCCGGTAAGCTCAAGTTAATCAAAGGCGTTACCAATAAGCAGCCTTTGGTATTAACTACAGATGCACCAATTGTTGCCTCGGCTATTGATCGTGAGGGCAATATCGTTGTTGGTGACACCAATCACTTCATTAAGTCCTTCGATGAACATCAAAAAACTTGGCATACTATCGGTAGCTATACCGATAAGTTGAGCAGTATTGTTTTCGACAAAAAAAATCAATGCTTCTTAATAACCAATAAAGGAATCGTCGATTTTCAAAGCAACACGTTATACTTTCCTGATAGCTCTTTCTCCCAAAATAAACAAATTAGGTATACAGGCAGCTGGTTCGATTCGCCAGTTTGTTTTTTAGACAGTCGGGATAAATTATGGCTTGGGTTCGATCAAGGTGAATGGGGGGGTAATGTGTATGTTTTTAATACGCAGGAGCGAGCGTTTATACGCTTAAATACTAAGGAAGCTGATATGGAATTAAATCCAGTCAACGGCTTTTGTGAAGATCAGCAAAACGTTTATATGTCTGGAGGACTTAGTCACATCATGTTGACACACGGGAGCATTTATCGGTTCACCAATGAAATTGCAACACCTGTTTTGTTATCAAAAGATAAAGAAACCCCAATGGAGTTTCTTATGAACGATCCGCTAACGGGCAAAAAAAGTAAACAGATTGGAATTACATGGAAGGGAGGACATCGAATAGGGCCTAGCGCCTATAATCCCACCAACAATTGCCTGTACTTTTACTCTCAGTTTGGTATTTTCAACGCTAAACTCGGCACTAACCTGGCCGATATAAAAAAATGGCAAAAAGTTTTTGAACCAAAACTCCAATGGACGGGTGGCAGTCGTTATGCAGCCGGCCCAGCAATGAATGTATTGAAAATGCAATTTACCGCTGACGGCACATTACTGTTTCTGACCGAACACAATGGACTTGGTGTTTTTGATGGAAAGAGCTTACGGTTTATTCAGTAGGTCTACGTTCTCTTTGTATTTATAGTCTTCTTTATTTAAGACTTATGCCCGCTTCCCGACGCCAGTTTCTAACCTCCGCTACGGCCCTCGCCGGGGCTTCCCTCCTGGGTGAAAGCCAGTTTGCACAGGCGCAGTTGGCCACGAAATCGTTGCCGGTTGCCTGCAACTCCTACACATGGCTCACGTTCTACCAGCGGCAGGGGAAAACCTGGATGGCCGATCCCGATGCGTCGCTGGCCGAACTGGCCCAATCGGGTATTACGGCGTATGAACCGGGGGTAAATTCGGCCGAAGAGGTTACGAAACTCGTGCCCCTGCTGAGCAAACACAAGCTGGTCATGCACTCGCTCTATGTAAACAGCACCTTGCACAGGGCCGATGAAGCGCAGAAATCCATCGACTCGGTACTGGCCATTGCGGATGCTGCCAAACCCGCCGGAACGTCTATTTTTGTCACGAACCCAAGCCCCATCAAATGGGGGACCAACGACGATAAATCGGATGCCGAACTCATAGAACAGGCTCGTAATCTGGACCAGCTCGGGGCTGAACTGCGCAAACGCGGCATTACGCTTGCCTACCACACGCACGCCCCCGAACACCGGCAGGCCGCCCGCGAATTTCATCACATGCTGCTGGCCACTGACCCAAAACACGTATCGCTTTGCCTGGATGCGCATTGGGTCTATCGGGGATCAGGAAATTCGCAGGTAGCCCTGTTCGATGTCGTTAAGCTATACGGCAGCCGAATCACGGAAGTACACATCCGGCAATCGAAAAACGGCATCTGGCAGGAAACGTTCGGCGATGGCGACATTGACTACCAGCGCCTTGCCAATACCTTAAAAGCCCTGAACAGTAAGCCGAATCTGGTGCTGGAACAATGCCTGGAGAAAGACTCACCCAACACCATAGGGCCCGTCGACGCCCACAAACAGGATCTGGCCCAGGTAAAGCGCGTCTTTGCCGGGTTGATCGGCTAGTGAAACAAACAGGAGGCTTGTGGGTTAATCTTTGTGAAGGTCACAGTGACCGTTCACAACCTCATAAACTCACGTTAGTCTCATGCAACCCAATATTGGCCTCGAAAAAGACGTCCTCAAACAGGACAATGTACTTTTAAATGATTTCCTGTCTGACCTGCACGTCTTATACATTAAGACCCGTAAATACCACTGGAATGTTGCCGGGCCGAACTTTATGGAATACCATAAATTCTTCGAGTCTCAGTATAAAGCCATTGAAGCCGAAATTGATGAAGTCGCTGAACGTATCCGGCAGTTAGGCGGTACACCCCTGGCAACAATGGCCGAATTTATTCATAACACGAGTCTCAAAGAAGATTCTGGCAAGCCCAAAGACACAGCGGATATGTTCAGAAACCTATTGTCTGACCATGAGCAAATCGTTCGTGAACTGCGCGAAGACGTAGAAAAGTGCGACGACGAGTTGAAAGACGCGGGTACCGCCGACTTCCTGACGGGTCTTATGGAAGCCCACGAAGCGATGGCCTGGATGCTGCGGAAATACCTTTCCTAATTCCGAATAATGAGGAAGAATAACTGAGGAATGATGGATTGTAAGGAGTTTTCTTTACATTCATCATTCCTCATTTCTAATTCATCATTCCTCACGTGCCTAAAGTACTTTCTCTTCGCTCAGGTCTCGGCAGTGTTTTATTCTGGTCGGTTATTTCGGCTGCATTTATTGGCCCCGGTTCGGTGACGGCCTGTGCTATTGCCGGTTCAACTTATGGACTTCAACTCCTTTGGGTTCTCACCTTCTCTACCCTGGGCACTGTCTGGTTGCAGGAGGCCGCTGCCCGAATTACTATCGCTACTGGCAATGATTTAGGCCAGGTTATTGTCCAGACCTATGCCGGTCCTCGCGGACGACGAATCGCCTGGGCGTTGTTTCTGGCTATTTTTCTGGGCTGTGCCGCTTATCAGGCAGGCAATATTCTCGGGGCTGTATCTGGCCTTGCCCTGTTAACGGGCTTTCCCGTTCCGCTCTTGACGATTGTTGTTGGGCTGGTGTGTGTCGTACTCTTATGGGTCGGCTCCACGCAGGGATTGGCGAATATGCTTGGCCTGGTCGTTTTTGCTATGGGCGGAGCCTTCCTCTACGTTGCCTTCGGGACGCCCGTTACACCCGCAAGTCTGGCTAGTGCGCTGGTTACGCCCGCCGTACCTTCGGGCTCTCTGCTGCTGATTAACGGCCTCATTGGGACAACAATTGTGCCTTACAATCTTTTCTTCGGATCAAGCATCGTGCCAACGTCCGGTGATTCGGCAACTGGAGAATCCAATGGGCAGTCGTTGGGCGAAATGAAGTTGGGCATTTGGGTAGCCGTTATCCTGGGCGGCATCATTTCGGTGGTGTTGCTCTTGGCAGGTCTTCTCATTCCCAATGACTTTTCTTACGCACACATGGCACAGGTAATGACCAGCCGAATTGGTCCCTGGGCAGGGTCGCTGTTTGCCTTTGGCCTCTTTGCCGCCGGCTTTGCATCCTCGCTCACAGCACCATTGGCAGCATCCGTAACGGCACACAGTTTACTTGGCGTTCCGAAAAACTCGCTTACCTACCGGGCCATCTGGCTCATTGTGCTAACGACAGGGCTGGTGTTCGGGTTGTTAAACGTTACACCGATTCCGGTCATCGTTGCCGTACAGGCGATCAATGGCATACTCCTCCCGTTCGTGACGGTGTTTTTGTTTCTGGCCGTCAATAATAAATCTTTGCTTGGCGATAAATACTGTAATACCCTTTGGCAAAATATAGCCATGGGCAGCGTTGTGCTTGTTACGGCCGTTTTTGGTCTCTGGAACGTCTGGCTGGCTATTCAGGCAATCTAGACGTTTCAGTGTCGATGAGCTGACTTCGTCTTGCTTATTTTTACTTAGTGGAATAGCTCACCAAAACCAGCAAAAATCGTCCATAGCTAACGTGCGTCAAAGATACCCCAAGAGTTAATAGATTGATTTACAGGTGTTTTGTGACTATTTCTTGTCATCCTGACGAAGGAGGGATCTTAACGTATCCTATCTTGAGCGCTACGAAAAGTTAAGATCCCTCCTTGGTCGGGATGACAAAAGCTAATCATCATTTACGTTAACGAAGAACTTCTTCAGTTGTGATTTCGATTGGCTATGGTTAAATAGTAAGCTATACCGGGCGTTGGCAAGCCCGGAATTTTGGCTTGCTCATCCCAGGTGCGCATTTGCAAAATGCCTTTGAAGTAAGGATTAGCTTCAAAATCGGCGGCTTCTTCCTGCGTCATCGGTCCACCCTGAAATTCCAGCGTTTTCAAACTGGCTTCCGACAACCGGGCGAAGTACTTCGGATTTTTGAATACCAGATAGCGCTTGGCATTCACATGGTGCTCAATCAATTGGGCTACTTTTTCCGAAAAGCCAAGATTACGAAGATAATCGGCTCCCAGCCGTTCGTGGTCGACTGTGCCGTAGCCATCCATGTACCCATCGGCCATGGCTGGTGGAAGCAGATGACCAATATCGTGCAGGAAGGCTGCTACAACCGTTTCTTCATCAGCGCCAGCCTGCTCGGCCAACAAGGCGCATTGCAAAGCATGCTCCAACTGGGTTACGGGTTCGCCAAAATAAGCATCCTGCCCACCTTGGGCAAAGAGAGTAGCAATCGTTTCCATAAGTAATACCGGATGGTTTATCCAGTTGGCTAATTGACAAAAGAAAGATCACCGACAATGATCTAATTATCCGGGGGTGAATATACGGATAACCCCGGAAGGAAAAAGACCGATCAGGTTTTGGAAACCTGATCGGTCTACTTTATGATAAATGGTGGGGTTGATGGTTAATCTAAGAAGCGGAAATTATTTCAATATCCACATGGCCGCATTGATGTCGTCATTACCGGCATACTGACTGGTTACGGCTGCGGCATTGTTTGTGGTGTTATACGACCGTTCGGTTGATGGATATTGCCACCGTACCGGAATCCGCTGGCTATTGCCCGTTCCGGGACCTACCAAAAATGTAGGCACACCTGTCCGACGCTGGTTATAAAACGCTTCCATGCCCGACTGCTGAAAAAACGCAAGGTACTTTTGCGTCAAAATCTGATTCAGTCCAGTTGTTGTATTGCCGGCGTAGTTTACGGCAGCCTGCGCGTAGTAATCAGCGAAACTGACATTTACGGTATAGGCGTTGAACACCTTATAGCCTCCATCGGCTGAGAAATAAACGGTGTTGGCACCATCTGTCAGGCCATAAAAACCCCAGGATGCCTGAATTCCTTTTTTGTAATAATCTTCGGCTGTACCGCCGGCCCATCCCCGGTTGATTCCTTCGGCAATGGTAAATTGCAGTTCCGGATAGCCGATGATGATATACGGTTCGGCAGTGTATGTGCTGTAATAGCGCTTCCGGTTCTGGAATGAATACAAGCCCTGGTTGGCATTCGAAGACATAATGGCCAAATCTTCGCCAGACGACGCGCCGACAAAAGCAGCAAAATCCGTTGGCTTCGCCCCCGCAGCGACTTTTGCCGTAGCGGGTTCAGCCACCACAAATGTCCGGGGATCTTTCAGCGTGGTCAGGGTGCCCAGGTATGTGGCCGACATGTTTTCACGCGTGGCGTTTTGCCCGAAATTATCCGGATTACGATTGTACTTGTTGAACGAGCTATTATAAACGTATTGCAAGTTATCGTCCATCGAAGCCATCACAGGAAACTTGGTCGGGTTGGCCAATACTTCGGCAAATCGGGCTTTTACATTCAACTCTGTATCAGCCTCTTTCTTGCTCAAACTCACCAGCACCCGTAGCTTATAGGTGTTGACCGTTTTCTGCCATTTCGCCAGATTATTGCCGAGGTAAATATCGCCCGTCAGGTTGTTATCGCTTTTGGCAATCAGAGTGGTTAAGTCGGCATTGGCATCGTCGAGCCATTTCAGAATCTGTACATAAACTTCCTTCTGCGTATTGTATTTTGGCGTCGGGTTATCCAGTCCCTGCAATGCATCGGTCAGGGGAATATCGCCCACGCGCTTGGTCATATTTTCGAAATAATACGCCCGAAAAAACTTACCCAGCGCCGAATAGGCGTTTACGTCCGGTAAACCCGCTTTCTTGGCTTCCTGCTCCATCTTCACAACGTTTTTCAGGGTTGTGTAATAGAGGCTGGTGGCTGTCCAGGCGTAATCATTGGTTGCGTAGTAGTTGTAGTTGCTGGCGTAAAACTGATCCCACCGTTGTGCATCATTCCAGGCACCCCCACCCGCCACACTATACATGTCGTTTAATACACCATTGAAAACCAGCGAAGCCGGGGCGCTCGTCGGCCGGTTCGGGTCCTGCTCCAGTTCATCAAATGGCTTTTCGCAGCCTGAGAGCATCAGGCCAAGAGCCGTTAGCGAGACGATAACGAGTTGATTGAGTTTCATAAAGAATCTATTTTTTGGCGTTCGATGGCGCGAGCGGTGTGCTCGCGCCATCGAACCTGTTTAAAATGTCAGATTTAGATTGATCCCGTACCGACGGGTAGTCGGGGTTTGCAGCGACGACGCACCACCCGTTACGAACTGGTCGAGGTCGATGTCTTTGCGTTCGGCGAAATAGAGCAGGTTACGACCCACAATGGATACGCTGGCCTGTTTTACGCCCAAACGGCTCAGCATAGTTGGCGGTAGTGTGTACCCAATGATCACCTCCCGCAGTTTGGCAAAACTCCGGCTGATAAGCGACGCTTCGGCCTGTCCATACACACGGCCGATGTAATCCTGCTCATAGGTTTTTGTCGTATTCGGCGTGTATTTCAGCTCGCCATAATTGGTTACGTTACCATTTACGTCGTAGTTGATCGTTCCGCTGGCAATGGCAACACCTTCACCCACGTACGATTTGATACCCAGCACATCATTCGGACGGGCAGCGCCCAGCGCGCCTTCAACGGTTTCGATATTACGACCGCCCTGGTACGTCTTCTGTTTGATATAGTCCATGATAACACCCCCTACGCGGCCATCGAACTGGAAGCTGAAGTTGATATTTTTATAGCTGAACCGGTTATTGATTCCCCACACGAACTTAGGGTTCACATAACCCAATAACTGGGCTACTGGATTGACGATAGGCCGTCCACCGCCGTCGTTAATCAACTGACCATCAGTTGTCCGTACGAAAGCACCGGCATAATAAGCGTCGGTTCGGTCGCCGATGTTGAGGTAGCGGGAACCGCTGCTGCCATTCACGAAATAATTTGAGGCCAGGGTGTTGATGCCCCCATCCGGATACACTTCTTTGAGCCGTTCGGTATAGGTCGAATAGTTGGCAACCACGTCCCAGCTCAGTCCTTTTGCAGAACGAATGGCTTTACCCGTTACGGAGATTTCGCCCCCTTTTTTCTGCGTTTGAATACCGTTTACCAACCGGCCCGTGGAGCCCGTTGCTTCCGATGAAGGCAGGGTAAAAATGCGCGGACCGTCATTGCTGACATAATAAGCCGCATCGACCGCAATCCGGTTATCGAAGAAACGAACGTCCAGACCAACTTCACTTTGTGAGGTCGAGTTTGGCTTCAGGTTCGGGTTGTTGAGCGTGTTGGTAAAGTACGCGCCGGGCTTGTTGTTGTAGAGCAGCGGCAAGGAATAGACCGCCGAGTTTTGATAAGTCGGACCGCCGTAGGAGGATGAATAGTTATCACCGTACCCAATTGGATTTGAACCGTAATTGGAGAATGGATTAAACGCATTCTGAATCGTCGATTGCGTAAGCCCATCCTTTACGTTGGCGTACGAAGCCCGTAATTTCAGGAATGAAATACCCAGATTGGACGGCAATTTCACGTAATCGGAAATGACCGTACTCAGGGCCACCGACGGATAGAAGTAGGAATTGTTTCCTTTAGGTAAGGTCGAGAGCTTATCTACACGACCCGTTGTGGTCAGCGTAGCGTAATCGCGGAAGGTGAAATCAGCGGAGTAATACGCTGACAGCACGCGCATGTCCGACTGGAAATTTGAGGCAATCACCGGATTCGATGAGTTGGCGAAGTTATAAACGCCCGGCACGTTCAGGTAGTTGGTGCTGGCAAAGTCAGAATTGTAATTGAAAATCCGGGCTTCGCCACCAGCCAGCGCATTGATATTCAAATCCTTCGTCACTTTGCGATTATACTGAAGCAGCACCTGATTGATATTATCGAACAGACTACGGCGGTCTTCGCGATAATCGCCACGGGCTTCTTCCCGACCATAAGTCGTTGCCGAATAGGGCAATTTCTCCGTACGAAGCAGGTTATAGGTCGTTAACTGCGTTTTGGCCGTCAGTTGTAGCCCATCGGCTAGCTGATAGCGAAGTGACGTATACCCATACACGTTGTTATTGTAATGACCACGCAACCAGTATTTGGCCAGAAACCAGGGGTTATTGTAGCGCTGATATTCGGCGTAGATTTGCTGAGTACCCTCTTTACCCGGCTGCCAGATCTGCTTCATATCGTCGATGTTCCAGTCGGCACCACCCCAGGCAATAATATTGTAAATCAGCGAATTAGGACCGTAGTTCACGTCTGGAAAATTTGGCGTGTACTGGCGGTTGTAATTCAAACTGGCTTCGAAACGAAGTTTAGGCGAAAAGTTATATCCGCCCGTCATGTTGAAGTTGGTAACGTTCAGCTTCGTGTTCGGCACCAGGCCCCGCTGGAAGTTGTGCGAGAGCGAAAAACGCATGTCATATTTCTCCCCTGATGCCGCCACGGCGATGTTGTTGTTCGAGAGGATACCTGTTTGAATAAACCGGCTCAGGTTATTCTGACCACGGGGAATAAACGGCGTTGGCTGGCGGTTGCTGGTAAACACCACGTTATTGCCATCCGCTTTCTTAAATGTCGTCGTAAAACTCTGTCCTGGCACAACCGGACTGTCGTACTGTGGGATGAGCTGCCCATTGAGCGCAGGTCCCCAGATGTCATAATCACCATCGTTCAGACCGTTGCCTTTTCCATCACCAAACGCATACACGCCGTGGTCACCAGGGCCGTATTGATCCTGTACTTTAGGAATGGCAATAAAGCCCTGATCAGCCATCTGGCTTGTGTTCACCTCAACAGAGAACCCGCGTTTATCTTTCGTTCCGCGTTTGGTCGTGATGAGGATAGCCCCATTTTTGCCCCGGAAACCATATAATGCGGAAGCTGAAGCACCTTTTAACACAGTGTACGTATCAATGTCATCGGCACTGAGGTTCCAGGTGTCTGATGTAATGGGGATACCATCGACAACAAACAGTACGTCCTGATTCCCCCGCAGGACTACCGATGGACGCCCCAATAATTCTGCGGATGCCCCGATGGTCAGACCGGCTACTTTACCGGTAAGGGAGTTAATCGGGTTTGGTTCACGCGCTTTAAGCAGTTGCGACCCATCGACGGTCTGAATGGCGACCCCCGTTTGCCGAACATCTTTTCGAATACCCAGCGCCGTTACCACGACTTCGTTCAGCGCTTTTGCGCTCCCGGCCATCGACACATCGATCGTACTGCGGTTCCCTACGGTAACGTCCTGCGTTTCGTACCCAATGAACGAAAACGTTAATGTGCTGGCAGACTGCGCACTGATCGAGTAGGTACCATCGGCACGGCTGGTTGTCCCCGTATTTGTGCCTTTCACAATAATCGATACACCCGGCAGCGGTTGGTTATCATCACCAGACAGTACGCGCCCGGTAATCGTTTGTGCAAAGGCCGACAGGCCGGATAACAGACAAAATAAAAACGTCATGGATAGTCGGCATAAATCGCGAGGAGCGGTCGGCCGATGCCATGACGTTGAAGACGGTATACAAAGCTTCATACGTTTGCAGGTTAGTGTTGCTTAAGTAATTTCCCGCAAAAGTATGATTGTGCTGTTGGCTTAATATTAAGTATAGATTACCTGTTTATAAATAAAAAGCCAAACTATTTACCGTGTCTTAACATCAAAATGCCAAATAAATACAACAATAAGACTTCTTTTTATTCTACCAATAAGTACCGTTTGACTAAGGATACGGTGGTGAAATGATAGTAGGCTGATGGTACGAACGTCTACGTTCGCCCCATTAGCCCATCTTTTAACCAAGCCACTGCCGGATGCTTTCTTCGGCATAGCCAGCACCGGAACTCATGCCTTTTCCGCCAATACCCGTTACGATGCGTATGCTGTCGGCCACATTATGCTCAAAGATCTCGGCCTTTGTCTGGCTGTAAAAACCAGCCCAGGTTTTTCGGATGGTTAACGGGAAGGTAACAATGCGCCGGGCTTCGGTCAGCATCAGGTCGTTGATGTAATCCTGGGTATGGTAGCCGAGGTCCTCCGCCTGGGTAGCCTCCGCGTACTCATGCGAATCGCCAACGATGATGGAACCATCGATGGCCTGCTTGAAAAGAATGTGAATACCCCACTTTTTGAGTTCGGCAAGATGCTCGGGCGTGTTTGCCGTAAGGCTGGCGTAGGATGGGCATTCCTGAAACGCTTCATAACGCCGGATTGTCAGTCCCGTCAGAATATTACCGGGCAAACGCAGACCTGCCACCGGCTCGGCCAGTAGCATCTGAAGTTTACTAACCACTAACCCCGCCTGAGCCAGCACGTCAGGGAATAACAGCCGAACTTCATGTCCTCCGCAAATAAGCACACGCCCGGCCTGAAACTGTTGCTGATTGCTCAGGGTTACCGTGGCTCCGCTGGCGTTCGGCTGGGTGTCGATCACGACTGAACCGGGCCGGTAATCGACTGGGTATTTCTGTTGAATGAACGCCAGCAGCCGATGAATCATCTGCTCTGGTTCTACGCTCATTTCCTGCGGAAAGAAAATACCGCCTACGACATAGTCAGGCTTTAGGGCTGGGTAATTGGCGAGGCATTGCGCCTTCGTCAGTAGCTCACTCGTATAACCAAGGTGCTGATACCGGTCGTGAAGTTCGTTGGCCAGTGTCCACTCGTCGGCATCGGATGCGATGTAGATCGTACCATTCGGTCGGACTGTCAAATCGGTTTCCTGTTGTATTTCCCGGTAAATTTCCATGCTTCGGCGGCCGTACTCAAACCACCGTCCTGCCAGGCCGGAGGGTACTACCTGGCCGAAGTTTCGTACGGTCGCGCCGATCGGGTAGCTATCTTTTTCGAGCAAGAGTACGCGTTTCCCCGATTTAGCGGCATGATACGCATGGAAGGTACCGAGCGCCCCGGCACCAATAATAATCAGATCGTACGATGATGTCATTTTTTAAGAAAGAGAGACCGTGAGGACACAGCCCTGGGCATACAACTTAATCACTCTCTGCAGCTATTAGTTTGTAAGAGATAGTTCGTGTTTCTCCAGCAGCGCGGGCAGCTCCCAAAGTGAACCCAGCAGCAAATCATGCGGCTGATTTTCCAGTTGCTCGCGCGAATGTGTCCCGTTGGTCAGGCCCAGATTCAGCGCCACGCCCGCAGCCCGACCCGACAACAGATCAGAAGGCGTATCGCCGATGTTCACTACGGCTTTGGGATTCGTTACGCCCACCAATTGCATGGCCCGCTCGATCATTTGTGGGTACGGCCGACCGCGCGAAACTTCATCACTGGCAATTGAAGCCTGTAGTAAACTGGTGGGCGTTCCTACCCGTTGCGCATCGAGTCCCTCGAGCCAGCCAAGTTTTTCCAGAATAATATCGGTAACGACGCGGTAGAAACCCGTTGTGAGCGCAATGGCAATACCCCGTTCGTGCAGATAGGCAAAGGTCTCCAGGCAACCTTCGGTGGGTGTTGCGCCCTGCGTCAGGTAGTGTTCTTCCAATATGCGCCGGAAAGAATCGTAGGAAATGTCAACGTTCGACTGAACCTCGGGGCTATCTTCTCCGAGTTGCTCTTTCCAAAGCGTTTCGAAAACATACCGCTTGGCAAGGCCCTGCATAGCCAGAATCCGCTCATCGGTAACCGACAGACCCGTTTCCACAGCAGCTTCGGCAAAACACCGCTCTACTTCATGGTGATCGGTGACCGTAGTCCCGGCCATATCGAAAACAACTAACTCAATTGGCTGCATAATTCGGTAGATCCAAATGAAAAGAAAACAAATCAACAGAATCTTTTGGTATGACCAACTTCTTCCGGATTAAGAAAACATGAAATTAGCGTAACCAGATCTTTTACGAAAATTTCTACAGGTAACTTACCTCAGGCATTGTCAACTATAATTCTAGAAAGACAAGACTCCATCCATTCGCCGGTGGTTTGCATCAGTCAATAAAACGTTTTTAAGAATGTCTTTTTTTCTGCAAACGCTGCCGCAAACGTTTGCAGAAAAATAATCAATTACTTCCCGGCGTAAACGAGTATTTTTTTGCGCCAGGCATCTACTTTCGTGTAAAATAGGTAGTGATTAAGGTAATTTTAGCGACATGCCATCGCTTCGTTTTTCTCCAACGCTGCTTAGCCTTTTTGTACTTTATACAGTGTATCGCTTAAACGTTTCCCGGAAATAACCGCTAACACCCCTTTTGCCAGCTGGCAATTCTGTACCTATGCAAGCCCAATCAACCAGCCAGACCGATAGCCAAACCGAGCCCAGAACAGTCTTCGAAAGCCGATATGCTTCTTCACCCAACGAAGTAAAAGGCATGGATACCGCACAGCTCCGGCAGAACTTTCTCATTGATACCTTGTTCGTAGCCAACCAGTTCAGATGGACACTGTCGTTTTTTGACCGATACCTGACGGGAGGCATTATGCCAGTTGATGGCCCGCTTACCCTCGACACGCCCGATCAACTCAAAGCCAACTATTTTCTGGAACGGCGCGAACTGGGTATCATCAATGTAGGCGGGGCTGGCCGCGTGGTAGCCGATGGGGCCCCGTATGATCTGAATTATAAAGAAGCCCTATACATTGGTCAGGGTACGCAGGATATTCAGTTCATTTCTTACGACGCCGATGCTCCGGCTAAATTCTACCTTAACTCGACACCGGCCCACCGAAACTATCCGACCCGCAAAATAGCACGTGCCGATGCCGACGTCGTGGAGTTGGGCAGCATGGAAACCGCCAACCACCGGGTTATCAATAAATTACTGGTAAATAGTGTGTTGCCAACCTGCCAGTTGCAAATGGGTATGACGGAACTGAAAGCAGGCAGCGTCTGGAACACGATGCCCGCCCATACGCACGACCGGCGCATGGAAGTTTACTTTTACTTTGAAGTGCCGGAAGGCCAGAGCGTCTGCCATTTTATGGGACAACCGCAGGAAACCCGCCATATTTTTATGCAGAACGAACAGGCAGTAATCTCGCCTAACTGGTCGATTCATGCCGGGGCTGGCACCTCAAATTACACCTTCATCTGGGGAATGGCCGGTGAGAACCTCGACTATAGCGACATGGATTTCTGTGCCATAACTGCCCTCAAATAAGGCATAACCCGGAACAGCCTCTCCACCGTAAAAAGGAGGCTGTTCCGGGTTATGCCCAGGTAAGGCTTATGAGTCGTTGATATACTACACGTCAGAAAGCTTACTTCACTTCCTGCATATCCGCCGGATCGATCAGTAAAAAGCCGGGATTAATACAGGCGCCATGCCAGCGCACACCGAAATGCAGGTGAGGCCCTGTTACACGGCCTGTTTCGCCAGCGAAACCAATTTTCTGCCCTTTGGTAACCGTTTGATTCGGCTTAACGGAGTAGCTTTTCAAATGGAAATACTCCGAAATAAGCCCGTTGCCGTGGTCGATATAAACAGCATTTCCACTATAAAACTGATTGGCAGCCAGTAACACACGACCATTGCCAACACTCAGCACCGGAGTGCCCACGCCAACAGGGTAATCCTGCCCGGTATGCCGGTCTCGGGGTTGGCCGTTGATGGTCCGGCAGGCACCGAAGTTACCTTCTCCTTTGGGTAGGGAATTGGCAGGCTTGCCCACCGGCAAGTCGAAAACAGCGGGACGCAGGCTCGACTGATAGCGAATCAATGGATTAACGACAGCCGCTTCTTTAGCCGCCCGAGCCTGATTTTGAGGAGACACATTGACGTACTCCTTCTTTGGAAAATTGGTAATGTCTTCCTGTACACAAGCTTTTTCAGCTACATTTATCGTGGCTGTTTCCAGTTTACCGCCCGTTGTCCGGCGGGAAATAGTATAATGGCCCGGTTTCATATCCATATCAACCGGATAGTAGCAGGTGCCATTAACGGCCGACCAGGCGCGTTTTTCAAAACTACAACGCAAGCAGTTACCAGCCCAGCGAGCTACTTCACCCTGCGCCACACTTACGGACTTGGGCGTTGTGGTTGACGAAGCTTTCTTCGTTTGGGCCTGTCCCGAAGCCAGGCTCAGAAAAAATACCATCGGGATAGTAAAGAGAAGCTTGTTCATACGTTATGGGGCTAGCGCCTGGGTCAGCAAATCTGATTATCCATGTTATAACCAGATTCCAGCAAGCACTGTTTCCCTACTCACGGCTGAAGCAGTGAACAGTAAGTTTATCCTGTTCTTATCGGCGAATCAGTTTGTTTCTCAATTCGCTGATCACCTGACGCGTTTCGTCGACGCGGGTTTTGAGCCCTTTCTTATAATACCAGGCCCGGAATTCGGGGTTATCGTGGTGCGTTTCGAGTTCCTGCTCCAATTCACGAAGGTACTTTTCACTCAGGGTTAGGTAGCGTTCAACGGATTCAGGATTGTGAAACCCATCTCCATCAACGCTCACATATACAGGCGTTGTGTGGGCCGCCTGTCGGGATTTCCCATAGCACCGGGCCGCAATCCAGAGGCCATGCGCCACAGACGGAAGCTCTATGGTTAGGGCTAACCGCCCCGTCGATTGACCCGAATCCTGTTTCGTGACTCGACCCAGTACCCGACCGTGGGCGATAATTTCCAGAGTGTCGAGTGGCGTCTGACCGGGATGGCCCAGGGCTTCGGCCCGGATGCGCAGCCCGCTTCCCTTCATCAACGCAACCCGGTCACCGGGCAAGGCATCGTTGACACTGAAGGTAAGAACAGGGCCACTGGTCACGAATGTATGTCCGGCGGCTACGGCTTCTTTCCAGGCGGTATAACTGAACGGTTTATTGAGATAGGTGTAGAAACGGGCGTTCCCAATCCGGGCCGACTGTTCGGGTGGGCCATGATCGTGGTCGTGCCCACACCAGGGGAAATCCGACCCAGCCGTAGCCGTCAGCGGAAATCCCAGGTCCAGCATGTGGTAATACTGTTCCGTGCGCAGGGGTTGATCCGACACGCAATATTGCAGCAGTTCCAGCATATCGACTTTGCGACGCAAGCCATCGAGGGTAAGTCCCCGGTAGCCATGAAACGATTCGGCCTGGTGCGCGTATCCAGTCAGGCCACCGCGTTTGTGCAATTCGTCAAAAACCTTGTCGTAGTAATAATAATCCTGCTTATAACGCACAGCCCCCGTAGCGCCAAACCCCAGGGCGTGGCCCAGTTCGGGCGTTCGGGGGTCTTCCTGACCGGCCGTCAACAGATAATTCCCGGATTGATAGTTTCCCTGCTCACCGAAAGCGTATTGGGGATAATAGGTTTCCCAGAAATCGCCCATTTTGAGCAGAACGCCCACGTTCAGATCTTCGGCCTGGAGCCAGTTCATCAAGGACTGGTTTTCGCCCGGTGAGCGCCGGATATGGATATGATCATCGGCCGAATACCAGCCCCGTGCCCCCATATTGATCCAGCGTGTCAGGGTGTAGGTTTTCTGAAGCGCCTGATTGGGTTTTATAACAAGCGTATGCTGCTGATTGACGTACTCATTTCCCTTCATCAGGGTGAGCTGATAGGTGCCCGGCGGTAGCGGCAGAGTAAATTGCCCCGGCACGTAAAACGAACTATCGGGTTGATACCTGTAGCCATCGGCATGGTCCCATAAGCCATACGAAACCGCTGCGACTTCTTTTGGCAGTGTTTTTATGGGTTTCCCACCCTGCGTCAACCGCACCCGAACGGCGGTGAGCTTGCCTGTCTTGCCATCGCGCACGGCAATATGTAGTGAGCCGGACGGCTTACTTATCTGAGCATAGGTGTTTTTTTGTGCAATGAAGTAAACTATTCCAGTCAATATGCAGTAAAAAAAGCCAGTAGACAGCCATTTCGGTATACAACGCAAATGAATCTTGCCGTGTAAGACAGATAACCTTATAGGCTGCATATGCCTGTGGTGTTGGTTACTTATAACCGACACGTGAGGTTTCTCAAAACCTCGCATAGTTTGGTTATAAGTAACCGCACATGTCAGATTTAAGAATCTGACCCCACTCAACCCTGTTTTACAAGCGAGCTTTTTATGAAGCATATTGGAGAGGGTGTCTATTTTTTTGTGCTACTTGCGGGCAATGAATCAAGGTATAAATACAACGCAACCCCTCTCTATACTGTATCAGGATACAGATTTGGTGGCCATCAATAAACCGCATGGCTTACTGGTACACCGCTCGTTCATAGCCAGCGACGCGAGCGAATTTGCCGTCCAACTTCTCCGCGACCAGTTGGGGCAACGCGTTTATCCCGTTCACCGGCTCGACCGCAAAACGGCGGGCGTCCTCCTCTTCGCCCTTTCCGAATCCATGAACTCCCTCATGCAGCAACAGTTTATGGAAGGAGCCGTACACAAAACGTACCTGGCCATTGTGCGAGGCCACACGCCCGATGAGCAAGCGATCGACTATCCACTTCGCCGGGACGACGGAATTGTACAAGACGCCTTTACCCAGCTAAAAACCCTCCAGCGGACGGAGATACCTCTGCCATTTGGGAAACATACTACGTCTCGTTATTCGCTGGTGGAATTGACACCCACCACGGGCCGGATGCACCAGTTACGCAAGCACATGGCCCACATCCTCCACCCCATTATCGGCGACCGCCCGCACGGCTGCAACAAGCAGAACAAGTTATTCAAGGATCATTTCGGGATGAACACCATGCTGCTCCACGCGCAACAAATTAAGTTTACGCATCCGGTCACGTCGGAACCGGTTACGATCACAGCGCCCTGGCAGGCCGAGTTTGGGCGGATGCTGGGGGTGTTGTTTGGGGAAGAAGAGCAAAAAATAAACTAAATCAATTTACCTTTTATTGTTTCGCCTTATTCCATTTCCTTTGTCTATAGTTAATTACGCCAGCGATTATAGCCCGTACGGATCGATTTTTAGGTTTGGGCAGTAGGTAAACAGCACATATCTCTCTCACGTTGTCAAGATCAGTACTTGTTTGCTCGCACCAAAGCCGTACAGCATTTTTGGCTTCACTCTCGACAGTGGCAGGATTCACTAGTGCTCGCTCGGTTGCCTCTTCACATTTGATGAGGTCGAGGATCTCCAGACTATCGTGTTCGTGTTCGAAGAGTTGGGTGGCCGTGTTGAAAAGTAAAAGCCGCTTCTCGCTATTGATATCTATGAGTACCACTACTCTTTCTTCTTGCCCGTAATACATTGCGCTATGTATTCCTTCTGGCAAGGTTTTAGCCAGGTCGCTATATTGTTCACGCATAGCTACATGATGAAAAAGCGGATGAGATTGGTTAGTACCCGTAGTTTCGTAATAATCAAATTCACTCGCTAATCGCTCTTCTATTTGTGGATCGTTCAGGTCAATTGTTTTTACTGTTTCAGAGGCCATCACGTCAAGGCCCAAAATATGACGCGATTTTGTGTGCCGCTTCATCATACGGTCGAATGTATTACGGATTCGCTTCCACGCTTCTGAACGTGTTTGTTGTTGAATATTCGCCGGAATGAATGTGTAGAGATAGACTATTCGGTCTGGGTCGTTGGTAAAACGGAGAACCCGTCCTGCACGCTGAAAAAGCGTATCAGCTCCTTCGGTGGGATCATAGTTTACAACCACATTTGCATCCTGTAGATTCACACCTACTCCATCAGCATCGGTACAGATCAATATATCCAGCTCATGCTTTGTACTGTGGCGATGCGATTTAGGAGAGAACTGTTTTAGCAGTTCGCGTCGGTATTTGGGTTTCTTTAATTCGTACTTACTTGACGTTACATGAACTGTGCAGCCGATTTTCACAGTACCTCCAAAGTAATTTTGTAAGGCTATTTCTATAAACGTTGCTGTACACAAACGCTCAACAAAAACAATGACTTTCTCTTTTCTTTCCAGACAATGCTGCTGAATAATAGCTTGTAGCTTATGGACTTTATCGTCGGGTTGAAACTCTTTCAGCGATTCTAACGAGGACCTAAGCACCTGGTTTCTCTCGTACCAGCTACGCAGCATTTTAGCAGTATAGCCTAATTTATCCTGTTCATCTTTTGTTGGGAATGACGGATTAGCTGATAGATCATTAGCCCATATTGGTATTTGTTGGCCTGTGCCGTCAACGGGGTCGTTCGTACCAATGGTATATAGATTCTTACGAATACTTTCCCGAACCGCCGACGGCGAACTTAGCCAGGATAAGATAAAGTTTTTGTCGGCAGTATCCACTGCTCCTGTTTTAAACTTTCTTGCTTCTTCATCATAATGGTCTGTCAACGTCGGCGTGGCGTGTGAGAAACAATCAGCATCAAACGCTTTTCGTAATTCGCTAGCTAAAGGCAGTTCGTAGCTCACTTTATTTACCTGAATGACTCTTGGTAAATACCGGCGTTCTTCGCCAAACTGGACAAACAGCCTTCCTTTTTCATCTACGTTGTTACGCGTTCTAGCTAACTTCAATACGTCATGTAAGCCCAACACTGATACCACCGGCAGTTTCATAAAATCGTCCAACGACTCCACACGCCAGGCTGTCGGTTCATTAAACAATGGATCAATACGCCGTTCGGGCAGTAGGCGCAAAAGGCTATTTAAGTTTTGCGTGTCGGTTCCATAAGGAGTGGCCGTTAGCAAAATCATAGCCGCTCCTTTCTGATTGACTACAGGTAATAACCGCTTATAAACTAAACTTCCTTTCGGTTGCTTCTTTCTACGGCGTTTACTTTCAAAGGCAATCCATTGTTGCTTCAGTTGATTTCGATAAGCATGCCCTTCATCTATAATAATAAGAGTTTGCGGACCGGCCTGCTTCAGTATCAGTTCTAACTGATGCGTTTTATGGTGGGTCGGTGTTTCGTCCACTGAATCTTTAAAGAGCGTTTCAATACTGATTGGCTCGAAAAAGAATTCGCGCGCTTTGATATGACGCTTCCACTCATCGTGCACGGCCTGCGGAGCAATAAGTATAACGTGCTTAGCTCGTTTGAACAGCCGCAGTTGATAAGCAATTTCTGCCCCAATAACTGTTTTGCCTAATCCAGTAGCCGCAATAATTATACTGCCATCATACAACTTTACCTGCTCAACCGCCCGCATAATAATAGCTTGCTGGTAGTAGACAGGCAGATCGAGACCCGGTTCCGCTTCCCGTTCAAACAATTTATTTAGTTTATGCAGAATCAGTAGATATACGTGGAAGGGCGGAACTAAGTCGAGCCATTTTCGGAGTCGTTCCAATAAATCGGGTAGAAGGTCTTTAGCTCCGCGCATGTCTTTTTCGAAGCGCTCCACAAAGGATTTTACCTCTGGAGCCGAACGAATTAGACTCGCCTGTTCAATAGTGGTTCGTAAGCCCCGGCCCGTATAGTTGCCGGAACCATGCCACAAAATGGAGTCGTCGCAGATGTAATATTTGCAGTGAAAGGCTATCTCGATCCCGCGGGCGTCGACCATCTCACGAGCATCCCGAATAATAAACTGATTAGACTCCATCCGCTGCACCAATTGATACACAGCGTTCCAGAGGTCTTCTTTACAACTGGTTAGTTCGCGCTCAACTTCTTTGATAATCGACGATTGAACACTCGCCCCCTCTTCAGCCCCTACCAGAATCTGAAACTGTACAGATCGATTAGTCAAGTACTGGGTACCGATATCGTATCCCTTTACCGTAAAATAAGCACTGGCAATCCGTATTCGTTTTTTAGCTCGACCGTAATACTGCTTTAAAAACGTTTCAACGGTACCCGGACCAACACCCGACATCAGCTCACCCGTTTCGAGATCATAGTTCAGTGTTGGCTTATCGGGTTGATTCATGCCGTTATATGGCTGTAGTTTAGGCTATTTCAAAGGTTACAACGTATTGAATTAGTTATAGCTGAGGATATATCTGCTTGGTCTCGGTTATCTCTAACACTTCATCATCCGATGGATGAAGACTAATGTACCGGGACTTATTTTTAAGGAATGCTTTTACATCATTTTGTGGAGCAAACATCTGATCCATCCAATCTCTGAAGTGCCGCCCATTCTCAATTGCTGATCGCATATACTCGTCACTTTTCTTACGACGCTCATCTGGGCTATCATACTTGGGGGTTATTTCAACCGCAATATCTACATCGTTCAATTCAGTGGCCTCAGGACGGATGTAACTACCAAATAGCAGCACCTTTGACACTTTGTAAATGTATTTTTCATTGCCATTAATTTCCTCAACACGATCCATGAATTCCTGTACAATACGATCTGCCTTTTGACGAGTTATGGGCGGAACAGCACGAGCTAACGCTAAAGAACAGCCAAGAGGTAAAAGTTCGTATCGAATTTCTTTCCTGTAAGCAGGTGCCATTTCTTCGGGCAGTACGCGTTTACAATAGCCTAATTCCGTAAACTCTAGACAGATCATTTTTGCGGCTTTTTTCGAAAGCGTGAAGAAATAAGCAGCTGTTTCAACGCTAAATCGTTCGTACCGTTTAAAGAAATCTCTGACTTTCAGAATGGGTTGACCAGCGATCATTTGGCCTTTTTCAATTTTCATTGGTGTAAGGATGATAAAGTAACCGTTTCAATCTTTAGCGTAAAGAATATCAAATATATCTTCTGGTACGTTGCCAGTCTTTCGACAGGCATCTTCGTAAAATCTGGTTATATCATTTTCCCCGCTGATTGGCTTGGGTTGACTATCTCCATTTTTTGCCCAAATGGCTGTAAACTTGCAATAAGCTAGCCTATATTCTTCACCGGGTAATCTTATTGCAATTAGGTCTTCATGTAAAGTAATATCCCATGATAAAGTATTCGCACTAGAAGAATGATCAATAAGAGTGAACGTTACATGCTTATCTTTTTCGCATAAAATTAACTTCTCCAACTGCTTGTAGAGCCTTAATTTATTATAAGATTCGAAGATGTCTAGTAGCTCTTGACGGTAAACAGGAGCTTCAAGATCTGCGTGAGAAAGTGGATTTAATAAAGTTTTCAAGCATTCCTTTAACTCATTAACTGGCTGTACGCTTATGGGAAGTGCATTAAAATACTCTTCAGCCTTTATTAATAAATTACCTAATTGCCAGATTCTTTCTCCATTGCTATCAAGTAAAAAACGTAATGGTAAAAGTTCATCTAATAGTTGTTCGCAAGCTTTTCTCAGATAATTAGCCGTAGCTGGAAAGTCAAATTGAATAAAATGTTGTTCCGCTGATTCAAAATAGCTAGCCGATTTTTTAATATATGGTCTTGGTGGTAACTGACGAGTATCTTCATACATCTCTATATACTTCCAATTACTTTCTTCATTCTTCAAGGAAATCTGACGTCTAATTTTCTCATAAAAAGAACGCTCATGAGTTAAAATAAATAACTGATATACTGACGCATATTTTGTCAATAACAAATCCAGCACTCTACGCCGGTTACTCATATCTAAGCTGATAAGAAGATCATCAAGTACCAGTAATTTTAACTCCGCAGTAGATAATCTACTCTCTAAAAAACCTAATCGGATAGCTAAAGCGACAGCTGTAAGACGTGCTTCATTTAAAAATGACTGCGGAAATTTAAAAGGATTATTTTGGCCGTTAAACTTTGTTATTCTTAGTTTTATCGTTGGCGTCTCCGCATCGCCAACTTCATTAAAAGCTATATTTGAATAATCTAAAGTGAATTTGATATCTGAATAGCCAAGCTGTTCTAATACTTGATTACCGATTGTTATAATTTCTCCTAATATTCTTAGCACCTCATTATCAAAGTCTTTTGCTAAGTCTTTATAAGGGTTCGCTCGTGCTGTATCTGAACGTACTCTCTGATTTTTCGCATTTCGATACCTTGTTAATCCGTTGGCTAAATATGAGTTCCAAGCTGTGCTTAGTATTCTTGTACTATACTCAATCTCACCAATGTACTCTTGGTATTTTAGATCTTTACTTGAGATAACATATGGAAATATTTCATTCAAAAAAAGATCAAATAATTCTATCTCTTTTCCGTGTTTAAAATCGTGTATTTTATAAGCAAAACGATAAGTCAAAAAATCTGATGCTCTTCTGCTTTCTATAGCATTTACATTCTCATTTATAGAGAATTCATTGTAAGCAATTTTGTAATCGTTATTATTATCAAGAGATATGCTTATGAATGAATCATAATTATTTGCCTCAGTTGAGGTAGCATATATATTAATCAAATTTTTTGGGTCTTGTTTATCAAAATACTTTTTGATATCATCATTTTTCTTAAAACTAGATTCTAATAGAGTGTATAATGCCCAATAAATCGACGATTTACCAGAGCCATTCTCACCATAAATCAGTAAGTGTTTACCATCAACTTCAATTGGTTTGGACTCACTGAAAAACTTAAAATTATTGATGTGGAGGGTAGAAATTTTTGCCATTGTAGGTAGATAGAAAAAAATTTACCGAGAATTACTAAGTATTCGGCCGACATTTTCTGGTAAACGGTCAATAACTAATTTCAGGCGGTCACGTACGGGGCTACCCATTACCTGAATACTCTGGTAAGTTCGGTTTATAACAGCACCCTGCTCGGCTATATCGTTGATACCCATCAACGATTCTAATTTAAGCACCGATGCCAGATCCACGCCTTTTTCACGCATTTCGTCGGCAAAATAGAGTTCGCAAACAAGGTGATTGGCAATATCGTCGAAGAGAATAGCAACTTGGCGATTCTCAACATAAGGATTTACGGGTTTGTTGGCCTCATTATGTAGATATAGCAGATAGTTAGCCAGGTTTTCTAAACGGTCTTCTTCTTCAGGCGAAGGAACAATGACTTGAACTTCTTCCATGAAGATTTTTCTTAACTCACGCGCATTACCCTCAACTTCAGGAAAATCTTCTTCAAAGCAGTAACGAAAGAGCCTGGAATTAAGCCACACCAAAAGATATTTCAAATGCTCACCTGTGGCAATAAAGCATTTATCATTCGTGTAATATCCTTCTTCGTCATAGCAGAATGTTAAGTCTTTTGTAATCTGAGGGTAGATAAGTTTAGGCTTGTCAAAGTCCCGGTAATAGGCAATATTATCTTGTATTTCGTACCACGCGTATGGCCCCGGTTTACGGCCTTTTGTCTCACCGTTATTACGCGGCTTTAGGTCTTCGTAAAATTGACTCAGGTGTTTTTCGATGACTGGGTAACGCTCAATATCTATTCCTTTACGTGTAAAAATCATGTAAATATTGGAATTTCCAGAAACGTAACGACTTATATCACGTCCGCGGAGAAAATGCTTAATTATTTCTTCGCTTTTCTCATCCTGCTCGACATATAGAGACCGTGTATTATTATCAATTACAAAAGCTTCATTGAGGCCAGTTACAATTCCTCGATTGATAGTTATTCCCCAATCAACTAATCGTTTTCCCTTCGATTCAACCAGTTGTTTAAGACTTAAATGCTCCTTAGTTAGCACCACCCAAGCCCGATCGGGCTGAGTTTCCAGTTCAATATGTTTACTGTCAAAATACTCGTCTAGTTGTTGAATAAAACGTTGAGTTCGTCGCGTCAGACGTAAGGCCTTCAATTGGCGCTCATTAGGCTCTCTTTTAAAGACAAACAACGTAGTTCGCACCGTTGCTGATTCAAAAATTTCGCTATCCGAGAAGTCAATGAGCTTGACTGGATTCGTTTTTTGAATGAAGAAATTACGTAGTGATTTGCCATAGTTGGAACGTAACCACGAGCTACCCGTAATGTAAGCCAACGTACCACCTGGTCGCAACATCCGGTACCCTAATTCATAAAACAGCGCGTAGATATCGCCTGTCGATTCGTAAGTATCGTATTTTTCCTGTATGGCTTTTAAGGCGGGTTGCTTACTGACCGAGAAATAAGGCGGGTTACCAATAATGATGTCGAACCCACCTTCGGCAAACACATCCTGAAAGAATAAATGCCACAGAAAATATGGGCGCTCGTTCGTCTGTTGTAAATCAATGAGTCGTTGCCGAGTCTGCTCTATCTGCTGCAATTGTTGCCGGTAATCGTCCAGGCGTTTACGATCTTTAGCCTTCAGACGTGATACGTCGACGTTACCCGCTAAAGCGATGCTTTGGCGGAGAGATTCTTCCCGTCGCTCCAGATTGTAATTGATGTGGTCATTAATGTGGTCGCTAATGTCCGTCCGCAGCTTCTTTTTCCGTTTTGGGTCGTTGGCTTCAAAATACCGCTTAATTAAAGCGGATAAATCCACCTCATGAAGCCCATGATAGGTCATGGTTAGTTGAGGATTCAGAATATTGCCAAATAAATCGCGGTCAGGCTCAAATACCTTCACCTGATGAGCCATGTGATGTACACGCGATAAATCAACATCCTCAAATTGCTCAAACAGGCTATTCCCCTGCATGATCTTGTAATCAAGATTAGGCAATTGTCGGGGAGCATCTTCATCGACAACCAAGGTGAGCCAAAAACGGAGTCGGGCAATGTCAACAGCCCCACTATCAAGGTCAACACCGTAAATATTATTTTCAATAATACTCAGTTTCACCTTAGCCGGGTCAAACGGATCAATCGTTTTCCGATATGGGTAGATATGCAGTTTGGCCTGAAAAATTTCCTGCATCATGGCAATCGGGAAAGCCCCAGAGCCAATGGCCGGATCACATACGCGCACGGAGTTCAACAGGCTATCGAGCGCATTAGCCTGTGATTGCTGACTTAGGTAATCAGATACCCGGTGTTGCTTTACAAACCCTTCTATATCAGCCGCATCTGGAAAATGTGGAGCTAAGTAGTTTATAAGCGCTTCGCGGCATATGTAATATACGATTGATTTGGGCGTGTAGAATGTTCCCTTGTCACGGTTTTCTTCAAGCAGGTTCTCAAAGATATGCCCTAGCATTTCGGGGTCAATGCCCACTTCCTGTTCATCAGGGCTATTTTCGTCAATCGTAAAATTATATTGGTCGAAGAAATCAAGTAGGGCTGAAAAGTATTCCGGCGGGAAATCGAAATGACTGGCTTTTTCATGCGCATCGTCGAACAAACCGCCATTTAGATACGGAACTCGGCAGGGCTCCATACCATCAATCACAAATCGGTCGCCGGATCGCTTAACATTCAGCGTCTGAAAATAAAGTTTAGTTAACCCTTCGCTATAAAACTGTTCTGGATAAGGGAATTTTGTAAATAAGGTTCTTACAAAGAAAGGGTCACCTTCTATCCAAGAGTCTTGATTGCTCTTACACCCCATCCACCCTTTCTTTTGGAGGAAATAGAGAAATACCATTCGCCCCAGCAGTTTCTTGGCAAAGTCACGAATAGGCTTTTCCTGGAGTTCTTTCGTTGGGCGCTCGGGGTCGCGCAATACGTCTGCATAATCGGGGCGCTCAGCAATATATCGCCAGAAGCGCTCGTAGTGCCAGCGGTATTCTTTAAAGAAATCACGATTCAATCGCTCTACTGAGAAAGCCTCTTCCAGTTCCTTCAACCGTTTGGGCCGAGTATTAAGCATTAAATCACCCAGTCGTTCTGCGGCTGTTGTACAACTCTCATTTGGGCCAAGCAGAAATGTATAGCGCTTTGGCTTCGTCTCTCCCTTTATTAATTGGCCAGTTTCAAGATCGAATTCAGCATAACGAGAAATGAACGATAAACGATAATCTGATTGATTTGGATTGTGGTAAAAGACTATCGCTCCGTAAATAACACTTTGATCAATGTATTTAGCGGCTGCATCACGCAGACCCTTTCGGTTACGAGCAATCTGAATAGAATCTGTAACCGTTACGTCGAAAATAGCGAGGTTACGTCCATCGGAAAGTGGAATGCTACCTATTTGCTGAGACAGTCTGATACTTTCCTTACTCTCAACCAATATGTTAGGTGATGTAAAAAGCTCCACAGCAGCCCCGAAGAGTCTCTTTACCAGCGTTCGAACCGTTCCGTTTTCTATATTGTCAGAGAAAGGTTGGCGTAGAAATAACTTAAGTTCAGATTTAGTCATAATCTGTATTTGTAATATTAGTCGAGCAGCTTTTTCAAGGCTTCAGGGTCGGGCAATACGTCGCGCAGGTGTTCGGGAAGGTCGGAACTGAGTTGGTAGGTGGCTACGCCCATTGGTGTGTTGTAACCCTGAAAGGCATATTCGACAATAGCGTTGGATTTCTCTTTGCACAACAAGATACCAATGCTAGGATTCTCATGCGGTAGACGTACCAAATCATTCAGGACATTGACATAGAAACTCAGTTGTCCCAAATATTCCGGTTTAAATTCACTACGTTTCAACTCAACAGCCACCAGGCATTGGAGTTGACGGTTGAAAAAGAGTAAATCCACAAAAAACTCCTGCTCATCAATCACCAAACGGTATTGATTGCCAACAAACGAGAACCCAGTACCCATTTTCAGGATAAACTCTCGGATGTTCTGCACAATGCCTTTTTCAACCACTCGCTCGTCATCTTTTTCGACATTAATGAAGTCGAGCAGGTATTCGTCTTTAAAAGCCTGTAAAGCAGTTACCTTTAATGGCTCTGAAAGCGTCTGCTCGAAATTGTTAGGTAATTGCCCTTGTTTTTGATACAGTCGAGCTTTGATCTGCCAGTCAAGCATCTCATGTGTCCATTGGTTTGCAACGGCTTTACGCATATAAAAAAGCCGTTCCTCCAAATCATGACAACGATTTAACAGTAGAATATGATGGGAGAAGCCTAAACCGACGAAAACCTTAAAATCCTGATCACTTAATTTGGCAGACGGTATCTGCCAAATTGATTCTGACTGATTGTCTTCGATTGGCACCTGACTATATGACGGATCGGCAATTAACTGGCTGTAGGCTTCCGCAAACTGGCGCATATTTCTCAGATTACGATATGAAAATCCCCGTAATCCAGGTAATTGATTTTGTAAATCTGCCGACAGTTGCTCCAAAACTTTTGCACCCCACTTCTCAGCCGCAACTTTTTCAGACAACCGTTTGCCTACAGTAAAGTACAGCAATAACAATTCTCGGTTGACCAAGCGTGCTGCCCGGTAGCGGCTTTGCAGAATCTGGCTGCTTATATCCTGCAATAAAGTCAGATATGGATCTGTTGCTTCTGTCTCTTTCATGCTAGGTGGGTTTATTTTGCGCTACTATTTCTTGCAACAGGTCTAAAAATAGAAAACCAGACTGATTATCAATAGATAAGCCAAATTCCTATTTCGTTTCTATTTTTTTTAGCCAGTCAAGTTCGATGTCTTTTTATTCACTAACCAGAATATAGTTGGAGGTATTTAAAATCCATTTGTGATCATCCAATGACTATCACATGCTGAAACTCTCCGAAATAATAATGGCTGGTTCAGTAGGCGCAACAACGACCGGCAAAACAGGCGTTACCGACACATCTTCATCGGGCTCGCTTAGCGGATAGCTATTGAGGATTTTCATCAGGTGTTCCAACAAGATGGCGGCCTGCACTTTCACTTTTGATTGCGTTTTCTGAAGCTTATTGATGTCGCGTTGCAAATTCTGGAACCGCCCGCGCCGAATCGCATCTTTTGCCAAACCAACTAATGCTTTCTCGTCCTCGCTGATAAATGGCAATGATAGAAACGCATCCAGAAACATCAGCGCTTTCTTCTCATTAGGCCCCTGCGAAACGTCTACTTTTTTGTCCTGCGCCTTTTCGGCTTCTACCTGCGCCTGAAACCGATCTACGGCCAGTTGTACCTGTTCGTGATGAAGATCATGGAGCTTCGTAGCCCGCTCATGCACCATGCACTGAAATCGTTTAGCCGTTTCCAGGAACGTCAGTTCCTCAACTTTATAGTTTTCGGCGGTTTTATTGGCATGAACATACAGAAACGCATCCCGTTTCTGATCCCGAATAAACGCAATAGTCGCCTGATGCTGCATTCGGTCTTTACGTCCGACGCGGGCGCGTAATGGCATGGTTTTGATACGCTTAAACAGATCCGGGTCTTTCTCTTTCAGATTCCGAATTTCCATCAGGTAATCCAGCTTTTCGTCGCGTTCCTCATCAACCTCCTTATCAAACAGCCCAAATGACTCTATCTCCTCATCGGGACTGTAAATCTGACTGTCTTCGCCCAGGGCAGCATGAAAGGCCTGCAATTTCATCATCGCCTTTTTCTGCAAATCGATGTCGTTGTCGACCTGCGCTGTCGGGAAGAAATTATAGATGTAAATGGCTTTCGCCTTAGTACCGATGCGGTTTACCCGGCCAATACGCTGCATCAGGCGGGTTGCGTTCCAGGGTGTATCGTAGTTGACGATCACATTGGCGCGGTGCAGGTTTACCCCCTCCGCCAATACTTCGGTCGAAATGATGATATCATACTCATTCTGCTGAAGATCAGTCGGTAAGTTCGCGTCAAAATTAGCCCGGATGGTAGGCATCCGATCCTTGCGGGTGTGACTGTCTACTGTCAGAATCCGATGAGGTACCAGGCTTTTCAAGCGCCGGGCCACATATTCGGTTGTCTCTTTGCTTTCGGAGAAAACGACGAGTTTCTTTTCCCGATTCGTATCATCGAAAAGCTGCCGATGAAGATACTCGACAAACGTATTAAGTTTTGGGTCCTCATCGCCAAGATCATCCCAGGCTTTTGACAGGTCGTTAAGAATGGCCTGATCACGTTTTAAGCCTTGGTAAAAACCCGGCTCAAAATCATCCGGCACGCAGATATCGACCGTTGGATCAAGATCCATCAGGGTTGTAACCAGGTCAAACAGTTCATCTTCCCGACCGTCATTGATCATGTCCGAAACGGGTAGATTGGGGGCAATAAATACCCGACCGGTATCGAACATCTTCAGCATGGCATCATTCGCATCGCAGAACCGGCGGATCGACTGGCGAAAGGCGTAGAAACTGCTGTCGATCCGCTTGACGAGCATCGTTTTCATGATTTTCGCCAACTGGGTCGAGATCATATCGGCCTTTTTATACTTCTGCTTTTTATGGGGCTTCAGGGCGCCAATGGCTCGATAGCGGTTATATGTCAATCCTTCGGTCGGGTGGGTTAACTGGCGGATCGTCTGGTCATACAGCATTTCCAGATGGGGAGCCAGTTGATAGAGTATTTTTTCGGGCTTGCGCACATCCGGGAATTCGATTTTCTGAGCCGCCAGATCGTCTTTATACTGGCTATGAATTTTCAGGTCGGTACGCGTCCGCCGAACGGTAAGCGGTTCAATGACTTTAACCCGAATCTGCTCATAAATCTGCCGAACGCCCTCTTTCACCTTCTGCATATCAGGCTCCTGTTTCAGCCGTCGATAAGCATCGATATGCTGCCGGAAAAAGTGCTGAAGATTACCGATTTCGAGCGTCGAGTCTTTACTATCCTGAAACAGATAGACCAGATTGGCAATATCCTGGGGGTAGTTGTTAAGCGGTGTTGCCGATACCAGCATCACCCGTTTGGGGTAACGCGATCCATCGTTCTTACGGCGTCGGGTGGGCGTTTTGCATATCTTTTGCAGATCGTTGTAGGCTTCTGCCGTATCGGACCGAAACTTATGGGCCTCATCTACAATGACCATATCATACTGACTGGGGTTCCTAACTTTATGCAGGCTACCATTCGTTACAATATGCACCCCATCCAGACTGAACTTTTCGATGGTTTCGTCCCAGTTCTGCTTAAGTGCCGGTGGCACAACAATCAGTGTGCGCGAGCGATATTCTGGAAAACCGTTTTTGAAATAAAACTTCTTGGCAATTCGGGTAGCGATGATGGTTTTGCCCAGGCCAACGACATCAGACAGGAAAAAGCCACCGTGTTTGGCCATCTTGTTGTAGCCATCATTGACGGCATCAGCCTGATACGCTAAGGGCATAAAGCCCTTGGGCAAGTCGGTCTCTGAATTCGGATCGTAGTCGATGCTCTTGCCAAAATACTCGATCAGAAATTTCAGATATACTTCGTAGGCTGTAAACTGGTCGTTAAGAAATGTTTCCGTTTTCAGTCGGGCAATGAACTCTTCAGACACCGGCACCGATTCATCCCAAAGGCGGTTAAATGTTTCCGTAGCAAAGTCAATATCACCGTTCTCTCGCAGTTCGACATTGAACTCGAAGTTACGTTCCAGTCCTGGTTCGGTCAGGTTGCTGGAACCTGTAATAACAGAACCATAGCCATGGTCATGCCGGACTTCTTCCCGAAACACATAAACTTTAGCGTGAATATTCTGCTTAGGATGTACCCGAATTTGAAGCTTACCGGAGACGATGTCGTCAATCATCCCCAGCATTCCCTCTTCAACGGCCTTACTGTATTTAGCCTGCTGAATGTTCTTTTTAATAGACTCAAAAAAGTCTTCCTGCGATTTATAGGCATCAGCAGAAAACAACACACCCTGCCGGGATGCTTCGTACACCATTTTGTCGACATTGATACCGACTAACACCCGCACTTCACCCGCCCGCTTTATATAGGGGCGGATCCGAAAATAACCCGATGCATAGAAATAGCCGACTAACGCATCAAAGAAGTAAATATTACGATGAGTGAAAATACCTTCAATTTTAGCAAGCAGGGAGTTGCCATCGTCGTTGGTGAAGAATTTCGTTTGCATTCGATTAGTACTATTAGTCGGCAATTTATTGCTCTTATCAATAAAGTATGGAAAAAACTGCAAGATCAATAAAATAGGCCCGTTCAACACATACCTTAAATCCAACAATTCCAAACGGACTAGGGTAAAAAAACAAACCACCTTACTTTATCTCCCTAAATCAGTTTGACATCTGTTTTATGAATCCATCAGATAACGCAACGCCTGGCGTGGACTCGCCCGATCAGACCGGGGCTACCGGTTCGACAACCTCACGGCGTCAATTTATGCAAACCGGAGCTCTGGCTGCGGCAGGCTTTTTTATTGTACCTCGCCACGTGCTGGGTGGCAAAGGTTTTATTGCCCCCAGTGATAAACTCAATATTGCCGGGGTAGGCTTTGGCGGTAAAGGGTTCAGCGATACCAACAACTCGTATAACAATGGAGCTAATAACATGGTGGCTCTGTGCGACGTAGACTGGGGTCTGGCCCGCGTGAAAGAAAATTTCACCAAGCACCCAAACGCCAAACGGTATAAGGACTTCCGCGAGATGCTGGATAAGGAAGGGAAGAACATTGATGCGGTAACCGTATCGACAGCTGACCATACCCACGCCGTCATCGCTATGGCGGCTATGCAACGGGGCAAACACGTATATGTGCAGAAACCACTGACCCATAACATCTACGAAGCGCGGATGCTGACCGAAGCAGCCCGTAAGTATAAAGTCGTTACACAGATGGGTAACCAGGGGTCGTCCAATCCGCAGCAGAAACAAATGGTGGAGTGGTTCGACAAGGGGCTGATTGGTAACGTTCATACGATCAACTTATGGACCAACCGGCCCGTGTGGCCACAAGGCATTCCGGTACCACAACCGGCATCGGAAACGCCCGTCGACCTCGACTGGGATCTGTGGCTCGGACCCGCACAAAAAGTAGGCTACACACCCGCTTACCACCCATTCAAATGGCGCGGCTGGTGGAACTTCGGTGCGGGTGCACTGGGCGACATTGGCTGTCACATCATGGACGTGCCCTTCCGGGTACTTGGCCTAGGCTACCCAACCCAGGTTGAAACCAGCATTGGCCAGGTGTTCCTGAAAGACTGGACCCCCGAGTACATTCCCGAAGGATGTCCACCATCCTCGCATGTTGAACTGAAGTTTCCCGCTTCGACCAAAAATAAGTCGGCAGTTACGTTGATCTGGGAAGATGGCGGTTTGCGTCCGTTCCGCCCGGATATGTTGCCTGAAGGCGAACTCATGCCAGAAAATGGGGAGAATGGCGTGCTGATGCACGGCGACAAAGGCCTGATTGTTTGCGGCATGTATGGCGACAACCCACGACTGTATACTAAAAGCGGGGACAAACTGGTTGCAGCGCCCAAACCAACAGGTGGCCTGCCCGAAAACGGTCACCAGGTATTATGGACCGAAGCCTGTAAGGCAGGTTTTAACAGCAAGGAACATAAGGCGCTAACGTCTTCGTTCGACTTTGCGGGTCCCCTCACCGAATCGGTTCTGATGGGTAACCTGGCTATCCGTAGCTATACACTCCGTACGCCTAAAGCGGATGGCAAAGGTTTTGATTACCCAGGCCGTAAGCGACTGTTGTGGGATGGCAAAAATATGAAAATCACCAACCTCGACGAAGCCAACCAGTTCGTTAAGCGCGAATACCGCCAGGGCTGGTCCTTAACGGCGTAGAGTATTCTTAATTTTTACAAACGGCGAAAAGGCCATAAAGAACAAATCTTTATGGCCTTTTCGCCGTTCTGGGTTATTTGTCCTGGCAGTCCCGTCTTTTTTAACGTTGTATCAATAGCCGCAGCGTAGTTGGCAGTTGCCCGGCAGGCGTAAGCCGAATCAGGTACAGGCCATTGGGGAGTTGGCTCGTGTTGAAACGATATGGCTCAGCAGAAGCCGCATCCAGTTGTATCTGTTGAATTGAGCGCCCAAGCAGATCGTTTACTTCCAGACCGACAGGCTGGCCAATGACGGGACTTAAATCGACCAGCACATGGTCGTTGGCCGGGTTAGGCCATAGTTTGATGGCAATACCCGCTTCCATAGCCCCCACTCTGGCTCCAGTCGTACACGTTCTCTCTACAATGCTCCACTGCTGTTCCTGCCCCGCTCCCAGTGTCATCTGACTGATCTGCCCCCCTTCGGCCGTGCTGGCATTGCGCACCGTGATGGCCTTGCCCGAATTGCGGTTGAGGATGGTGAAATAGCCGTCTGCATTGCGCACTAAGCGCCATTGCTGATGAGCGCCCCCCCAATAGGTCCATTGCTCCAGCAAGGCATCATCGGCCGTCGAGGAACCGGCAACCTGAATGCCTTTCGTAGTAGATAACGCCTGGATGCTGTAGTAGTCTCCGCTCGTAGCCGTGAAGCGCCAGCCCTGAACAAGTTTGGTGGCATCGGTTTGCTGGGTAAGCTTATCGCCGTCACTCTGGGCGGTGCCGCTTACGCCCAGCACTTTGCCGCTTAGCCGAGACACGAGTCGATAACACTTATCGGCCGTTGGTGCGGTATTATCGGTGAGCGAGATAGTAAATACCTGGCTGGTGCTTCGTTGCCCTTTGCTATCGGTTACCGTAAGTTGAGCGGTAAATCTTGTAATCGAACCTGATCCATGCTGCCCTATTTGTGGCGTGAAGGTCTTCACAGGGTTAGCCACGTTTAAGTAGGTGCCATCACTAAACGCCCACTCATAGAAAAGCTGATCGCCGTCGGGGTCATAGGATTTGTCGCCGGTAAAGGTCACGCTCAGGGGCGATGTACCCGTTAACGAAGTTGTTGTCGCTACGACCACGGGCGGACGATTAGCGGTAACCGATGTCGGCGTCGTGCTTACCTCTACGCCCCCCGACCAGCCGTTGCCAGCGTGGGCATACACCCGAAAATAATAGGGTTGACCCGCTGTCAGGTCAGTTACCACCACCGAGTTCGATGTACCCTGATAGAGTACCTTGCCTCCTCCCGGCAACTCCGAACCATTGCCAGTGAAGCTGGCATTGGCCGTATAGGCAGGCTCCAGAGGAATATTTGTAAGGCCCGAGCCAGCCCTGCCCACCACCAGTACTTTATCGAAGGGGAGCGTTGGGTTTGTCCAGTTAAGGCGTATGCTGCCGTTACTGATCGGGGTAGCCGTCAGCCCGATAACATTGAGCTTAGCCGAGTTGCAATCCGGATAAATCCTGACCGAATCCTGACCCGACAGATTAGCATAATCCGTCACCTTTACCGAAATCACGTAGTAGTAATCATCGCCATCGCAGCCCACGGGCGAAATATCGATAACCGGATTAGTCCCCGACGTGGTTTTCACCAGTTGTTCGCTGTTGTTATGACGCAGCTTTACCTGCCAGATTTGAGACTGGATGCCACTGCCGGTAACCGTAGCGCCCAGGGTATAGCTGGTAGACTTGTCGAGCGCGTATTTGGCATTGTTGACCGGGTTGGTAATCTGGACGGTGGGATTGGTACTGTTGAGCCTGACAGCAAAGGTCTGGACCGGGCTCCGCAGCCCTTTGCTGTCGATGACCGTCAATTGAACTGTATAGTTCAGAATCAGACCGACACCCTGACTGCCGGGCTTTGCAGTGAACACCTTCACAGGATTAGCTTCAGTAGAGAAACTGCTGCCATCGCCAAAATTCCATTCGTAGGTGATGGGGTCGCCGTCCGGGTCATAGGATTTGCTGCCTGTGAAGGTCACGCTCAAGGGCGAACTACCCGTTAACGGGGTCGATGTGGCGACAACTACAGGTGCCTGATTGGTGGCCGTAGCGGTACAACTGCGCTCCTCAATGCTCCACTGCTGGTTCTGGCCCGCCCCCGCAGTCTGCTGACTGATGGCAGCCCCCTCAGCCGTGCTGGCATTACGCACCGTAATAGCCTTGCCCGAATTGCGGTTGAGGATAGTGAAGTAGCCCTCGCCATTGCGCACCAGCCGCCACTGCTGATGAGCACCACCCCAGTACGTCCACTGCTCGACCAAGGCATCCTCCGCCGTCGAGGAGCCGTTGACCTGCATGGCTTTCTGGGTGGCCAGCCCCTGAATGGTATAATAGTCTCCGCCCGTAGCCGTGAAGCGCCAGCCCTGCATGAGCTTATTGGCATCGGTTTGCTGAGTGAGCGGGTCGCCGTCGCTTTGGGCGGTGCCACTTACGCCCAGCACCTTGCCGCTCAGCCGAGACACGAGTCGATAACACTTGCCAGCCTCAACCCCCGATACCGATACCGGCAAGGCGAGCATGGCGGATACCTGGGTAGCCGGGTAGCGTTTCGCTATCTCCCCAGTCCGGTGAAAGCTCGTCGGTATCGGCAGGCCCAGCGCGGTAATCTGGCTCCCCAGCCAACAGAGGAGGCCAACGGCAAAGCGGTAGCCAACGGCATACGGCTTCGGAATCAACGTAAATATTGAGTTCATAGAAGAATTATATATGGGTTAGATTTTTGCAAACGGTTGTACTCCTTACGCCAGACTTTTATTTGGATTTACGAGAATGGACTGCGTTATCATTTATGATTGGCAGAACGATTGCCGTTGTACGAGTAAAAGCTACAGGCCTACTGAATACGGCGGCAAGTAGCACCGATACGAAATCATCGGCTACCACTCTGGTTGCATCGAGTAGCACTCTGGTTGCAGAAATAAAAAAAAGCCCTAAAGAGGGCTTTTTAAACGAACATGAAGGGTCAATCGGGCTATTCTGAATCCACTGAACGAACCGGTGGCTTACCAAACTGGGAGGGTAGTACACCATAACGTTCTTTAAATACTTTTGTAAAGTAAGAGGGATTGTCGAACCCAACCGCATATGCGACCTGTGTAACACTCTCCTCCCGACCTTTCAGAAGCTGGGCGGCTTTCGTCATGCGGATATCCAGAATATAGTTCGTTGCCGTTGTGTTGGTCAGCGCTTTGAGTTTACGAAACAATTGAGTTCGGCTCATATTAAGCGCTTCGGCCAGGATCTCTACCGTAAATTCCGGATCGTCAATGTGCTGCGTCACTACCGCCGATAATCGGTCCATAAAGTTCTGTTCAGCCGCCAACAGACCGGATTTACCGACTTCCGCGCTGGCCGTATCGGTCATTGATGTGGCCTGTTCTCTGGTAAATCGCTGATACAGCCGCTCGCGCTGCCGAACCAGATTACGTACCCTGGCCTCAAGTTCGGTCGGGTTGAAGGGTTTGGTCAGATAGTCGTCAGCGCCCAGCTCAAAACCGCCAATGCGATCCTCCACCGTTGCTTTGGCGGTGAGCATGATTACGGGAATATGGCTGGTAACTTCCTGCTGTTTCAGCAAGCGACAAAACTCAAATCCATCGAGTCGGGGCATCATCAGATCGCAGATGATTACGTTAGGCAGGCTGGTTGTCGCTTTATCCAGGCCGCTTTGTCCATTTTCGGCTTCAATAATGTGGTAATTCGACTCGAATATCGTCCGCACATACGCCCGAATGTCCGCATTGTCATCGATAATGAGCAGCACATTATCGGTCGAAGGCGTTGGTAAAGGCGTGTTGACCAGAACCTGTGAAGGCACCATATTACGCTCTGGCGGCTCGGACAGCGCTACATTCTCTTCTACCGTTTGTTGCTCGATACCCGTTAGCGGTAAGCGAACCTTGAACCGCGTGCCTATTCCTTCTCTACTGTTCACATTGATTGTGCCCCCCAGTACCTTTACCAACTCACTAACCAACGATAGCCCAATACCTGTGCCTTCGTAGGTTCGGTTGAATTCACCAGCGACCGGACCAGAGGACCGCCGATAAAATCGCTCATAAATATGCGCCAGATCAGTTTGGGCAATACCAATCCCGGTGTCCTCTACTGTAATGACCAACTCTCCGGTTTCTCCTGGGTCCGGGTAATCAACTCGTAAATAAACCCGGTTGCCGTTGGGGGTAAATTTGAAAGCGTTTGAGAGGAGATTAGTAACTATTTTTTCGATCTTGTCATGATCGAACTTAGCCTGAACGCGGGCATGTGGCTGCGTGAATGAGAACTGAATCTGTCGGCTTTCGGCCAGTGAACTGAAGGAGCTGGCTAAGGTTCGGAAAAAGGTGCTTAGATCGCCAATCTCCGGTGCCGGCCCAAGCTGGCTGGCCGACAGTTTGCTTAGGTCGAGAAGTTGGTTGATCAGACTCAGTAACCGGTTACTGTTTTGCTCCATCACATGAACCACTGGTGCAGTCAACGTAACGACCTTCTCTGTCTGAAGTTGCTGTTTCAATGCGGTCAAGGGACCCAGTATCAACGTCAGCGGGGTACGAAACTCATGCGAAATATTCGTAAAGAACTGTGTTTTGAGCACATCCAGTTCCGCTAACCGGACGGCCTCTTTTTGCTCAAGCGCTACCTGCTGCTGCAAAAACCATCGTTGTTTCTGGAACTTATATAGCAGCCAGCCCATGAATAGCAGTATACAGACATACAGTAAGTAAGCCCACCAGCTCCGGTAATAGGGCGGATGAATGCGTATGACTAGTGGTAGGGATTTGCTCCAGATTTCTCCGTTAGCTGAACTTTCCAGCTCAAACGTATAGGTGCCACTGGGCAGTTGAGCATAGTTGGCGAAGCGATTAGTGCCAGCATCCACCCAATCCTGGTCGATGCCATCCAACCGATATCGGTACTGATTTTTAGCCGAATTGGTATAATCCATCAACGCAAATTCCAGTGTTACCAGATTCTGTGTATGCAATAAATCAAGTTCCCGGGTCTGTTCTATACTGGCCGGCAAAATACCATCAGGGGCACCCACGGCAATGGCTTCGTTATTTATTTTTAACCCAATAAGCTGCACCAAGGGAGCGGCTTTGGTCATTGTAGCCGCTATGTTCCGGGGTTGAAAGGCTGTCAACCCATTTATCCCCCCAAAGAGTAACTCGCCGGATGCAGTTTTCAGAAACGAACCCGTATTGAACTCATCGTCCTGAAGCCCATCGGCTTTGGTATAGTTACGGAATTTGAACGTTCTGGGGTTAAACCGGGCTAACCCCCGGTTGGTACTCATCCAGAGATTTTTAAATTCATCCACCAGAATGCCATAGACTACTTTATTGGGTAGCCCCTGCGCTTCGGTAAAATGCCGAAACTGCCCCGTCTTTTTAGAAAGTTGTTCCAGCCCACCCCCTTTTGTGCTTACCCACAGGTACTTATCCGGCTGGTCAGGATCGTCGATTGTACTGGATACAAAATCATTGCTTAAACTTTCGGGTTTAGCTATGTCGTTTTTATAAATCGAAAACGTGGGGGTAGCCTGTGGATGATCGATCCGGATAAGACCACCCTGTGTACCAATCCAGCCCGTACCAGCTCCATCGAAATACAGCGAATAGGTTTCGCTTTCGGCAGTCTGTCGAAGCAGCAGGTCCTGATACGAAAATACCTGAAATGTTTCAGTAATCGGGTCGAATCGAACAAGCCTGCCATTGGCTGCCCCAATCCACAGATGTCCGGCTTTATCTTCCCGGGTTTGGTTTCCATACAAACCAAAGGCAATGCCGGGCGGCAGCCGGTAGGTTTTGAGCTGCTGCCAATTCGCTGAAAACTTAACGAGTCGATGAACAGGTGGATCGGCCTGGTCGTTCGCCATGGATACCCAGAAAAAGCCCTGATGGTCCTGTATAATATACGCTGGCCTATCGTTCAGCGTCAGACCGCTTTTAGACAGAAAAGGTTTCCAGCGATTGCTGGAACGGTCTAACCGCCCATAATCGAATTGATTGCGTACATAGATTTGTGCCTGTTGGTCCTGAAATAAGTAAGACAGGGAACTGTTAGGCAGGTAAATCTGAAACTGTTTGACGTGCGGATTGAATTTACGCAACCCATAGCCTGCCGTACCCACCCAGACGTTGCCGGTCCTGTCGATAAGGATTTTGGTTACAGCAAATACATTCGATGGCATAACGGCGAACGCATTACGCACCGATAAACTATCCTGTGCGTAGAGTTGAGCGGGAGACATAAGCCACAAAAAGTCGGGCGTTGCCACAGCTATCGTCTGGTGATCAATACTGCTCAGATAAACACTGGAATTTTTGGTTGGTGGTAATCTGATCGCTTTTCGTTTGGTCTGTTGCCACCCAATGAGCGTATCGGCACTGAATCCAAACCAGTAGTCCGGTTGCTGCCCGTCCGGTGTTGCCTTGAACAGGGTGGCTAACGAACCAAACCGTTTGATTTGTGAATAGGTGGCGGGCATCGGTTGACGCCAATTTAGCCGGTATAGTTCTCGGGCAGCACTGACCACTGCCTGCCCATTGGCCTGGAAGCTAATTCGCGCGGGTGCGCTGCCACTGCTTCCTCCATGTAGCGGAAACGAAAATCGGCTGAACTCAACCCCGGACGTGACGTCAGGCTGCTCGGGAAAACCGGATTTTAGCGTACCGGACAAGGTAACTTTAACGAGTTTGTTCTGGCTGGTTCCCACCCAGATATTACCTTCCGGATCTTCGGCCAACAGACTGATCTCATAATTTCCGGCGTCAGGAGAAGCCGGATCACTCATATCTATATGATAAAACTGTTGGGTTCGGTCGTTATACAGATTGAGTCCTCGATTCAACGTGCCAATCCATAACCGCCCATGGCGATCAACGAGTAAGGTCGAACACGCATTAGACGACAGACTGTACTTATTGTAGGTGTTGTGGGTAAAAACGGTGAAATTATAGCCGTCGTAGCGATTCAGTCCGTCTTTGGTCGCTGCCCATATAAAGCCCCTTTGATCCTGCTTGAGATCATAGATCATGCCCTGCGACAAGCCTTCGGATATAGTGATTTCCTGCCAGCCGCCAGGCTGAGCAAATAAGGAAAAAGGTAGTAGATAGAATACTACACAAAGAAGACGCATCCAAGGTGTGTTTTCCGGAAAGGTAAATAAAGAACCTATTTTAGGTTCTTTATTTACCTCGTTTTCAGAAACAACGACTGCACCATGGTGCGTAGACGCTCGTGAGCGACATAAGCCCAGATCAGCAGCATGTACATGGAAAAGTCCTGGTACGATACCGGGAAGGCCATGTTGTTGAAATAATAGCGCGTAGCCGTGAAATCAAGCGTTGGGGTGAAGCCGATGAGGTTTTCATAGCCCAGTACGAGCGTCAGGCCAAGGGCATAAAACAAATACTGTGGTTTACGAAAGGCCCACAAAATGCCCGCCAGGGCTGTAGCACCAAAGCCTACGTAATGCTTCCAGGAGAGGGATAAATCGGTTGTTGTGGCAAGATAAACAGAATACACCTGAACGGTTGTCAGGACGGCCAGTATGAGGCCATACCCGTAAAACTCCTTTAATTGAGCACGTTGCATATAGTCAGTTTGTTACGGAAAGAAAAAAACGAAAGATAAAAATACGTAAAAACTGCCAAGCACATAGACTAACAACGTTATTTTTTCATAGCGCCTTCGTTAAAAAATACAAACAACCCGTCTTTACCAGCCACAATGATGTCTTTTCGGCCGGTTTTGTGCAAATCAGCCACAGCAAAATAAATGCCCGTTCCTTTCCCAACGCCCGCCGGGCCATACGCAATGTCGTGTTTGACAAACTGTTTTCTGGGAGCATCCCAGGTAAAATAATACAAGCCAACCGGATCTTCCTCACCGGGGTCGCGGCCATTGTGCGCCCGAAAACGTTTGCCCGTTAGGAGTTCCGGGCGGCCATCTCCCGTTATGTCAATCCATTCGAGGCAATGGTACTGCGAATTTTTCTCATCGATCAGATGCTTTGTCCAGCCACGCTGACCACTGGCATCGCGGGTTTGCTCGTACCAGTGCAGACCATAACTGTGGCCCTGCCCTACAATCAGGTCGTTTCGCTGATCGCCGTTCACGTCGGCAACAAGGATAGGGACACTGGCCGTACCGAATGAAAACTCCTTGTGCAAGGTCCAGGGCGTCTGCTCCCGGTTGGCGGGTGCTTCCAGCCAGCCATCGCTCACAATCAGATCACCTCGTCCGTCGCCGTTAACGTCTCCGAAGCCAAGCCCGTGCCCCTGTGTTGGCGCTACGGTTACGGTCCTGAACACACCCGGGCTTGTTAATTTGATATACTTCAGCGGATGGTTCGGATTGTTTGGCACGATATCGATGACTCCGTCGCCATCTACATCCCAGGCACGCGTTGTTTCTACATTACCGACTTTACCAATTTCGTGCAATGGCCAGGTGCTCCCTTTTTTTCCGGGGTTTTCGACCCAGCGCAGGGTTTGATCGAACCAACCGCCGGTTATAAAATCCAGTCGTCCGTCAGCATTGACATCCATCGGAATGGTCGAAAAGTCGTCGTAGTACTGGTCTTTGCGAGGCTCGTTTCCAATAAGATGCCGATTCCGGAAGCGGGGGCCTTCGTACCAGAAATCGCCCGATACCAGATCAAGCGTGTCATTGTTATCCACGTCGAAGACACCCACCGATTCATAGCTTTCGGCCGCGACAAAATAGCGGTTGAAACGCAAGGCTGGTTCAGGGGCAACAGCGCTGACTAAAAGCAGCAAGGCGAAAAGACTACTAACCGGACGAAGCATACAGGCATCTGTTTTCGTTAGCTAAAGCTTATATACGCGAATCTTTACTACGAATCGGCAAGCAGATTAACCTATTTCAGGCACAAACAGTAACTGGGGCACTCCCTGAGTGGGTGCCAGAAAGATCAATGGTCTCTATATGATTACTCCTTCATAGACAAGTGTATTTCTACTCACTAAAGCCATTTAAGAGGCTAGTTTTCAGGAAAATATTCAAGACTTTGTCTAAAATTATCTGAAAATAGACGTATTCCATACCAATTGTTACTTCAACTATTTTTAATAACCAATTAACTCTTTTTTAATTATTTTCTAATCTTTGCGAGTAGTTCTGCAAGTGCTTAGCGTTTTTACAAAAAAATCTTCCCAATGTATAATTTTCTTTCCCTAACAAAACCAAACTGTAAGTATAAAGAAACGACCTTATGAAGAAACACTTACTTCCCCGACGAATGCTGGGCAGACTATTAAAAACATCAAGTACTCAATTGCTGCTGGCATTTACCTGTGTTAGTTTTACCTATGCAAACAACTCGTTTGAGCGGAATCCCTACGTAAATCATCCCGAAATCCGTGCTGACAGAACCCTCACCGGTCGAGTTACGGATGAAAAAGATGAAGCCCTACCCGGTGTTAGTGTTATTCTAAAAGGAAGCCAACGCGGAACGGTTACAGATGCTGATGGTCGTTATAAATTAGACGTACCCGACAATGGCTCGACCCTTGTGTTTTCATTTGTTGGGTATCTCTCGCAGGAAGTGCGTATCGGCAACCAAACAGCGGTCGATATCAGCCTGAAAGCAGACAGCAAAGTACTCGACGAGATTGTGGTTATTGGGTATGGTACCACGAAGAAATCAGACCTTACCGGAGCCGTATCTGGCGTTAAAGAAGCGCAGTTGCAGGAACGGCCTGCCCCATCGCTGAACCAGGCGCTCTCGGGTCGGATGCCGGGTGTGCAGGTAAACACCAACTCGGGTCGTCCTGGTGGTCGTACAACTATCCGCATTCGGGGTTTTAGCTCCATCAACTCGTCGAACAACCCACTTTATGTGGTCGATGGCGTTATGCTTCCACAGGGTACCGGCGATCAGTTCAGTAACCCAATCGACTACATTAACCCGAATGACATTGTCAACGTTGAGGTACTGAAAGATGCCTCATCGACGGCTATTTATGGCGCACGTGGAGCCAACGGCGTTATCCTGGTATCGACTCGTAAAGGGAAAGCCGGTGAAAGCCGCGTTACCTACGATAGCCAGTTCAGCGTAAACACCATCGGTCCAAACAAACCAAAAGTTCTGAACGCAAAAGAATACTTAGCTACTGAGGATCTGGCGTATGCCAATATGGCGAAATACGATCCCGTCGGCTGGGCAGCTGGCAAATGGTCTTACCTGGACCCCAAGGTTCGGCGGACGGCTTTTAGCGCAGCGCATCCGGGCGTTTTCGATGCAAACCTGAACCCATTATACGATACCGACTGGTTCAAAGAATCGTCACAGAACAAATTATCGCAAAATCACCAGTTAGGCTTTAGTGGTGGTAATGAACGGACACAGTATTCACTTTCGCTAAACTATCGGGATGATCAGGGTCTGATCAAAACGTCGTACATGAAACGGTACTCGGGCCGCTTCTCGATTGACGATCAGGTGAAAAGCTGGCTGAAAATTGGCGGTACGATGAGCTACAACTACCAGACGGAAAACCTGGTGGATATCAATGACGCTGTAGCCCGGCAAATTGTGGAAGACTTTCCGTTCCTGCCCGTTCGGTACCCCGACACAGGTGTGTTCGCTGAAAACCGCGATTATCCATACGCTGAAGGTACGATGAGTTCGGTTCACCGCCTGATGGATCGCAAATACATCCAGAATACCCAAACGATTCTGGGTAGCCTGTTCACGAACATCACGTTTGGAAAAGGGCTGGAAATGCGCACCGTTTTGGGTACGAACATTCAAACCCAGGAAATCAACCAGTCGCAAACCCGTACCCTGAACATTGGCAACAACGGTAACGCATCGACCAATAGTAACCGGCAGAATTTCTGGTCGTTGGAAAACTACCTGACTTATAATAAGCAGATCGGTCAGGACCATTCGTTTACGGGCTTATTGGGTCTATCCTGGCAGGAAACCAACACATTTGGCTTTGGTGCCAGTGTGAGTGGATTCGCTACCGACTACTTTACCTACAATAACTTAGGGGCTGGCGCGATCAACCCATCAGTTAGCTCGGGGGCAACGCGGTTTGCGTTCAACTCCTATTTTGGCCGGATCAACTATGGTTACAAGAATAAGTACCTGTTCACCGCAACCGGACGTGCCGATGGCTCATCGAAGTTCGGTGAAAACCACAAATTTGCTTTCTTCCCTTCGGCAGCTTTAGCCTGGCGTATATCGGAAGAAGACTTCCTGAAAGGCAACTCGCTGATTTCAAACCTGAAACTACGGACTAGCTATGGCTTAACAGGTAACTCTGAAATTCCGCCTTATTCGTCATTATCGCTGCTGAGCTCAAACTATGCCACCATTTACAACGATACTAAAGTGAGTGGAACGGGCATCAACCGTCTGGCCAACCCTGATCTTCGTTGGGAGAAAACGGCGCAAACCGATGTAGGTCTGGAAATTGGTCTGTTCAAAGGCCGCGTGACGTTAGAAGCGGATTACTACTACCGCCTGACCACCGACATGCTGCTCGATGCTCCGGTTCCACGTACCAGCGGTTACGCTACGATTCGCCGGAACGTCGGTTCGATGGAAAACAAAGGGTTCGAATTTGGTCTGAACACGGTGAACATCAGCCGGGGTCAGTTTAGCTGGAACACAACGTTCAATATTTCGCTCAATAGAAATAAAGTTTTATCGCTGGCAACGCCTTCCGACATCTTCAACGTGGGTGGTCCTAACTTCACCAACCCAACGAACATAATCCGGGTCGGCGAAGCGGTGGGTTCGTTCTGGGGTTTAACCCGTGCAGGTGTATGGAGTGAAGCAGAGCGCGAGGAAGCGGCCAAGTTTACCAGCTATCGCAACGGCCTGACTATTCTGCCCGGCGACATCAAATACTTGGACGTAAATGGCGACAAAGCCATCACGGATGCTGACCGTAGTATCATCGGTAACGGTAGCCCTAAAGGCTGGGGTGCCATGACAAACAACATCCGGTTCGGTAACTTCGATGCCACCCTTGAACTCCAGTATATGTTCGGCAACAAAGTTATGTTGATGAACCTCCACGCCAGCGAAGACCGGCAGGCTCTGGCTAACAGCTACGCATCTGTGCTGGGTGCCTGGACGCCTACCAACCAAGGCAGCCAGATTGCCGAAGTACGGGATACGCGGGCTGGTTATGTGACCAACGTAGACAGTCACTGGATCAAGGATGGCTCATTCCTGCGTGGCAAAAACCTGCTGTTCGGCTATACGCTCCCAGTTGCCGTAACGAACAAGCTTAAGTTGAGCCGCTTGCGCGTGTATGTTTCTTCGCAAAACTTTTTCCTTCTCTTGAAAGATCCAATCGTTGGCGATCCTGAAGTAACACCAACCAACCAGGGAACGGACAACAGTGCTTTCTCGCAAGGCATGATCTGGCACAACTATCCAAAACCAACCACGTATCTGCTTGGTCTCCAGATTGGATTGTAGTCCACAAACCCATTTAACTAGTTGACATTTCAAAAGTATGAGACATACACTCGTAAAACATATAAGCCGGGCCTTGCTATGCGGATTTGCCCTAACCGGCCCGATTGGCTGTACGGATTTCCTAACTGAACAAGCCCCGTCGAACTTAACGACGACCAACTTCTATACCATTCCAGACCACGCCGAAGCGGCTCTGGCGTCGGTATACGCCAGCCTGCGGTTTATGGGCGACGATGCTGGTATTTTCTCCAGCAACTGGCAGCTACTGGAAGCGCTGACGGGTACATCCACAACGGAGACCGCGCAAAACTCCGACCTGAACAACCTGTATTCGCTGGTGCACGATGGCAATACAGGGCACGTGGTCAATTACTGGAACGGCCTGTATCGGGTCATTGCCAACGCGAACCAGTTGCTTGACAAAGTGCCGGGTATTACACCGATGGATGCGGCTCAGAAAACCAAAATTCTGGGCGAAGCCCGGTTCCTGCGCGCTTCCGCTTACTTCACTGCCGTTCAGCTATGGGGCGATATTCCGCTGGTTACGAAGCCCCAATCAGCGGCTTCGGCGGATTTTTTGCCCGCTCGTGCGTCTAAAGAAGATGTCTACAAACTGATCGTTGAAGACCTGACTGCTGCTGAAGCATCGGGTCTGGCCTGGATGGATGCAAGTGGTCGGGCCAACCTGGCTGCGGTAAAAACACAACTCGCCAAAGTTTACCTGACGATGGCCGGGTTCCCGCTTAGCAAAGGTGCATCGCATTACAAACTAGCCGCCGACAAAGCCCTGGAGGTAATCACGTATGCCAATGCAAACCCATCGCTGATCAACCTGTTTACGACTTACGAAGACGTTCACCGCGAGAGCACGAAGAACCGGGTAGAACACCTGTTTATGCTCCAGTATAACACGCTGGTGGCCGGAAATCCGATGAATAACTTCTATCCGAACTTTAAGCCGGTTACCTACAACGGTCCGGGAGGAACGGGTAGTTCGGTACCCACCCCAGCCTTCTATAACTCCTACGAAAAGGGAGATCTTCGGGCGAAGGACCAGGCGGGGTATTTCTACACTACGTACTATACCAACGGGAATGGTGCCCCTTTTGATCTGGGCGCGCCTTATGTGTTCAAACACTTCAACCGTACGGCCAACGGAACGGCGGGTGTTGCGGGTTCACGTCAGAACAACCTGAACGTACCCCAGATCCGGTATGCCGAAACGCTGCTGATCTACGCTGAAGCGCAAAACGAAGTAGGTGGACCTACACAAGCGGCTTACGATGCCTTCAAACGAATTCGTGATCGGGCTACGTTGACGACACCCGCTCTGGGTTCCTATACGCAGGCAACCTTCCGCGAAGCCGTTTGGCGGGAACGGTGGCACGAACTGTGTTACGAACAGATTACCTGGTTTGACATGGTACGCCTGCGGAAAGTGTACAACGAAAAAACCAACGGATTCGACAATTTTGTTGGTCACGTCAATCTAAGCTCGAATCAGGCGTTGCAGGAGAAACACCTGCTGCTGCCCCTGCCGAAACAGGAGCTGTTGAATAACCCTAATCTGAAAACTCAGAACCCAGGTTATCCAGGCGTCTAATCAGACCGTTAATGAGCTTGAAAACCGATAAGGCTGTCATAGCCTTATCGGTTTTTTTATACGTGCATCCGCAACGTGTTTGGTTGAAAGGTACTGCCCACTAAGCATTTTTCGATAAGCACTTGGCGTTTGGCCCGTTATCGCCAGGAATGTCTTGTTGAAGTGCGACAGGTTGTTAAACCCAACAGCCGTTCCTACATCGGCTACTGTGCGGGCGGAGTGCAGCAACCGACGTGCCTGATTGACACGATATTCATTTACAAAATCGGTAAACGTGAATTGAGTCATTCGTTTAAAATACCGACAAAAGGCGGGTACAGTCAAGCTGGCCAAGTCAGATACAGCGCGTATATCAATTAGTTCCGTATAGTGTTGTTCGACATACTGGCATATCCGGTTAATTCGCTCCTGCTCTTTAGGATTAAGATCGAACCGCACACCATCGGCGTGGAGTGCTTCGGCGTCCGGCGCATTCGCCAGGTATTGCAAAATTTGCAGCAGGGTTATTAGTCGCTCAAAGGGAATCTGCTCCGGTAATTTCGCTAACAAAGGCCCCACGTTTTTTTTAGTCTCGATACCAAAGGTGAGGCCCCTATGCGCCCGCTCAAATAACCGCCGAACGGTAGCCAGCTCTGGCTTTTGCAAAAAAGCGTCCCCCATAAAATCATCACGCATCTGCACGACGATTTCTTCAAACTGGCCTTCTTTTCCGTAGCTAAAGTTCAGGTGAGGTAAGTTTGGTCCGATAAACACCAATTCGCCCAATTCATATCGTGACACGTTTGTGCCCACCCGTCGCTGGCCATTCCCACCCGGTATGTAAACAATTTCATATTCAGGATGATAGTGCCAGTATACCCTACAGGTTTCGGGCGCTGTATGGTGCATTACCTTGAATGAACTTCCCGCTTCGGGTTCTATTTTTTCAAATTGAAGTTTCATAACCGACGGTGCAGATTGTAACTTACGAAAATAATAAGCGGGTTTCTACCGCGATTCATTAAATAGGAAACCGTAACTCATTTCCAATCGTTTATACCGTAACAATACTTCACAAAACAACATGAAACGAATTCACTTGTTGGCGCTCAGTCTGCTTTTGCTCGCCGGTTGTGCACAAGGCCAATCGAAAGACACCTCACCCGCCAAGCTTCCTGCTCTGAAAAACGGAGAGGCTGTTGCTACCTTTGCCGGTGGCTGTTTCTGGGCCCTGGAAGAAGGTATGAACCAGCTTAAAGGGGTTCGCGAAGTTATTTCCGGCTACGCTGGCGGCAACGTGAAAGACCCAACCTACGAACAAGTTGGCACCGATGTAACGGGTCACGCCGAATCGGTTCAAGTCTATTACGATCCGAAAGTAATTAGCTATGCCCAATTACTCGATGCCTTTTTTGCCGGTCATGACCCCACCACACTAAACCGTCAGGGGCCCGATGTAGGCCGTGACTATCGCTCAGTTGCCTTCTATCGGACACCGGCCGAAAAAGCTGAAATTCTGGCCGCCATCAAGCGCACCAACGAGTCGAAGCACTACGCGAATCCGGTTGTTACGGAAGTAACACCAATCACCGTTTTCTACCCCGCGGAAAACTACCACCAGAATTATTTTGCTCTGCACCCAGACCAGCCTTACATTCAGCGAGTATCATTGCCCAAAGTTGAGAAACTCCGGAAAGCAATGGCAGGTCACCTCAAAAATAATACAGCGTTGACAATGAATGATTAGTTTCTGACATGAACGTGTCAATTCAGCATTAATAACGGATAATAGATGATAAAAATAGCCGGCCTCAACCGGCTATTTTTGCCTTATGAACACGACTGCTCCGTTGAATAACCCGCACCGAAATCTGTTTGTACAGAATCTGCTGACCTTCTTCCTGAACAAGCAGGCATTGGCTGTAGGCCTAGTATTTGCCTCCGATAGCATCCTGTTTGGTAGTTGGGTAGCTCACATTCCCTATGTGAAAGCAAACCTGCACCTCTCTGACGCCGAGCTGGGGCTGACGCTGTTCGCCATGCCTATTGGACTACTGGTAATGAACCCGCTAACGGGCTGGATCATAGCCCGGCTGGGCGAAGCACGCTCCTGTTTCTGGTCGGCGGTTGGTTTAACGCTGGCTATTTGTATTCCGCTCAACGCGCCTAACCCCTACGTGCTGGCCATTGGCCTATTTCTGATGGGTCTGAATGCAGCCCTGATAAACGTGGCTATGAACACCACTGCAACCAACCTGGAGCGCGCCAAAGGCATTGTTATCATGTCGTCGTGCCACGGTATGTGGAGCCTGGGAGGGCTACTTGGTTCGGGCATTGCCGGAGCGGTCATTGCGCTACACATGTCGCCCCCAACACACCTTGCGGTGATGGCGGGCCTGATCTTACTACTGACCTTTGTGCTACAGCCAATCCTGTCGCAGATTCCGTCGAGTAGTCGGACAGAAACGGGCGAAAAAGCCGGGTCGTCGTTTGTTCGTCCGAACCTGGATTTACTCTTGATGATTCTGATTGGCCTTGCCCTGGCCATGGGTGAAGGAGCCGCTTTTGACTGGAGTGCGGTTTATCTTCGTGAAACCCTGGGCGCCAGCAGCCAGATTGCGGCACTGGGCTTTGCCAGTTTTTCCCTAACAATGACTGGGTTCCGGTTTCTGGGTGATGCTATTATTCCAAAAATAGGCGCCAAAAACTGGTTACAAATTGGTGGTATTCTGGCAGCAGCGGGCCTTTTATTCGCCATTGCGCTACCCTATCCAGCAACGGCGCTCATTGGCTTCGGCTTGCTGGGCGCGGGCTGCTCCCTTGGTGCACCAGTGCTCTATGCAGCCTCCATGCGGGTGCCGGGTATTCCGCCCGCAGCAGGTCTGGCGACGTTTGCGACGTTTAGCTTCATCGGTTTTCTAGCTGGCCCGCCCCTGATCGGGTTCGTTGCTGAAGCCTTCGGTTTATATTATGGCCTGGGCTTTGTAGCCGTTATGCTCCTCATCTCGGCAGGCTTAGCCCGCATGGTCAAGCTATTTTAAGGCCAACATAAACGCCGGAACGAGCCATTGCGTGCAGCCATTTTAAGAGACTTTTACTTACTACCAGCTAAAATGCGTAGTATTGTTATGAAACGCAATCAACGAAAGCCATGACAGTAGCTGTTGCCACATCCCCTAAAAAGCAGAGGAAATCGGGCGTACCAACCTACCTGATTTATGAAACGCTCAACGGACGCGCGCTGTATTACCGTGGTTACCGGGATGTAAAAACCGGAAAAAAAACACCCGCCGAAATTATGGGAAGCAGTTCATTACAGGCCACTTTAGTAGCTACTTTAGTGATGTTTTTAGGCAGAGTTATTAATCGAAGGAAGTACTTAGTTGTTACAAATGAGTCGGGTATTCACCTGGATAGAGGTAACAACCTATCCAATGATATTGCCATTTTCGACAAATCGTCCGGCCTGACATTATCCGACAAATACTTTACTGTGCCGCCTAAAATCGCTATTGAAGTAGACGTTCGGATTGAACCCGAAGAGTTCTCGGGGAAAGAATCCGGCTATGTCTATGCCAAAACAGAGCGCTTATTGGCTTTTGGCGTCGAGACGGTTATCTGGATCACAACGGAGCCTAAAAAAATATTCGTGGCTACCCGCACGGCTCCCTGGCTCACCCAGAACTGGGATGCCAGCGTACCTGTTCTAGACGATGTTGTTCTGAACCTGGCCGAGTTGTTACACGAAGAAGGAATCGAGTTTTAAGATCGTCTATTCTTCATTGACCGCGATAGCCAGCATGTACCAGGCAGCATGCGGTAACCATTGTTCGGCCCACCGCCAGTCACTGTCTTTGCCGGTTAGTTTATAGGCCAGGTTAAAATCAATATCATCTTCATTATTGAATCCAGATGTAACCCCGTTCACGATACCGCCGGGTGCATTGGTGTATTCAAACGTGCCAAAAAAGCCATAGGTTGGGTTATTATGTCCTGCTCCCTGCAACATACAGGCATCATACGGATTTAACCCCAATACCCAATTAAGCTGATCAAGAGCGAAGCCAGCCAATTGATCGTGCAGTTGTTTGTCATCGCTAAATAAGGGAGCAGCCAGCCGTGCGGCCGTTGCCATAGACGCAATCCGGGCATTTTCACCCTGCCACCAGGGAGAGGCTTCGCTCCCATGCGGGAAGAAGAAGGTACTCCGCCGATTTCCTAACGTGTCCTGCACTAACTGCCGACTGTAGCCGAACGGGTTCGTTACCTCATGCGTGACCGCCAGTTCATAGGTCATCGATCGCTTAATCGCTTCTTTTAGTTTACCCTGAATTTCAGGCGACGCCAAGGGGTAATAATACACAAGACTTATTAACGGCAAACCAGCATCTGAAGGGTGAAAGAAGGGCCGGTCCTTGTTGTCGGCCCGCCAGTAATCTTTGTAGTTTTTCCAGGACGAAAGCCGATTCATAAGCTGCTGAGCCCGTTTATCAGCCACTTGTTTATAGCTACTTTTTTTTGTCGCCTTATATAATTCCGTGGCCGCACTCAGCGCACAGTAATCATCAACGATATTCTCCACTCCATCGTTGGTCATGGCCGCGTTTTCTTTCTCCAAAAAAGCGAAGGCATCCTCAGCCGCTTTCAAATAAGCAGCTGGAGTAAAATCGCCGGTCATATCAGGAGCATACGTAGAGGACATCGCCAGAGCCGCAATGGCCAATCCCCCACCCGACCGATAACTAACCTGGTATTTACGCCAGTTTGTTTCATCGGCTGCACTGGCAAGTGTTTGGTCCTTTGTTTGCTTAATCCGATACGCTTTATCTTCGGCCTGTATAACGCGGTCCTTCGCTAACTTACCTGGCCCCGGCGCTTTTACAGACCGGTAAAACGAGCCGCCTTTGGCCTGTGCCCGCACCAGGTAATCAGCACCGTACATGGCTTCATCAAGTAATCGGCGCATATACTGCCGAAAGTCCGTTCCTGTTCGTTTGGTTAATTGACCGTGCGTTTTTAACAGGCTCCAGGCAGTGAGTGAAATTTGCTGCGGATTGAAATACGACGAGAAGGTAAGGTGCGATAAGTGCTTGCCATAATCGCCGGTTGCATCGTACCACCCGCCGTGAACATCAAGTGTATCGCCCGGACGACCCGCCAATATTAGCTTATGATCCGCTTTGTCCAGCAAGCCTGAACTGCGCTGGCCTTTGAAATAATAGACCACATCCGATAAGGTAAATTGCTCCAGTACATTTTTACTGATCGAAAATGGGTAGGACTCAATTGGTTTTCCGGCACTGGTGATCTGCACCCGGTAAGTGCCTTCGGTCGTATACGGACTGAAATCAAGCGTCCAGAAGAGCCAGTTTTTCCATTTGTTCACAGGTCCGCTAAACACGGATTTTCCCGAGTATACAACTTTACCGGTTGTGGTGTTGATGAGTTCGAAGCCCTGGATAACTACCTGCTTGTCGGCCATCACGATAGCCCGCTTGGCTTTTGTCGGCTCGTACCCTACCTGGTTGGTTAAAACACGAATCGACTGTGCATTCAGCAGGCAGGATAGATGGATAAAAATAAAGACAAACAGCTTTTTGACGGATCGATAATGCATTGAAAATTATGGTTGATTGAGTAGTGTAGCGGCTTGTTGTGGGTTGTTAGAGCATATAACCTATTCTGACTTTCCGGCTCCCCACAGGATGGCATTTCTAAAAATTGTGGTAAATGCTTTGTTGGTCAACAAGTCGGGGTGATGGCCCATAAAGATATAGATGTTCCGCGCCTTCATCCGCTCATTCGACCAAACCACCGGGTGATCACCCATTTTAATGGCCGAGTCCGGCGAGTAAGTCGATTCATCGACCGAGGCCAGCACATTAACATTGGGGCGTGGGCTTTTATCATACGTGTACCACTCTTCTTTTTGAACCTCAAACGAAGCAGGCAATCCTTTCATGCAGGGATGATTTTTAGCTTCTACCCGTACAGTGGCTTTGGCGAAATCAGCAATGTAGTTTTTATATCGAATACCGCCCATGAAATCGGAGAACCAAGGCCATATAGAATACCCATCGAATTCGCCCAGCAAGGTGGCATGATGAAACCCAATCCAGCCACCTTTGCCTTCGGTAATGTACTTCTGAAAAGCGGCTTTTGCCGTATCACTCCACATATAGGGCGGATAATTCAATTGAATAAACAGTTGATACTGGTCCAGAAACCTATCGTTTATTGGCTCGGCATTTTCAATGTAGTGGATGGCGAAATTGTTTTCGGCGGCCTGATTGGAGAGCCACGTCTTTGCCGCGGCTACGAATGGCGCATGAATGCCACCGGCTTCGGTCATGACGAGCACATTGAACCGGGGTTTCGTGGATTGTCCGAGTAGGGAACCGCTCCCACTGGCACCAACCAGGATCAGAAGCGAACGAATAAAACTTCGTTTTGTAAAATGCGTTGCCATCTATGTTTTGACTTCCTTGTAGTGAACTGTTTTTTTGGCTAGCGAATCAAACTAAGGGGTCCAGTTTTCTGATCCGTGATGACTTTACCCTGCTGCCTGAGCCGATACTGAATACGCCAGGCATAGACCCCCGTTTCGCAATGGTCACCGCGATAATTACCGTCCCACAGAAAGGGCGAGTCTTTCGTCTCGAAAACAACCTCTCCCCAGCGATTAAAAATTGCCAGTGATGTGATGGTAATATCGCCACAACCATAGGCCAGAAAAACATCATTTAGCCCATCCCCATTTGGCGTAAAGGTATTGGGCGCGTAAAGAACACAATCGCAGGCGTTATAATCAATAACAATCGAATCGGTAACCGTGGCGCAGGCATTCTGCACGCTTGCCCGGTATATGCCCGAACTACTCACCGTTCGTTCAACGCCTGAAATTTGATCCGTCCAGCTAAACTTCCCCTCGGCAACCGTCGGTTTGATGACAAACAGTTGTGCCCCACACAGTTGTTTGTCGGGTCCTAACTCCAACTCGGGCGGCCGTATATACTGTACCTGAATGGTATCACTGGCAATACAACTGGCCTGTGTCACCCGAATGCTGTATTGCCCGGCCTGGCGCACTGTCAATGTATTGGTCGATGACCCATCCTGCCAGCGGTAAGTCGATGTGGTTGTCGCAGGCACCTTGAGCGTGAGGGTCTGACCATTACAAATCGTCGTATCGGCACCCAGGCTGAAGTCAAGCGCGTAATCGACGATGAGACTATCGGTGAGTGTTTTACACGAAGTGACAGCTGTTACAGAGTATTTACCTGGTTTAGTTACCTGCCGAGTTGGCTTTGTGCTCCCATCGTTCCACCGATAATCGAAGGCTCCGGGCGTTGTAGCATCGAGTAATAGCGTACTCTGACGACCGCATAAGGTGGTGTCTTTACCCAGTTCGAGGTTGACGGGTACCAGCGATATATCATCAACAAATAAATAGTAGTAGCCTAGAAAAGGAGGTTCTTTATTAAAGTTTCCAATGGTTATATATTGCTCACCACCTTTCGCCGTTACGAAACCCGCAACACGTTGCCACTGCAGGCGGCCAAGACTATTTTTAGGTTGGGTATCCAGAATTTGCGGATTGGCTGGCAGTCTGTCCGTTGTTGTTACATCCGTGACCGGGCTGGTCGAGAAATAGGCCCCCAGTGTTTCGGGAAGGTATTTATTGGGTGTATCCGTAGCAATGTACATCTCGAAATAATAGCACTCATCGGCGATCAGTGGTTTGATCAGCCGTACGCCCAGGTACTCAGCCCAGCCCTGATCGAAAAACAAATGCCCAACTCCCTTACCCGAATGGGGCGGTAACGACATTTGCCCCGTCTGAAAACATTCGTGGTAGAAATCAGGGGTGGCCCGGTTCGGGTTATACCAGGGAGTGGCCTCGATGAGTTGATTATCTTGACGTGGGCAATTTCGGTACGTTTCAAAGTTACCGTTGGGAATGAGGTTTTGGCCCGCCAGCATTCCGGGCAGGAACGCAACGAGGCTAACCCAGAGCCAACTATATCCTTTTTGCATAACCCTGATGTCATTAAATGGGGTTGGCACCAATGACCTGATCTACCAAACGAAGGGCGTCTAAGATACTGATTTTTGTGAATATAGGTACCATCTTCGAAGGGTTACCCACTATTTATGCATGAAACCCACTAAAAAAAGCCACTCATGAATAGAGCGGCTTTCTTACTAGTGTGGACGAATGTTACTACTTCAGGAAGGTACTTTTTAGTTAATGCTGAGCCAGAATGCCCGTTGGGAAGTTCCGGCTCAGACAGAGGAAGATTTTGTTTAATACCATCTTAAAGATAACATCTGACCTGCTTCTCTGCTGGAGAAAAGGTGTCAATAACAGGAATTAGTAGGTGAATCGTACACCCAACGATGTAAACGGTTTTCACCGAATGGGCATAGGTGACATGATTTCTAATAGTGGTTAAACCGTTGCAGAAAGTCTTCCTTATAACTCCGGCTTAGCGGAAGTAACTGCGTTCCAATGCTTAGTTCAGCGTCATTGAAGGAGTCCACTTTATGAATATTAACCGCATAAGACCGATGTATACGCACCAGAGACGGTAAATTCATCCGCTCCAGAATACCACTCAACGTTTGCCGGACAACGTATTTTCGGTTCGTCGTGACTAAGGTCGTATATACATTATCGGCCTCCAGATAAAGTAACTCTGTCACATTTATCTTGACGAATTGGTAATTCTGCTTAACAAATAAATGGTCCTCAATTTGCAGAATTGTTTCTTTGTCTCGGGATGTATTCCGTTCGGGAACGGCCGCTGTAGCGGGAACTGGCTTAGTACGGAGGCTAAAATTATGAATGGCCAGCTCAATAGCCGTTCTCAGGCTGTTCAGTTGATAAGGCTTGTGGACATAAGCGGCAGGATAGGTCTGCTTGGCTCGTTCCAGGGTTTCCCGATCTGTCAGAGCCGTCAGGTAAATGACTGGAATGGGCCGTTCGGCCGTAATGTGTTTAACAGTCTCAATACCATCCCAATCTCCTTTAATGGTAATATCGCAAAGTAACAAATCAACTCGCTGCCGCTGGCACAAATCGAGTGCCTTACGACCATTATTGGCAATGCCCACTACAAAGTAACCATCCGCTTCGAGGCTGTCACTCAACTCCATGGCCAAAATACCTTCATCTTCCACTATCAAAATATGGATACGTTCATCAATGGTCATCAAAGGGTACTATTTATACTGTTTGTTTAGGGAGCGGTCTGGTATATGTTATCTGCTGCCAGACACATCGTCTACTATCAGCTTTTGTAGCCTGAGTACCTACAGTTTGCCAGAACGGCTTAGGGGTTAAGCCAATCGAAATGTAAATACTCTTATTCAGAAAGATGGAAAGTAAATGTATATCTTAACAGCACGTACCATGTATTAACTTACATTATTAACTATTGTTAATCTATGCATAATAAGACACAGGCGTACTTATAAACATACAGGCGAACTACGAAGCTGACAGGAAGCGTTTTTTTTATTCAGTTATCAAAAGATCAGGCGGCCAAACGAGTCTGCGGTATGTGCAGTCGGCATAAGGTGCCATTCTGGGTAGTCAATTCGAATTTACCTTCTAGTTGTTCCGTCAGGGAAGTAACCAGGCGTCGGCCAAACGATGTTCGGTTATTATTTTTCTGCCAGTCGGTCGCCTTTATTCCCGGCCCGTTATCCTGTACTTCCAGGGTAATACCTGGCTGCGATGCGCCATTGGCATAATCTAGTTTGATCCGGAGCAGCGGGTGCTCCTGGTGCGTAAAAGCATACTTAAACGAGTTGGTTATTAATTCATTTACGATCAGTCCTAATGGCATAGCCACATCGACATCCAACTCTTCCAGTGCTACGTCGACCTGTAAATCGAAGTTAGCGGGTTCGTAGCCGTAAGCCCGCATCAGGCTTTCAGACAAATCGGTCAAATATTCACGGATGTTAACGATCGTTACCCGATCTGTCTGGTACAATCGCTGGTGAATGAGCGACATGGCCTGCACCCGCTGCTGTCCTTTACGAAGTGCCTGTACGGCTTTCTCATCCGTCAGGCCGTTCGCCTGCAAGGTGAGCAGGCTCGATACAATAGCTAAATTGTTTTTAACGCGGTGGTGCAATTCTTTCATCAGCGTACGCAATTGATCAGACTGACTAACCAACTGGTGACTGTTGCTGGTAATAATTTCGTTCTGAGCCGATAATTGCCTGTTGGCCCGACGCAATGCCCAATATTGCCC